>NZ_JBEXQG010000028.1:0-97253 GCF_040612485.1 Streptomyces sp. NPDC006385
GCCGGCCTGCTACGCCCGCCCTCGCAGCCTCGGCGCCCGCCCTCGCGCGTCCGCGGCCTCGCCGCTCTCCTCCACGACAGACAAGCCAGACAGGCCCGAGCGCGGTACGACATGCGTACTCATACGACCGTCCCCCGCCCTGACCACGGATGTTCGACACCGGAACTCCCCACCCCGCGGTTCCCCCGCCCTGTGACGTGTGGCACCATGCTGGCCACCCCACCGGCACAGCCCTCACAGGAGACACTCCTAGTGCAGCAACCCGCCGTCCCGGAACTGGCACACACTCACACCCGCCCGATCCACTGGCTCGCCACCGCCACAGCGGTCGCCGGTGTCGTGGCCCTCTCCTCGATCCTGCAGCCCAGACCGGCGACGGCGGCCCAGACCCCCGCCACCGACACGAAGAACACCCCCGCGGCCACCGCACCCCCCGATCCCACGGGCGTCGACTTCCCGCTCGAATGCGGCCCGGTGAAGGCGGTCGTGGTGAAGAAGGCCGCGGGCGACCTGGACGGCGACAGCCACCCCGAGACCGTCGCGGTCGTCCACTGCGACGCACCCATGGGCACTCCGCCCGACGGCGTGTACGTCCTCACCCGAGGCACGGAGTCGGCCGCGCCCCGCGTCGTCGCGACCCTCGTCGACCCGAAGGACAGCATCACCGTCAGTGACATCGCGGTCCGTGACGGCGCCGTCCTCGCCGATCTGCTCAGCTACTCCTCCAACGACGTGCCGCGTTGCTGCCCGGACGTCAAGGACAGCGCGAAGTGGCAGTGGAAGAACGGCGCGTTCGTCCGCTCGACACCCGCCGGTGCCCAGAGCGTCTGACCCATGCCACCGGCATCTGTGAGAAATCAGACAGTCGTAACACCCTGTATGTGCAAGGTCACTCGGCGTCCGGACCGTACACCTCGACCTTGTCCGAAACGCGACGTACATGGATGCACTCGCCCGGACACTCCTTCGCCGAGTCCACCACATCCGTGAGAAGCGGCAGCGGTACGGGCGTTGTCGCCCCCTCGGCCTGCAACAGCTCGTCCCCGGCGCCCTTCACATAGGCCAGACCGTCGATGTCCAGCTCGAACACCTCGGGCGCGTACTGGGCGCAGATGCCGTCACCAGTACAGAGATCCTGGTCGATCCAGACCTCCAGCGCCTCACCCCCGACCCCGGCCGCCTGTTCCACGCTCATCTCTCCTGCCGTTTCCTGCGCCGAGCCGTACGGGAATCCGGCCAGCTCTGACGGGTGTTGAACGCTTCGACCCTACCTCCGCCTGGGTTCCAATCATGTGCGGTGGGTATTCCCCTGGCGTGAGGGAGAGCGCAAGGGTGAAGATCGGACACACCCCGACAGTCTTTGTGATCTAGGGGTTTCAATCGACACCCACCCAGGTAGGGTCTGGAAGCGTCCAGCTCCCCTTGGAGGAGGTGAGGACCGTGGCAGCCCACGACGACATGAACCGCGGCATCCGCCCGGGACGAGGGTCCGACGACCCGGCCGGGCAGATCGCCTACCTTGAGCAGGAGATCGCCGTCCTGCGACGCAAGCTCGCCGACTCTCCGCGGCACACGAGGATTCTCGAAGAGCGGATCGTCGAGCTGCAGACCAACCTGGCCGGCGTGTCCGCACAGAACGAGCGACTCGCCAACACGCTCCGTGAGGCCCGAGACCAGATCGTGGCCCTCAAGGAAGAGGTCGACCGGCTCGCACAGCCGCCGGCCGGCTTCGGTGTCTTCCTGACGGCGAACGAGGACGGCACCGCCGACATCTTCACCGGAGGCCGCAAACTCCGCGTGAACGTCAGCCCGAGCGTCGAACTCGACGACCTCAGGCGCGGCCAGGAAGTAATGCTCAACGAAGCGCTCAACGTGGTCGAGGCCATGGAGTTCGAGCGCGTCGGGGACATCGTCACCCTCAAGGAGATCCTCGAGGACGGCGAGCGCGCCCTGGTGCTCGGGCACACCGACGAGGAACGGGTGGTACGGCTCGCCGAGCCGCTGCTGGACGTCACCATCCGCCCCGGCGACGCCCTCCTGCTCGAACCCCGCTCCGGCTACGTCTACGAGGTCGTCCCCAAGAGCGAGGTCGAGGAACTCGTCCTCGAAGAAGTACCGGACATCGGCTACGAATCGATCGGCGGCCTGGGAAACCAGATCGAGATGATCCGCGACGCCGTCGAGCTCCCGTACCTCTACCCCGACCTGTTCAAGGAGCACGAACTGCGGCCGCCCAAGGGCGTCCTTCTGTACGGGCCCCCCGGATGCGGCAAGACACTCATCGCCAAGGCCGTCGCCAACTCGCTGGCCAAGAAGGTCGCCGAGGTCACCGGCCAGGCCCAGGGCAAGAGCTTCTTCCTCAACATCAAGGGCCCCGAGCTCCTGAACAAGTACGTCGGTGAGACCGAGCGGCAGATCCGCCTCGTCTTCCAGCGCGCACGCGAGAAGGCCAGCGAGGGCACACCCGTCATCGTCTTCTTCGACGAGATGGAGTCCCTCTTCCGCACCCGAGGCTCCGGCGTCAGCTCGGACGTGGAGAACACCATCGTCCCCCAGCTGCTCGCCGAGATCGACGGCGTGGAGGGCCTGCAGAACGTGGTCGTGATCGGCGCCTCCAACCGCGAGGACATGATCGACCCCGCCATCCTGCGCCCCGGCCGCCTGGACGTGAAGATCAAGATCGAGCGCCCGGACGCCGAGGCCGCCAAGGACATCTTCGGCAAGTACCTCACCGAGCGCCTCCCGCTGCACTCCGAGGACCTCGGCGAGCACGGCGGCGACAAGTCGATGACGGTCCAGAAGATGATCCAGACCGCCGTCGAGCAGATGTACGCGGAATCCGAGGAAAACCGCTTCCTGGAAGTCACCTACGCCAACGGCGACAAGGAAGTCCTCTACTTCAAGGACTTCAACTCCGGCGCCATGATCGAGAACATCGTGGGCCGCGCCAAGAAGATGGCGATCAAGGACTTCCTGGAGCACAACCAGAAGGGCCTCCGCGTCGCCCACCTCCTCCAGGCCTGCGTGGACGAGTTCAAGGAGAACGAGGACCTGCCCAACACCACCAACCCGGACGACTGGGCCCGGATCTCCGGAAAGAAGGGCGAGCGGATCGTCTACATCCGCACCCTCATCACCGGAAAGCAGGGCGCAGACACCGGACGCTCCATCGACACGGTGGCCAACACCGGTCAGTACCTGTAAAAGGCAGGGCGGCTGCGGGTGCCCTCAACGGGTACCCGCAGCCCACTGTTTTTCAGGCGAGGCAATGACGCAAATGATCTCCCCACCAGCGCAAAGGCGTTCTAGGCTCTTTCGTACCGCCGAGTCGCGCAGTGCGGGGACGGGCACCGCACACGCAACCGAGCGCCAGCGGTACTTGTGCGGCGCCCATGACCGAGGGTGCCGCCGGGCAAGGAGGGCCGCATGACCGTACGGCGAGTAATGGGCATCGAGACGGAGTACGGGATCTCCGTCCCCGGCCACCCCAACGCCAATGCCATGCTCACCTCATCCCAGATCGTCAACGCCTACGCGGCGGCGATGCACCGGGCTCGCCGGGCCCGCTGGGACTTCGAGGAGGAGAACCCGCTGCGCGACGCGCGAGGCTTCGACCTCGCCCGCGAGGCCGCCGACGCCAGCCAGCTCACCGACGAGGACATCGGCCTCGCCAACGTGATCCTCACCAACGGAGCGCGGCTCTACGTCGACCACGCGCACCCCGAATACAGCGCCCCCGAGGTCACCAACCCCCGCGACGCCGTCCTCTGGGACAAGGCGGGCGAACGGATCATGGCCGAAGCCGCCGAACGCGCGGCCCAGCTCCCCGGCGCCCAGCCCATCCACCTGTACAAGAACAACACCGACAACAAGGGCGCCTCCTACGGCACGCACGAGAACTACCTGATGAAGCGGGAAACCCCCTTCTCCGACATCGTGCGCCACCTGACGCCCTTCTTCGTCTCCCGCCAGGTCTTCGCCGGCGCCGGCCGCGTCGGCATCGGCCAGGACGGCCACGAGCACGGCTTCCAGCTCAGCCAGCGCGCCGACTACTTCGAGGTCGAGGTCGGCCTGGAGACGACCCTCAAGCGCCCGATCATCAACACCCGCGACGAGCCCCACGCCGACGCCGAGAAGTACCGCCGCCTCCACGTGATCATCGGCGACGCGAACCTGTCGGAGATCTCGACCTACCTCAAGCTGGGCACCACGGCCCTGGTCCTGTCGATGATCGAGGACAGCTTCATCGCGGTCGACCTGGCGGTCGACCAGCCGGTTCGCACACTGCACCAGGTCTCGCACGACCCCTCCCTCAAGCGCCTGATCACGCTGCGCAGCGGCCGCACACTCACCGCGGTCCAGCTCCAGATGGAGTACTACGAGCTGTCGCGCAAGTACGTGGAGGAGCGCTTCGGCGCGGACGCGGACGAGCAGACCAAGGACGTCCTGTCCCGCTGGGAGGACACCCTCAACCGCCTCGAACGCGATCCGATGAGCCTGGCCGGCGAGCTGGACTGGGTCGCCAAGCGAGAGCTCATGGAGGGCTACCGGCGCCGCGACAACCTCGACTGGGACGCCGCGAGGCTCCACCTGGTCGACCTCCAGTACGCCGACGTACGCCCCGAGAAGGGCCTGTACAACCGTCTGGCGGCCCGCGGCCGCATGAAGCGCCTCCTGGACGAGGGAGAGGTCGAGCGGGCCCAGGCGAGGCCGCCGGAGGACACACGCGCGTACTTCCGCGGACGCTGCCTGGAGCAGTACGCGGACGACGTGGCCGCGGCCTCCTGGGACTCGGTCATCTTCGACCTGCCCGGCCGGGACTCCCTCCAGCGCGTTCCAACCCTCGAACCGCTTCGCGGAACGCGAAATCACGTCAAGGAGCTCCTGGACCGCTGCCGCACCGCGGAAGACCTGGTCAGGGTCCTGTCAGGCGGCTGAGGGGTACTCGGGCCGGGCCGGCCGGACATCGGCCCGGCAGGGTGGAAAACCCGGCGTCCGGGAATCATCGAGATGGCCCCCGTACGTTGGAGAAACTGCGGGGCCGATGTCAGACCCGGCTTGTAGGGTCTGATCATCACCGATCGGCAGGAAAGCCGACCTGTCGACCATGTCGGGCGAACTGAGCGGGGTGAGGGATATGGCAACCAAGGACACCGGCGGCGGACAGCAGAAGGCCACGCGTTCCACCGAGGAGGTCGAGGAGCAGACTGCGGAGGCGCAGGCTTCGGAGGACCTCAAGGAGCGCCAGGAGAAGCTGTCGGACGACGTGGACTCTGTCCTCGACGAAATCGATGATGTGCTCGAAGAGAACGCCGAGGACTTCGTGCGCTCCTTCGTTCAGAAGGGTGGAGAGTAATTTCCCCATCGATTCGAAGGTTGCATCGATGGGGGAGTTGGGATTGTCCGGCAGTGAAAGCGTGAAGCGCTGCTCGCGGTGCAAGCAGTACAAGCCGCGAGCAGTCTTCGCGAGCAACAAGGCCATGAGGGACGGTCTCCAGGCGTACTGCCGGGAATGCTCGGCGGCGTACTACAGGCAGCGCCAGGATGCCCGGGGCAGGAAGCCTCGCCCAAGCGTGGCCACACCAGATGGGCACAAGTACTGCCAGCGCCTGCCGGGCAATCGAAGGGCGTGCGCGGCACCTGAAGCGCCACTACGGCCTCACCGAAGCTCAGCGTGACGAAATGGTCGCCTCGCAGACGGGGCTCTGCGTGATCTGCCTGAAGGCTTCGCCGTGCATGTGGATCACTGCCACAAGACGGGTAAGGTCCGTGGCGTACTGTGCTTCAACTGCAATTCGGCCATCGGCAAGTTGGGAGACGATCCCGACGCCGTCCGCCGGGCCGCCGCTTACTTGGAAGGAATCGCGTGGAAGCCAACACTCGTAGCACCGGGCGTCTACCAGCTGCCTTCCTGACGCCTGGGTCGTCCTCGTTCATGGACTTTCTCTCCGATCACCAGCCGGAGCTGCTGCCGGGGAACCGTCAACTGCCGCCCACGCAGGGTGTGATCGAGGCGCCGCACGGCACGACCATCGTGGCCGCGACGTTCCCGGGGGGCGTCGTGCTGGCCGGTGACCGGCGGGCCACGATGGGTAACGTCATCGCCCAGCGCGACATCGAGAAGGTCTTCCCGGCGGACGAGTACTCGGCCGTCGGTATCGCCGGTACCGCCGGTCTCGCCGTCGAGATGGTGAAACTCTTCCAGCTGGAGCTGGAGCACTTCGAGAAGGTCGAGGGCGCGCAGCTGTCGCTGGAGGGCAAGGCGAACCGGCTGTCGACCATGATCCGGTCCAATCTGGGCATGGCCATGCAGGGACTGGCCGTGGTGCCGCTGTTCGCCGGGTACGACGTCGACCGGGAGAAGGGGCGGATCTTCTCCTACGACGTCACCGGCGGGCGTTCCGAGGAGCAGGGTTACGCCGCCACCGGCTCCGGTTCGATCTTCGCGCGCGGTGCCATGAAGAAGCTTTTCCGTGATGACCTGACCGAGGCCGAGGCCACGACGCTCGTGGTGCAGGCCCTGTATGACGCGGCTGACGACGACTCGGCGACCGGTGGTCCCGATGTCGCCCGCCGGATCTACCCGATCGTCACCGTGATCACCGAGGACGGTTTCCGTCGGCTCGGCGAGGACGAGTCCTCCGAGATCGCCCGTTCGATCCTGGCGCGGCGTCTGGAGCAGCCCGACGGCCCGCGGGCCGCGCTGCTGTAGGCGGCGGTCCGGTCTTATCAAGGTGATCCTGTGACTTCGACAGAAAGGGACGGATAACCGGTGTCGACGCCGTTCTATGTCTCACCCCAGCAGGCCATGGCCGACCGGGCGGAGTACGCCCGCAAGGGCATCGCCCGTGGCCGCAGCCTGGTCGTGCTGCAGTACGCCGACGGCATCGTCTTCGTCGGCGAGAACCCGTCCCGTGCGCTGCACAAGTTCAGCGAGATCTACGACCGGATCGGCTTCGCGGCCGCCGGTAAGTACAACGAGTACGAGAACCTGCGGATCGGCGGTGTGCGGTATGCCGATCTGCGTGGTTACACCTATGACCGTGATGACGTGACCGCCCGTGGTCTGGCCAACGTCTACGCCCAGACGCTGGGCACGATCTTCTCCTCCGCGGCAGAGAAGCCGTACGAGGTGGAGTTGGTCGTGGCCGAGGTCGGGGAGACGCCGGAGGGTGACCAGATCTATCGGCTGCCGCATGACGGTTCGATCGTGGACGAGCACGGCTCGGTCGCGGTCGGCGGCAATGCCGAGCAGATCAGCAGCTTCCTTGACCAGCGTCATCAGGACGGCATGAGCTTGGCCGAGGCGCTCAAGCTCGCCGTCCAGGCCCTGTCCCGTGACACCAACGGCACGCAGCGGGAGATCCCCGCCGAGCGCCTGGAGGTCGCGGTTCTGGACCGTACGCGTCCGCAGTCGCGGAAGTTCAAGCGCATCGTCGGCCGCCAGCTCGATCGGCTGCTGGCGGTGGACGGGGCGTCGACCGAGGCCGAGAGCGCCGACGGTGCGGAGGGTTCCGAGGATTCGGACGGTTCCGCGGAGTAGTACCGCTTCTTTTCGCCCGTGCTGTGCCCCGGTCCGACTCTCTCGGCCGGGGCACAGGGCGTTCGCGCAGGGGTGTTCAGGGCGTGCTGGGCGGCGCTGTGGAGCCGCGTACGACGAGCTGGACCGGGATGTCTCCCTCCTTTGGTGTGCGGCCTTCCAGGACCGCCAGCAGGGCCTGCATGCCGCGTTCCCCGAAGAGTTCGGCGTCGAGCCGTACGGTGGTCAGCTCGGGGTCGATGGCGGTGGCGAGGGCGAGGTCGTCCAGTCCGGTGACGGAGATGTCGTCGGGGATGCGCAGTCCGAGGCGGCGTACGGCCTTGTAGGCGCCGGCGGCGAGTTTGTCGTCGTCGCAGATGATCGCGGTGGGGCGGGGGCCCTCGGCGGACAGTGCGGTGGCGGCCGCGGTGAGGGCGCCCTCGATGGAGATCGGGGCGCGGACCGTGAGCAGTGACGTGCCGGGCACCGTGCCGAGGCGGGTGTCGAGTTCCCGGGCGCGTACGTCGAAGGTCCAGGACGCCACGTCCGCCGCCAGGTGCAGGAAGCGGCGGTGGCCCAGTGCCAGCAGGTACTCGGCGACCTGGCGGACACCGTCCGTGATGTCCAGGTTCACTGTGGCCGCGCCCAGGCTGCCCTCGGGGTCGCTGTCCAGCATCACCAGGGGCAGCTGGTCGCCGCGGATGGCGGTGAGGGCGTCGGCGGCCATGGAGGAGGCGATGACGCCGTCCAGGGCGGCCTGGGCGGAGGCGAAGGGGTCGCGGGCGGGGCCGATGCCTTCGGGGGAGGGGTAGAGGACGACTCCGAAGCCGTGCTGGGCGGCGATGCGGGCGGCGCCGGTGTAGACGCCGGCGAAGAACTCGGTCGTCAGGGCGGGCACGACGAGGAGGACGGTGCGGGTGCGGCCGAGGCGGAGGTTGCGGGCGGCGAGGTTGGGCCGGTAGTCCAGTCGGCGGGCCGCCTCGCGGACGCGTTCGGCCGTGGCCTCGGAGACCCGTCCGCGCCACTTGTCGCCGAGCACCAGGGAGACCGCGGCCTGGGAGACCCCCGCGGCCTGGGCGACGTCCCGGCTGGTGGGGCGGGTGCTGCCGTGTGCCACCGTTCGCCTGCTCCTCATGTGTGGTCGTTCGACTCCGGGTGTTTCGGCCGCCTTCCGGCCCACTCCCGGTCTGGACTGCTGAACAGCGCACATGGTACGTATGACGGGAGACGTTATACGTAAAACCTGCGGGGAGGGCGGCGCGGCTCATGACCGGCGCATATGTGGAGATCCTCAGGGCGAGGCACGCCGCCCGGCTGCTCGTCGGCACGCTCATAGGGCGGCTGCCGAACGCGGTGGCCGCTATCGCGATCGTGCTGTTCGTCCGGGAGGAGGGCGGCTCGTACAGCCTCGCCGGCGCTCTGGCGGCGGTCTACGGTGTCGCCAACGCCGTGGGGCAGCCGCTGCTGGGGCGGCTGGTCGACCTGTACGGCCAGCCGCGGGTGCAGCTGCCCGCCGCGGTCGCCTCGGCCCTCGCGATGGCCGGGTTCGCCTTCGTGGGCATCGGTCCGCTGCCGCTCGCCTACGCCGCTGTGGCGGCCGCCGGACTGTTCACGCCGCCTCTGGAGGGCGGCCTGCGGGCGCTGTGGTCGTCGGTCCTGCACAAGGAGGGGCAGGTGCACGCGGCGTACGCGATGGACGCCGTGGCGCAGGAAGTCATGTTCACCGTCGGACCGTTGTTGCTGACCCTGTGCGCGTCGCTGTGGTCGGCGCAGGCGGCGCTGCTCGTCCTGAACGTCATCGGGGTGCTGGGCGCTCTCTCGGTGGTCGTGTCGCCGCCCTCGCGCGCGTGGCGCTCGGCGCCGCGTGAGGCGCACTGGCTGGGGGCACTGCGTTCGGCCGGGCTGCTGGCGCTGCTCGCGTCCTTCCTGTTCATCGGGATGGCTCTGGGCTCGATCGCGGTCGCGGCCGTGTCGTACGCGGACGACAACGGCGGTGACGCGGTGTACGGCTGGCTGATGGCGGGCCTGGGGCTGGGCGCGCTGATCGGGGGCACGGTGTACGGGGCGCGGCAGTGGGGCGGGGAGCCGGCGCGGCGACTGCGGGTGCTGGTGGCGCTTCTGGCGGTGTGTTACCTGCCGCTGATGCTGATGCCGGGCGCGGTGGCCATGACGTTGCTGAGCGTGGTCGCCGGCGTGTTCCTCGCGCCGTGCATCGCCTGTGCGTTCGTGCTGGTCGACCGGCACGCGCCGCGCGGGACGGTCACCGAGGCGTTCTCGTGGCTGGTGACGACGTTCACCGTGGGCGCGTCGGTCGGAACGGGCCTGGCGGGGCCGGTCGTGGAGGCGGGCGGGGCCCTGTGGGGGTTCGCCGTGCCGGGGGTCGCGGGGGCCGTGTCGCTGCTGGTCCTGCTGGGCACCGGACGGGTCCTCGCAGCTCCCGCCAGGGGTGCGGTTGTTGCGGCTTCATCGGAAAATGATCCAAACCGTGCTGTCGAACCCCGTTTCAGCTCAGGGGATCGGGCGTAATGTTCAGTCATGGACCGCCGCATTTTCGGGCTGGAGAACGAGTACGGCGTCACGTGCACGTTCAGGGGACAGCGCCGCCTGTCGCCTGACGAGGTGGCGCGGTACCTCTTCCGCCGTGTCGTGTCATGGGGCCGCAGCAGCAATGTCTTTCTGCGAAACGGCGCCCGCCTCTATCTCGACGTGGGCTCACATCCGGAATACGCGACACCCGAATGTGACAACGTGACCGAACTGGTCACCCACGACAAGGCCGGCGAACGCATTCTGGAAGGACTCCTGGTAGACGCGGAACGACGCCTGCACGAGGAGGGAATCGCGGGCGACGTCTACCTCTTCAAGAACAACACCGACTCGGCGGGCAACTCCTACGGGTGTCACGAGAACTATCTCGTGGCCCGGCACGGGGAGTTCTCCCGGCTCGCGGACATCCTCATCCCGTTCCTTGTCACGCGCCAGTTGCTGTGCGGCGCGGGCAAGGTCCTGCAGACCCCGCGGGGCGCCGTGTACTGCGTCAGCCAGCGGGCGGAGCACATCTGGGAGGGCGTCTCCTCGGCGACGACGCGTTCCCGGCCGATCATCAACACCCGCGACGAGCCGCACGCGGACGCCGAGCGCTACCGCCGCCTGCATGTGATCGTGGGCGACTCGAACATGTCCGAGACGACCATGCTGCTCAAGGTCGGCGCCACCGACCTGGTGCTGCGCATGATCGAGGCGGGCACGGTGATGCGGGACCTGACCCTGGAGAACCCGATCCGGGCGATCCGCGAGGTCAGCCACGACATCACGGGCCGCCGCAAGGTGCGCCTGGCCAGCGGCCGGGAGGCGTCGGCGCTGGAGGTGCAGCGCGAGTACTACGAGAAGGCCGTGGACTTCTGCGAGCGCCGCGGCATTCGCACCGGCATCGTCGAGCAGGTCCTGGAGCTGTGGGGCCGCACACTGGACGCGATCGAGTCCGAGGACCTCGACCGCATCGGCACCGAGATCGACTGGGTGATGAAGTACAAGCTCATCGAGCGGTACCGGGCCAAGCACAACATGACCATGTCGCATCCGCGGGTCGCGCAGATAGACCTCGCCTACCACGACATCCACCGCCGTCGCGGCCTGTACTACCTGCTGGAGAAGAAGGGGCAAGCCGCGCGCATCTGCAACGATTTGAAGATCTTCGAGGGCAAGTCGGTTCCGCCGCAGACCACTCGGGCCCGGCTGCGCGGCGACTTCATCCGCAGGGCCCAGGAGCAGCGCCGGGACTTCACGGTCGACTGGGTCCATCTCAAGCTGAACGACCAGGCACAGCGCACGGTGTTGTGCAAGGACCCGTTCCGTTCGGTGGACGACCGGGTGGAGAAGCTGATCGCGGGAATGTGATCCCGGCATTGAGGAAAACGGGCCACGGGCCCCGTACGTTCTCGTACGGGGCCCGTCGCACGCCCTAGAGTGGCGGGCGACCACAGTGCCGTCTGAGATCTGAGGAACACGTGCGCCGAATTGCCGGCCTTCTCGTCGTGCCGCTGCTGCTGCTCTCCGTGGCGGCCTGCGGCAACGACGACGACAAGGGCTCCGACTCCAGCTCCGTCAAGAACGGAGTGCCCGCGATCACCAAGGGTGCCGAGTTCGGGCAGAAGCCGACTCTGGCCAAGGGGGAGGGTGATCCGCCGAAGGAGCTGAAGGTCGAGGTCATCAAGGAGGGGGACGGCGCGAAGCTCAAGAAGGGCGATGCCGCCGAGGTGAACTACCTCGGTCAGGAGTACGACGAGTCCAAGCCGTTCGACAACAGCTTCGACCGCGGTCAGCCGTTCTCGCTCACCCTGGGCGCGGGCGGCGTCATCCAGGGCTGGGAGAAGGGCCTGGAGGGGCAGAAGGTCGGCAGTCGCCTGGAGCTGGTGATCCCCCCGGACCTGGGGTACGGGGCGCAGGGTCAGGGTGACATCAAGGCCAACGCCACGCTGGTGTTCGTCGTGGACATCGTGAAGGGCACGACCATCCCCGCGTCGGCGAAGGGCACGGAGGTCGCGCAGGACGCCATCGACCTGCCGAAGGTCGGCACGAACACCGACGGCAAGGCTCCGGAAGTGACGATGCCGAAGGACAGCGACCCGCCGAAGAAGCTCGTCTCCAACTACGTGCTGGAGGGCGACGGCCCCGTCGTGAAGGACACGGACAGTGTGGTCGTGAACTATGTCGCCCTGCTGTGGGAGGGCGGCAAGAAGTTCGACAGCACGTACGACGCGGGCAAGACGGCGACGTTCCCCCTGGACCAGTTGTCGATCAAGGGTCTGAAGGACGGTCTCGTGGGCAAGAAGGCCGGCAGCCGGGTGCTGCTCGTCCTGCCGCCCGACCAGGCCTTCGGTGACCAGGAGCAGCAGGGTGTCCCGAAGAACTCCACGCTGGTCTTCGCCGTCGACATCCTGGCCGTGATGTAAGACTGGGCAGGTTGCCCATCAGTCATCGCGCATGACACACGTACCAATAGGAGTCACTGCAGTGAGCATCGACAAGCCCGAGATCGACTTCCCGGGCGGCGAGCCCCCGGCGGACCTGGAGATCAAGGACATCTGGGAGGGCGATGGCCCGGTTGCGCAGGCGGGCCAGACCGTCACCGTCCACTACGTGGGTGTCGCCTTCAGCACGGGTGAGGAGTTCGACGCCAGCTGGAACCGCGGTACGCCGTTCCGCTTCCCGCTGGGCGCCGGCCGTGTCATCAAGGGCTGGGACCAGGGTGTGCAGGGCATGAAGGTCGGCGGCCGCCGCCAGCTGACCATCCCGGCCCACCTCGCCTACGGCAACCAGAGCCCGACCCCGGCGATCAAGCCGGGCGAGACGCTGATCTTCGTGGTCGACCTGCTCGGTGTCTGACCGTCGCGTCTGAGTGTCGCCTCCGACCGCGAACGACTGATCGGCGGACGACCGGACCCGACTACCTGGGGCCCATGCCTGTCCGGCATGGGCCCTCGGCTTTTGCCACGCCACCGCGGAGCGGTACGGTCATCGGTCGTAAGCACCATAGGGAAGGCGAAGGGCGTCGATGGCCATTGCCAAGGCCGAGCGGCTCATGAATCTGGCGCTGTGTCTGCTCGGGACGCGGCGGCCGCTGAGCAAGCGCGAGCTTCGTGAGTCCATCGAGGCCTACCTGGAAGCCGGCTCGGACGACTCCTTCAACCGGATGTTCGAGCGGGACAAGGACGACCTGCGCGAGCTCGGCCTGGTCATCGAGACCGTCGAGAACCTCGACGGTGACGTCGGCTACCTCGCCCGCCGCGACAGCAACCGCCTCCCGCCCATCACGCTCGACGCCGAGGAGGCGGCCGCCCTGGGCCTGGCAGCCAAGGTGTGGCAGCAGGCCCGGCTCGCGGGCGCGGCCAGCGGCGCCCTGCAGAAGCTGCGCGCGGCGGGGCTGCCCGAGGATGTCGACCCGTACGGGGCGCACGGCGCCCTGGAGCCCCGTATCCCGGTGCACGAGGCCGCGTTCGAGCCGCTGATGCTGGCCTGCCGCGACCGCCGCCCGGTCGTCTTCGAGTACCGCAAGGCCACCGCCGCCCGCCCGGAGACCCGGCATGTCGAGCCGTGGGCGCTGGAGTGCTGGCGCGGCCACTGGTACCTGGCGGGCTGGGACCGGGACCGTGGCGCGGAGCGCGTCTTCCGGCTGTCCCGGATCACCGGCAAGGTGCGCAGCCGCAGTGGCCGCTTCACCGCCGAGGTCCCCGACGTCGTCACCGTACGGGAGACCGTGGCGAGCTGGGCGGGGGAGACCGCCGACCGCTCCGCGCTGATCCGGCTGCGCACGGACGCCGGCTACCCCCTTCGGGCGAAGGCCACGTCGGTGCGGGAACTCGGGGACGGCTGGGACGAGTTGGAGATTCCGTACGGCCACGGGCTGGATGCCTGGCTGGTCGAGTTCGGGCCGGACGTGGTGGTCCTGGAGCCGGCGGAGCTGCGGGCCGACGTGGTGGACCGGCTGCGTGCCGTGGCCAAGGGCTGAGGGGGAGCGAGCGAGACAGTGGCAGGCAAACCGGTCAGGCCCGTCAACGCCATCGACCAGACCCGGCGGATGCTCTCCCTGGTGACGTATCTGAGGGAGCGCCCCGGTGCCCGCGTCGAGGACGTGGCGCGCGCCTTCGGCATCTCCGAGGACGAGTTGGTCTCGGACCTCGACGTGCTGCCCATGTGCGGCACCAGCTTCCGCGGCGGCGACCTGCTCGACATCGACACCGACGGCGAGCGCATCTGGTGGCACAACCCCGCCGCCCTCGGGGCGGAGGCAGCCGAGCCCCTGCGGCTCGCCGCCGACGAGGCGACCGCGCTGCTGGTGGCCGCCCGGGCCGTGGCCACGCTGCCCGGACTGCGTGAGAGCGACCGGCAGGCGCTGCTGCGGGCGACCGCCAAGGTGGAGGCGGCGGCCGGGGAGGCGGCCGGCGCCAGCGCCCGGCTGTCGGTGACCTTCGAGTCCGAGGGCGGCGTCTTCGCGGACGTCGACCGTGCGATCTCCGAGCGGCGCCGGCTGTGGATCCGCTACTACTCGCCGGCCCGGGACGAGGTCACCGAGCGCGAGATCGACCCCATCCGTCTGGTCAGCGTCGGCCACACCTATGTCGAGGCCTGGTGCCGCCGCTCCGAGGCACGCCGCACCTTCCGGCTCGACCGGGTCGCCGAGATCAGGATCCTGGACGAGCCGTCCGCGCCGCCCGAGGTCGAGCTGCGGGACCTGTCGGAGGGGCTGGTCCAGCCCGCCGCGGAGGACCCCGAGGTCGTCGTCGAGGTCGGCCCGGGCGGGCGCTGGGTCGCCGAGTACTACCCGCACGACAGCGCGGACGAGCTGGCGGACGGCGGACTGCGGATCGCTCTGCGCACCCCCGACCCGGCGTCGCTGCGGCGCCTGGCGCTGCGGCTCGGGCGTGACGGCCATATCGTCTCGCCGCCCGAGCTGGCCGACAGCGCCCGGCGGGCGGCCCGCGAGGCGCTGGCGGCGTACGACGGGATCGAGGTGCAGGGCGCTCACGAGGCGCATCCGGTGCACGACGGACAGTAGGACAGGCAGTTCGACGGGAAGTCGGGGCAGGCAGGCGACAGGCGACAGGCGGGAGCAGGGGCTTTGAGCGAGTCGGCGACGTCCGGGGTGCGGGAGATGACGGTGGAGTCCGCGTTCGCCGGGATGAGAAGCGTGGCTCCCGTGGTGTTCAAGGCGGGCTGCCCGGACTGCCGGGGCCGCTTCGAACTCGCCGCGAGCGCCCTGCGCCTCGCCATCGGCGCGAGCAGCCGTACGACCTTCTACTCCTTCACCTGCCCCGAGTGCGGAGCCGCCGTCCGCAAGCCGGCGGGGGAGCGGATCGTCGAGCTGCTGACCGGCGGCGGGGTCCGTACCCTGCGGCTGCACTCCACGCTGTAGGACGGTCTAGGCTCGGCGCCATGTTCTGGCCGATGTTCGCGGTAGCGGTGGGTTTTCTGGGTCTTGTCGTTCTCGGTGTGCTCGCCGTGCGGGTCTTCCTGGAGGCGCAGCGCCTGGGCAGGCAGGTGACCGAGTCGGCGCGACGGATCAGCAGGGCGGCCGAGGACCTGGAGCGGGCGAGCCTGAGTGCGGCCCGCGCCGTGGATTCGCTCTAGCGCCGCCAAGGATTGGGTGTGAGTCCGGCGTCGCGTGCGTTTTGGGCCACTTCGCCCTGTCACCTTGCCATGAGGGGCAGGTACGCTGCTGGTCGCGGCTCGGAGAACGAGGCCCGGTCCGCGGACAGGGAGTACGCACGGGGATTGCCTGACGTTCACCCCTGAGCGTTACGATCGCTGTCATCGCGATTGTTCGGACAGATGTCCGACCGGTCGGACGGCGCCCCACCCCAGTTGCCTCGGTGAGAAGGTAAAGACTTATGTTCGGAAAGCTCGGAGCCCCCGAGATCATTCTCATCCTCGTCGTCATCATCCTGCTGTTCGGCGCGAAGAAGCTTCCGGACATGGCGCGCTCGCTCGGCAAGTCCGCCCGCATCCTGAAGAGCGAGGCCAAGGCGATGAAGGACGACGGCAAGTCCCCCGCGCCGGCCGACCCGCCGAACGACAACGACGAGCAGCCCCAGGCTCAGCGCATCATCCAGGCCGCCCCCGGCGACGTGACCAGCTCGCGCCCGGTCAACGAGCCGACGGACACGACCAAGCGCTGACGCAGGGCCGGTGACCTCCGGCCCGATGCACGAGATGGGAACGTGGGTTGCTGAAGTCTGCCCGCAAGCAGGAGAAGGATCCCGAGGGGCGGATGCCCCTCGCGGAGCACTTGCGTGAACTCCGCAACCGGCTCGTCAAGAGCCTGCTGGCGGTCCTGGTCACGACGATCGTCGCAGCCTTCTTCTACAAAGACATCATCGAGTTCTTCACCAATCCCATCCTCCAAGCGGTGGGATGCGACCACAGCTTCGCGGAGCTGGCGAAGAACACCAGTGAAGCCAAGTGCGCACGCATCGTGCAGAACGGTCTGCTGAGCCCGTTCACCCTCGCCCTGACGGTGTCGCTGTCGTCCGGTGTGGTGCTGGCCGCCCCGGTCTGGTTGTACCAGCTCTGGGCGTTCATCGCTCCGGGCCTGCACCGGCACGAGCGGAAGTACGCCTACGCGTTCGTCGGCGCCGGCTTCCCGCTGTTCGTCATGGGTGCCTACTTCGCCTACTGGTCGCTGCCCAAGATGGCCTCGGTCATGCTCGAGTTCGCGATCATCGGCAGCGACAACCAGCTCCCCCTCGACGATCTCCTGCAGCTGATCATGCGGATGATCGTCGTCTTCGGCCTCTCCTTCGAGCTGCCCCTGCTGCTGGTCATGCTCAACTTCAGCGGCGTGCTCTCCGGCAAGAAGATGGCCGGCTGGTGGCGGGCCATGATCATGGGCATCACGCTTTTCGCGGCGATCGCCACGCCCAGCACCGACCCGATCTCCATGCTGGCGCTCGCGGGCCCCATCTGGATCCTCTACTTCGGTGCGACGGGCATCGCACTCCTCAACGACAGGCGCCGCGCCCGCCGCGATGCGGAAGGGCCCGCCGACGACGAGGCGTCCGACCTGGATCTCACCCCCGACGACATCGGCGAGATCGAGCCCGTCTCCGCCGCCAGGGCGCTGCCCGAGCAGGCGAGCACGGAGCGGGTCAACGGCTATGACGACGTGACCT
The DNA here is from genome assembly GCF_040612485.1 of Streptomyces sp. NPDC006385. Lineage (NCBI taxonomy): Bacteria > Bacillati > Actinomycetota > Actinomycetes > Kitasatosporales > Streptomycetaceae > Streptomyces > Streptomyces sp. NPDC006385. The sequence goes on from NZ_JBEXQG010000028.1 coordinate 17,188, forward strand.
GACCGGGAGACCTTCGCAGCGACAGTGCGGCCGGGGCGCCTACGGGGCGCACCCGGCCGCTTCCGTGCCGCCGCCGTGAGCGCCGTGAGCGCCGTGAGCTGCGGTGGCCCCGGGTTCGCGGAGGGTCGATCCGGATAATGATCGTCCTGTTGTCAGTGGCGCCCGGTACGCTCGAAAGCACGATGACAGAGGACCTCTCTCCGGCCGAGCGGTATGCGGCAGCACGTAGGCGCGCTGCCGAGCAGGCCACCGCACTCGCCTCCTTCCGCGAGATGTACGACTTCGGCCTCGACCCCTTCCAGATCGAGGCCTGCCAGGCACTCGAGACGGGCAAGGGCGTGCTGGTGGCCGCACCCACCGGCTCCGGCAAGACGATCGTGGGCGAGTTCGCCGTCCACCTCGCCCTGATGCAGGGCAAGAAGTGCTTCTACACCACGCCCATCAAGGCGCTGTCGAACCAGAAGTACGCCGACCTGTGCCGCCGTTACGGCAACGGCATGGTCGGTCTGCTCACCGGTGACAACAGCGTCAACCCCGACGCCGCCGTGGTCGTGATGACCACCGAGGTACTGCGGAACATGCTGTACGCGGGCTCGCAGACCCTCCTCGGGCTCGGGTACGTGGTCATGGACGAGGTGCACTACCTCTCCGACCGGTTCCGCGGCGCCGTATGGGAGGAAGTGATCATTCACCTTCCCGAGTCGGTCACCCTCGTCTCCCTGTCGGCGACCGTGTCGAACGCCGAGGAGTTCGGTGACTGGCTCGACACCGTCCGCGGTGACACCGAGGTGATCGTCTCCGAGCACCGGCCCGTTCCGCTGTTCCAGCACGTGCTCGCCGGGCGCCGGATGTACGACCTGTTCGAGGAGGGCGAGGGCCACAAGAAGGCCGTCAACCCCGACCTCACGCGGCTGGCGCGGATGGAGGCGACCCGGCCGTCGTACCAGGACCGCAGGCGTGGGCGAGCGATGCGGGAGGCCGACCGCGAGCGGGAGCGCAGACAGCGGTCCCGGGTGTGGACACCGGGGCGGCCCGAGGTCATCGAACGCCTCGACGCCGAGGGGCTGCTGCCGGCGATCACCTTCATCTTCAGCCGGGCCGCGTGCGAGGCCGCCGTACAGCAGTGCCTGTACGCCGGACTCAGGCTGAACGACGAGGAGGCGCGGGACGAGGTGCGCGCGCTCGTCGAGGAGCGCACCGCCTCCATCCCGACGGAGGACCTGCACGTCCTCGGCTACTACGAGTGGCTGGAGGGCCTGGAGCGCGGTATAGCCGCCCACCACGCGGGCATGCTGCCGACGTTCAAGGAGGTCGTCGAGGAGCTGTTCGTCCGCGGCCTGGTGAAGGCCGTGTTCGCCACGGAGACGCTGGCGCTGGGCATCAACATGCCTGCCCGGTCGGTGGTGTTGGAGAAGCTCGTCAAGTGGAACGGCGAACAGCACGCCGACATCACGCCGGGTGAGTACACGCAGCTGACCGGTCGTGCGGGGCGGCGTGGCATCGACGTCGAGGGGCACGCCGTCGTGCTGTGGCAGCGCGGCATGAGCCCCGAGCACCTGGCGGGACTGGCGGGCACGCGTACGTACCCGCTGCGCTCCAGCTTCAAGCCGTCGTACAACATGGCGGTCAACCTCGTCGAGCAGTTCGGCCGGCACCGCTCGCGCGAGCTGCTGGAGACCTCCTTCGCGCAGTTCCAGGCCGACAAGTCGGTCGTCGGGATCTCCCGGCAGGTGCAGCGCAACGAGGAGGGGCTGGCGGGCTACAAGGAGTCCATGACCTGCCATCTCGGGGACTTCGAGGAGTACGCGCGACTGCGTCGCGAACTCAAGGACCGCGAGAACGAGTTGGCCCGGCAGGGCGCGGCGCAGCGGCGCGCGGAGGCCGCCGTCGCGCTGGAGCGGCTCAAGCCGGGGGACGTCATCCATGTGCCGACGGGCAAGTACGCCGGTCTCGCTCTGGTGCTGGACCCGGGGCTGCCGGCCGGCCGGTCCAACGGCCACCGCGGCTTCGAGCACCACGACGGCCCGCGCCCGCTGGTCCTGACCGCCGAACGGCAGGTCAAGCGGCTGGCGTCCATGGACTTCCCGGTGCCCGTCGAGGCGTTGGAGCGGATGCGGATCCCGAAGTCCTTCAATCCGCGCTCCCCGCAGTCCCGCCGGGACCTCGCCTCCGCGCTGCGCACCAAGGCCGGGCACATTCCGCCCGAGCGGCAGCGCAAGAAGCGTTCCCAGGCGGCGGACGACCGGGAGATCGACCGGCTGCGCAAGGCGCTCCGCGCCCACCCCTGCCACGGGTGCAGCGACCGTGAGGACCACGCCCGTTGGGCGGAGCGCTATCACCGGCTGCTGCGGGACACCTCGCAGCTGGAGCGCCGTATCGAAGGCCGCACGAACACCATCGCACGCACCTTCGACCGGATCGTCGCGCTGCTGACCGAGCTGGACTATCTGCGCGGCGACGAGGTGACCGAGCACGGCAAGCGGCTCGCCCGGCTCTACGGCGAGCTGGACCTGCTGGCCAGCGAGTGCCTGCGGGAGCGGGTGTGGGAGGGCCTCGGTCCCGCTGAACTGGCCGCCTGTGTCTCGGCGTTGGTGTACGAGGCGCGGGTCGGGGACGACGCGATGGCGCCGAAGCTGCCGTCGGGCAAGGCCAAGGCCGCGCTCGGTGAGATGGTCCGGATCTGGGGGCGGCTCGATGCCCTGGAGGAGGAGTTCCGGATCACGCAGACCGAGGGCGTCGGCCAGCGCGAGCCCGACCTGGGCTTCGCCTGGGCCGCGTACATGTGGGCCAGCGGCAAGGGGCTCGACGAGGTGCTGCGGGAGGCGGAGATGCCTGCCGGTGACTTCGTGCGGTGGTGCAAGCAGGTGATCGATGTGCTGGGGCAGATCTCGGCGGCTTCTCCTGTGGAGGGCTCGACTGTGGCGAAGAACGCGCGGAAGGCCGTTGACGGGTTGCTGCGGGGCGTTGTCGCGTACTCGTCGGTGGGGTGATCGCGCGTGGGCGGGTGCCGGGTCCCGTCGTGGCTGGTCGCGCCCGGGCGGCGGGGCCGCGTATCGATGCGGTCCCGCCGCCCTGGGGCAGGCACTCACCCGAGGATGACCAGGTGCCGAGTCGCTCGGGTCATCGCGACATAGCGGTCCACCGCTCCCTCGATTCCCTCGCTGAACGCCTCCGGACGCACGAGGACGACCAGGTCGAACTCCAGGCCCTTGGAGAGCTCCGGGGGCAGTGATCGGACGCGGTCCGTCGGGCGGAACGTGGGGTCGCCGATGACGCAGGCGACCCCGTCGGCGTTCGCGGCGAGCCACGCGTCGAGGATCGGGTCGAGGTCCGAGACCGGGCCGCGTACGACGGGGACGCCTCCGCTGCGGATGGACGTGGGCACGTTCGCGTCCGGGAGCGCGGCGCGGATGATGGGCTCGGCTTCCGCCATGATCTCTTCCGGCGTGCGGTAGTTGATGGTCAGGGAGGCGAGGCTGATCCGGTCGAGCCCGACTCGCTCCAGGCGTTCCCGCCATGACTCCGTGAAGCCGTGCCTGGCCTGGGCACGGTCACCGACGATGGTGAAGCTCCGGGACGGGCAGCGCAGCAGCAGCATCTGCCACTCCGCGTCGGTCAGTTCCTGCGCCTCGTCCACGACGATGTGGGCGAACGGGCCGGCCAGCTGGTCCGGGTCGGCCGGGGGCAGTTCGGACTCGTCGACCAGGCTGGCCTGGGCGTCCGCGCCGCGCAACATCGTGACCAGGCCTTCACGGTCGTCACCGTCGGCGCCGGAGACGGCCGCGGCCTCGATCAGGTTGTCGACCACCTGCGTCATGCGCTCGCGCTGGGCGGCGAGGACGGCCTCGTGCCGGCGCCTGCGCCGGGCCGCCTCCGGGTCGCCGAGCCGCTGCCGTGCCGCGTCCAGGAGCGGCAGGTCGGACACCGTCCAGGCCCGCGGGTCCGCACGCTGCAGCTTCCGTACCTCCTCGGGGCCGAGCCAGGAAGCGCACAGCCGCAGATAGGCGGGTACCGACCACAGGTCTGCCACGAGGTCGGCCGCTTCGAGCAGCGGCCACGCGCGGTTGAAGGCCGTGCGCAGGGCCCTGTTCTGCGCCAGGGACCTGCGTACCAGGTCGGTCGAGACGTCGCCGTCGTGCGCCGAGGCCGCGTCGTCGTGCTTGTCCACCAGGATCGTGAGCAGCTCCTCCCAGACCTGGTCGCGTGCCTCGTTGTGCGGAGTACCGGGTTCCGCCGCCTGGAACGCCACCGCCCAGTCCTCGGGGCTCAGCCAGAGGTCGGACCAGTGGGTCGTGACCGTCATCCCCTTGGTGGGTGGCTCCTCATAGAACCTGACGGCCGTCTCGATGCCCTTCACCAGAGCCGCCGACGACTTCAGGCGGGCCACTTCCGGGTCGGCCTCGACCCCGGCCGCGGCCCCCTCCTCGACGAGGTCCCGCAGGACGCAGGTCCGCACGCCCTCCTCGCCGAGGCTGGGCAGGACATCGGCGACGTACGCCAGGTAAGGCCGATGCGGGCCGACGAACAGCACGCCGCCCCGGCGGTGGCCGAGGCGGGGGTCGGCGTGGAGGAGGTAGGCGGAGCGGTGCAGGGCGACGACGGTCTTCCCCGTGCCCGGACCGCCGTCGACGACGAGGGCGCCCTGGGATCCCGCGCGGATGATGGCGTCCTGGTCGGCCTGGATGGTGCCGAGCACGTCCCGCATCCGTTCCGACCTGGTGCTGCCGAGACTGGCGATGAAGGCGGACTGGTCGTCGAGCGCGGCGTGCCCGGCGAAGCCGTCCGGGGTGAACACCTCGTCCCAGTAGTCGCTGATCCGGCCGTTCGTCCAGCGGTACCTGCGGCGGCTCGTCAGGCCCATGGGGTTGGCGTGCGTGGCTCCGAAGAACGGCTCGGCGGCGGGGGAGCGCCAGTCGATCAGCAGCCGGCGGCCCGTGCTGTCCGTGAGGCCGAGGCGTCCGATGTACACGGGCTCGGGATCGTCGGCGCCGACGATGCGGCCGAGACACAGGTCGAGGCCGAAGCGGCGCAGTGTGCGCAGACGGGCGGTGAGCCGGTGGACCTCCGCGTCCCGGTCCATGGCCTGCCGGCCCAGGCCGCCCGGCGCCCTGCGCTCGGCGTCGAGGCGGTCGGACACCTCGGTGATGGACTGTGCGAGGCACTCCGCGAGGGCCGCGAAGTGCCGTTCGTCAGCGGCGATCAGCGCCGGGTCGGCCTTGGCGGAGAGACGGTCGGGAAGGTCGAACGTGCTGGTGGTGAGGGATTTCACGGCGATTGGCTCCGATCTCGGGTCACTGACGGCCTTGCGCGCGGCAAGGCGTCCGGACCGGCGTGACGACAGGACGAATCTGGTGGCAGGTCGGCCACGCTCCGTCCGGCATGGGCCCCGGGGACCTGCGGCGGTGCCCCACCCGGGGGGATGCCGGTTCAGGTCGTCGGGGTGTGTGGGTTCTCGTGTTCGGGTGTCATGAGCCGTGGCTCGGCGGTACCGCGTGGGTCACGTGGACACGGGCTGCCCGTCCCGGCTGATCGCGTCGAGGAGGAGCTTCGCGGCCACCACCGCCCCGTCGGTGCGGATCGTGGCGGCGACGGCGGTCGCCCGGGTGCGGGTCTCGGGGGCCAGGGCCACCTCGAGCGCGGCCGACAGGGACTCGAAGGAAGGGGTCGGGCCGTCGTGTGCGGCGCCGATACCCAGGTCGGCCACGCGGCCGGCCCAGTACGGCTGGTCCGCGAGCTGAGGGACGATCACCTGGGGTGCGCCGGCCAGGGCAGCGGTCGTCGTGGTGCCCGCGCCGCCGTGGTGCACGACGGCGGCCACCCGGCGGAACAGTGCCTGCTGGTTGACCTCCCCGACGACGAAGCAGTCGTCCTGGTCGTCGGTCAGGGCCAGGTCGGCCCAGCCGCGTCCGACGAGCACACGGCGTCCCCGCGCGCGGACCGCCTCCACGGCCGCCCGGGCGACGCCCTCCGCGTCCCGCATGGGCATGCTGCCGAAACCCACGTACACCGGGGGTGCGCCGGCGTCCAGGAACGCCTCCAGATCGGCCGGGAGCGGCCGCTCGTCCGGCCGGATCCACACGCCGGTCTGCACCACGGCGAGGTCCGCCGGCTCCGGCCACGGGCTCAGGGTCGCATCCGAGGCCAGCCACGGCCGGTCGGTGAGGACGTGGTCGCGTACCCGGTCCACCGGCGGCAGGCCGAGCGAGGCCCGCCGGGTGTTGATCGCCTCGCCGAACAGCGCGTTCATGTCCTCGGCGTTCAGATCCCACAGCACCCGGTTGTCGGTCACGTCCGGCGGCGTCGGCCGGCCCGGCCACGCGAGCGGCGGGTGGCGCGGCGACGGCAGGTAGGTCGGGAAGCAGGCCACGAACACGTACGGGACGCCCAGCTTCTCGGCCACCGACCGCGCGCCGGCCGCGGCCGGCATGAGGCCGGTCGCCACCACCACGTCACACCCCTCGGCAACGGCCAGGGCCGAGTCGTACGTCGCGGCGAACACCCGGGCCGCGCGCTGGGGCAGGCTCTCCGGTGGCTGCGGCGCCGTCCCGGTCACGTTGCCCTTCACCATCTCGCGCACCGACGAGCCGATCGGCGCCATCGGTACGTCGACACCCGCGAACAGCTCCGCGAAGTCCGGCGGTGCGCATGCCCGCGCTTCGGCGCCGAGTGCCCGCAACGCCACCGCGAGCCCCGCCATCGGTTCCGCGTCCCCGCGCGACCCGTACGTCACCAGCAACACGCGCACTGCGCGACCCCCGTTTTCCGTGGATTCCGGCCCAGGCCGGAGATTCTGCGGTACGACGGGGGCCTTGCCGCAAGCCCCCCAGTGCGCTATAAGTTGAGAGTGGCAAGGAGCGGATGACCTCCTTGCCTTTGCTGTTTTCCGGGCCCGAAGTCACGAGTGACCGTCTGCCGGCGCGGTCGGCTGTCCGGCCCGCACCTCGTCACCACCCGGCCGAAGGGCGCCTTTCGCCAGTCGCTCGCCAGCCGCTCGCCGCCACGGCCGCGGGCCGCGCGCCCGTCAACGAGGGCCGAATCCCTGCCGGGTGCTCGTCGGAACGTGGTCTCTCACTCGTCACGGTGAGTACTTTTCGCGCACCCGTACGCCATGACGGAACGTGTTCGAACAGGAGCCGAGCGTATAAAAGACCTGAGGGTACTCCTGCCGCACACGTCATTTCAGGTGCTTGCTGAATATGACATGGCGATGATCCGGTCGGACTAAGCTCGCCCGCAGCGCACCGAGTTGAGGCGTATTCGTGCGCTTGTTCCCAAACATGCAGAAGAGTCCGACCTACCCATGACCTACCCCCCTGCAAGCTCTCCCTACACCCACCCGATTCATTTCAGAGGGCCCACATGGTGAGCGTTCAATCCCCGCCCCGACGCCGTGAACTCCCGTATGCGCGCGTGCTTTTGCTGCCGGCCATAGTGATGGCCGCGGTGACCGGAGCCGCCGTCGCCGTGGTGGCGGAACCGGCCCGGACGGCCGTCGGCGTGTGCGGTGCCGTGGCCTTGCTGCTGGTGCTGGCTTCCGCGGCCGAAGCGGTGCGCCGCGGCCGCGCCCTGCGGGACGCGCGGGCCGAGCACGCCCGTCACACCGCGTATCTGGAACGGCGGGTCGCCGCCCACGACGAGGAGATGGTCCGCCTCGCCACGGAGATCACACCCGCCGCGATCCACCAACTGCGCTGTGGCGCTTCACCCTATGAGGTGATGCGCGACCTCGCCGAGATCGACCCGTCCTATGCCCGGCTCTCTCGGGTGCAGCTCGACTTCGTCAGGTCGATGGTCGACCTCGTCGATCACGAGGAAGCCCTCCGCGACTCCGCCCAGCGCTCCTTCGTCAACATCGCCCGCCGCGTCCAGTCGATCGTCCACCAACAGGCCGTGGAACTCAGGGAGATGGAGGAGGACCACGGCCGCAACCCCGAGGTCTTCGACGACCTCCTGCGCATCGACCACGGCACCATGCTGATCGGCCGCCTCGCCGACTCCATCTCCGTGCTCGGCGGCGGCCGGCCCGGCCGCCAGTGGCCCGAACCCGTCCCGCTGTACAGCGTGCTGCGTGGCGCCATGTCCCGGATCCTGGAGTACCGCCGGATCAGCCTGGACTCCATCGCCAAGGTCAACATCGCCGGCATCTCCGTCGAGCCGGTCATCCACGCCGCGGCCGAACTCCTCGACAACGCCACGCGCTACTCGCCGCCGCAGACCAAGGTGCACGTCACCGCCACCGAGGTGCAGACCGGTGTCGCGATCGAGATCGAGGACGCCGGCGTCAGCCTCAGCGAGGAGGCCCGCGCCAGGGTCGAGGGCATGCTGGAGCGCGCCAAGCAGGGCACCGACCTCCAGGATCTCGGGGAGTCCCCGCGGCTGGGCCTGGCCGTCGTCGGCCGCCTCTGCACGGCCTACAACATGCAGGTCTCGCTGCGCTCGTCCGCGTACGGCGGCGTCCGCGCCGTCCTCGTGGTGCCGCGCGACATGATGACCACCGACCCCGCGCCCGGACTCGCCCACGGCATCGGCGCCGGGTCGGCGCCCAAGGCCGACGACCCCGACGTGATCGAAGGTCCCAAGCGCACCCCCAAGAAGCGACGTCCCACCAGTCCGAAGCTCCCCGCCGCGGTCTCCCTGGAGGACGACGTCCCCGTCGTCACCGAATGGACCGCCAACGGGCTGCCCCAGCGCCGCAGCCGGGTCAAGACCCCGCTCAGCAAGCGGATCGCCGAGCAGGCGGCCATCGAGCAGGCCGAACGTGAGGGCCGGCCGACCATCTGGTCGACGCGCAAGCCCCCGCCCGAGCCCGAGCCGGCGGCGGACGAGCCCGCCCCCGGAGCCTGGGTCGAGGCGTTCTGGAACGGACTCAAGGACCAGCCGGACCCGCTCACACTCAAACCGCGAACCCAACCGGCCCGCCCCGAGGCCGACGAGGAGGGGGACCTCAAGTGATTCAGCAGCGCGCGAACTTCGACTGGATGCTCAAGGAGCTCCACGACGGCGTACCGGGCATCCAGATGATCGTGGTGCTCTCCGCCGACGGACTGCGCATCGCCCGTTACGGCGGTGACCCCGACACCGCCGACCGCGTCGCCGCGGCCTGCGCCGGCCTGCAGAGCCTGGCGAGCGCCGTCGCCCAGGAGATCCCGAGGAGCGACGGCAAGATGAAGATGGTCCTGATCGAGATCAACGGCGGCTACTTCTACCTGATGGCCGCCGGCGCCAACGCCTATCTCGCGGTGCTCTCCGACACGTTCGCCGAACCGGGCCGGATGAGCAACCGCATGACGGACCTCGTCGCCCGTATCGGCGCCCACCTCACCAGTCCGCCCCGGCGCAACGGGCAGACCGTATGACTCCTCCGCAACGCCAGCGGCGACTCCCCAAGGAACAACCGTTTCCACCGCCCGCGCAGTCCGGGAAGCAGAAGAACCCGGAACGCCTCTTCGTGGTGGCCGACCCGGACGGTGGCGAGCGCGACGCGGACATCGACCTCGTCACGTTAATCGTGGCGCGCGCCGACCCCCCGCCTTCCGCCACGCCGGAACAATCGGCGCTGCTCCGGCTGTGTACGACCCCACTGTCCGTGGTCGAGCTCTCGGCCTATCTCAACCTGCCGTTCAGCATGATGACGGTCGTGCTCACCGACATGCTGGCGGCCGGACTGGTGACGGCGCGCGCCCCGATCGTGCGCCAGGCCGTCGCCGACCGTTCAATTCTCGAAGCGGTGATGCATGGACTTCAAAGGCTCTGACATCATCCCCGGTCCGCGGACCGAGGACCAGTTGCCGCACACGGCCGAGGCCGCGGTCAAGATCGTGATCGTGGGCGGCTTCGGCGTCGGCAAGACGACCATGGTCGGCTCGGTCAGCGAGATCAAACCGCTGACCACCGAAGAGACCATGACGCAGGCCGGTATCGGCGTCGACGACAACTTCGGCTCGGACTCCAAGACGGCCACCACCGTCGCGATGGACTTCGGCCGCATCAGCATCACCGAACAGCTCGTGCTCTACCTCTTCGGCACCCCTGGCCAGGAGCGCTTCTGGTTCCTGTGGAACGGGTTGTTCGAGGGTGCGCTGGGCGCGGTCGTGCTGGTCGACACCCGCCGCCTCGAGGTCAGCTTCGACGTCATCGGGCGACTGGAGGAGTGCGGGGTGCCCTTCGTGGTGGCCGTCAACACCTTCCCGGACGCGCCCCGGTACCCCGTCTCCGAACTCCGGACGGCACTCGACCTGCCCGAGGAGATCCCCATCATCGAGTGTGACGCGCGCCGCCGGGCCTCCAGCCGTGACGTCCTGATGACCCTGATGCACTTCCTGCATGCGCTGGCGACGGCGAAGGCCCACGCGTGAGCCACGCACCGGTCGAGCCGTACGGCCGCCCCACCCCGCCGCCGAGCCGTACGGCCTGCTCACCTCCCGCGCATGACCTCCCCCGCGTTCGCGGCTTCGCTGAACCGTCCGAACCGGGGGACCCCATCACCTCCTGTACACCGGAATCACCTCAGCTTCGGAGCGACCATCGTGACGCCTGAATCTCTCTTTTCGACCGGTGCGGACGAGCCCACGGCCACCCCGCCCCCCGGCTGCCCCGCGCACGGCATCGGCCCCGGTGGACTGCGCCGGCTGTACGGCCCCGAGGCGGAGGACCTGGGAGCCCTGTACGAGAAGCTCCGCGCCGAGCACGGCGCCGTGGCTCCCGTGCTGCTGCACGACGACGTGCCGATCTGGATGGTGCTCGGCCACGCCGAGAACCTGCACATGGTGCGCAGCCCCTCCCAGTTCTGCCGTGACACCCGGTTGTGGTCCGCCCTGCAGGACGGCACGGTCAAGCCCGATCACCCGCTCATGCCGCACTTCGCCTGGCAGCCCATCTGCAGTCACGCCGAGGGCGACGAGCACCTGCGGCTGCGCGGCGCGGTCACCGGCGCCATGGCGACCATCGACCACCGCGGCATCCGCCGCTACATCAACCGCGCGACGCAGCACCTCGTCAACAAGTTCTGCGAGGAGGGCAGGGCCGAGCTGGTCAGCCAGTTCGCCGAGCATCTGCCGATGGTGGTGATGTGCGAGATCCTCGGGATGCCCGAGGAGTACAATGACCAGATCGTGCAGGCCGCTCGCGACATGCCCAAGGGCACCGAGACCGCCATCACCAGCAACGCGTACCTCATGGACGTCCTGATGCGGCTCACCGCCCGCCGCCGGGCCGCACCCAAGGACGACTTCACCAGCCACCTGATCAACCACCCGGCGCGGCTCACCGACGACGAGGTCGGCCAGCACCTGCGCATCATCCTGGTCGCCGCGTACGAGGCCACCGCCAACCTGATCGCCAACGTGCTGCGGGTGGTGCTCACCGACCCGAGGTTCCGCGCCCAGCTCAACGGTGGCCAGATGACAGTGCCCGAGGCGGTCGAGCAGTCCCTGTGGGACGAGCCGCCGTTCAGCACCGTCCTTCCTTACGTCGCCAAGCAGGACACCGAGCTGGGCGGCCAGCGCATTCGCAAGGGCGACGCCCTCATCCTCGGCATCGCGCCGGGCAACGTCGACCCGCGCGTCCGGCCCGACCTAGAGGCCAACATGCAGGGCAACCGCTCCCACCTCGCCTTCGGCGGCGGCCCCCACGAGTGCCCGGGGCAGGACATCGGCCGTGCCATCGCCGAGGTCGGTGTCGACGCGCTGCTGACCCGCCTGCCCGACGTCCAACTCGCCTGCGAGGAGGACGAGCTGCGCTGGCGGGCATCCATCTCGAACCGGCACCTGGTGGAACTGCCGGTGAAGTTCGCGCCCAAGCCCAAGCAGGACGTCATGGCGCGGCCCGCGCACCCGCTGGCCTCGCAGCCTCCCAGCAGTTGGCAGGTCAGCACGCCGGAGCTGCGGACGGCGGCGCCGGCGCCCGCCGCTCCGCCCGCCGCTGAGACGCCGACGCCCGAACCGGCCCGTCGGCCCGGGGTGTTCCGGCGCCTGCTGTGCTGGTGGCGCGGCGACTGAGCCGGCCGGGCACCCGGGGCTACCCGGCCGCCCAGTCGTCGTACGACGGCCAGGCCCCCAGCACCCGCGGGCTGACGAACCGGTGCTCGCGTCCCGAGATCGGGTCGGTGAACTCCAGCGTCCGCGCCAGCAGTTGGAGCGGACGCCGGAAGTCACCGGCCGCCACGGGGCCGGTCACCACCGGATAGAGGGGATCGCCGAGGATCGGCACTCCCAAGGCGTTCATGTGCACCCTCAGCTGGTGTGTCTGCCCGGTACGCGGTGTCAACCGGTACCGGGCACGCCCGTCCCGGTGCTCCAGCAACTCGATCCGGCTGACGGCGTTGGGCTCGCCCTCGACCTCGCGGGCCGCCAGTACCCCGCGCTCCTTGACGATGCGGCTGCGCACGGTACGCGGCAGGTCCAGGGCGGAGTCGTACGGGGCCACCGCCTCGTACTCCTTCGCCACCCGCCGGTCGCGGAACAGCGACTGGTAGGCGCCGCGCTCCTCGGGCCGCACGGTGAACAGCACCAGCCCGGCCGTCAGCCGGTCCAGCCGGTGCGCCGCGCTCAGCGTCGGGATGCCCAGCTCGCGCCGCAGCCGTGCCAGGACCGTCTCGGCGACATGGCTGCCGCGGGGCGTGGTGGCCAGGAAGTGCGGCTTGTCGGCCACCACCACGTGCTCGTCCCGGTGGACGACGTCGACCGCGAACGGCACCGGCTCCTCGTCGGGCAGCTCCCGGTGGAACCACACGTACATCCCCGGCACGTACGCCCTGTCCCGTGTCACCGGGCGCCCGGCGGCGTCCACGATCAGTCCCGCGTCGAGCATCTCGTCGATCACCCCGGCCCCGGGCGCGAGCCGCGCCACGAGATGGTCCCGCACGGTCTGCCACGCCTCCTTCGCCGGCAACCGCACGCGCACCGGGTCCACCCCGGCGCGCTGCGGCAGGGGAGAGGGCGGGGGCGGACTACGGCGTCTCATCAGGACCAAGCTTAAGCAGCGGCGATGGACGCTACGGAGACACCGGTGTGAGGTTTGTGGGGTGGAGTTGGCCGGTCACATTCGGGCTCAGGGCGCTGGCGGTGCGTGGGGAATAACGGCCGTTGTTGCGGCTCCAGTCGTAGCTGCCGCGTATCCACGTGAACATGGCGTCCGCATAGCGTTGCACCTTCTCGGACTCCGTGCTCGTGAGCCCGAGCCGGGAGCAGAACAGGGGCAACCGTCTCACCTGCTCAAAGAGCTGGCTGACCGCTGTCTGGACGAGGGTGACGGCCAGCTGGATGGCTTCCTGCCGGGAGCAGTCGCGCTGCCTCATGAGGCAGTGCACCAGGTTGGGGTCTCCCCGTGCGTCGTCGTTCTCCAGGGACATCACCTCGTTGATGAGTTTGACGGCATCGACAGCCGCTCGTCGCATCGATTCCAGATGGCTGCTGTGCCAGATGATCTGCGGGATCTCGAAGTGGCCCACTCTTTCGGCCAGGTCGAGCGAGGGAATCAGCCCCAGGGTGCGGTGCCCGATCCTCATCCGGGTGGTGAAGTCCTGGGGGACCCATGTGTGACGGTCGATTTCCTCGGTGAGGTTTCCCGTCAGGTAGTCCACCCAGTTGTGGGCGGCCCGTAGCTGCCATTCCTCCGACATGCCCGTCCTGGCTCGACGCCAGATGTCCGCGAAGGCGCCCACCAGAGGCGCATCGTGGTCGGCTCGGTGCGGCGAAGGGTGGGTGATGAGTGCGATGAGCTGCTGGCACACGTCGACGGCTTCTTCGGCTCTGCGCCCCTCGGGGACATCAAACAGATCGTCGAAGAGGAAGAACCAGCCCATGGTGTCGAAGGCCAGGTCGAGATCGTCACCTTCGACATCCGGATAGCTGTACGCGGCCAAGTCCGCCACTGCCGAGAATACGTAGCGACGGGCTGCCCTGTGTCCCAACACCAGTTTCTGCTGGCGCATCCATTCCAGATTTCGTTCCCTGGCGGCTGCCAACCCGGGGTTCAGCCGGGGCGGAATGGGTAATTGTATGGTGACGTTCTGGGGCATGACTCTCTCCCAGTTTCTGCCTCAGCATGCTTATTGGCCCAGGAGGTCGCGTCGTCGTCGCTGCCTGGCCTGGGGTTGATCGTCAGAGGATACGAAGCACCACCCCCGAGTAACAGAGCCGACCGAGTCCAAGAACTTCGCGCTGTGCTCCATACGCCCCGACCGCGGCGTGGCTGACTCGTGCACGGGGGGCCTGCTGACGGAACCGGTGGAGCGGGGCTTCGTCAAACGCGTGCTGGGTGGTGCCGTCGGCCGTGGCCTTCGAGGCGACCGCCGGACGGCGCAGACAACCGGTGGTCACCACCGGTGGTCACCACCGCCACGACCACGGCGTCGGCGACGCGGTCGTGGATCAACTCCACCTTCCAGTGCCCCTATGGGTTTCGTCAACTGTTCAAGCGGATGGAGCTGGTGGAAGGCGCCGTCCCGGCACAGCGCACCGCCGACCGTCGCGGGCATCCGCACACCACCCCCCACGGACCGGGTACGACACCTCTCATGCCGTCAGCCCTCCCTGATAGCCCTACTCCGCACCATGCGATGGTTTCCGGCCGTCGGAAAGGGCGTGCACCCGGGCGCGTGGGGCGGACTCGGTTGCCGCCGCACGCGCGGTCTCACACCGACGCTGCGCGTTCGCGGCGGCTGGGAAAGCAGTGCGTTGCCGAGGCGGGCCTTCGACCCCGGCGGCCACGACATGCCGCACGCCGGGGAGTTGGTCGTCAGGACGCGCATGACCCGGGACAGGCTGGAAAAGTACGTCGGCTGCCCACCGGCGAAGGGGAAGCGCCTTCACCGGTGCCGACCCTTCGGACGGCCATACGACCCGCCCCGCCCGGCCGGCAGGGCTACGCGGCCGGTGCGGCTCCCGCGGCCTCCTCGGCCTCGATCCGCGCGTTCCACTCCCCCTTGGAAGCCTGCCAGCCGTCCTCGTTGTGGCCGCGCCGCCAGTAGCCGGAGATCGACAGGTCCTCCCGGGGCACGCCGTGCTCGACCCGCAGCAGATGGCGCAGCTGCTTCACGAAGTGCGCCTCGCCGTGCACGAAGGCGTGCATCCGGCCCTCGGGGAAGTCCAGCGAGCGTACGGCCTCGACGAGGGCCTCGCCGACGGGACGCGAGCCGCGGTGCAGCCAGACGACCTCCACATCGGAGTCGATCTTCTGCTCCTCCTCGGGCCCGGCCACCTCCACGAACGCGTGCACCCTGGCGCCCGCCGGCAGTGACTCGAGGGAGCGGGCGATCGCGGGCAGCGCGCTCTCGTCGCCGACGAGCAGATGCCAGTCGGCGTCCGGGTCGGGGGCGTAGGCGCCGCCCGGGCCGATGAACCGCACGACCTCGCCCGGCTGGGCGCGCATCGCCCACGGGCCGGCCAGGCCCTCGTCACCGTGCAGCACGAAGTCGAGGGTCAGCTCACGATGCTCGGGGTCCCAGGCCCGCACCGTGTACGTCCGCGTCACCGGCCACTGCTCGCGCGGCAGCTCCGCACGGATGCGCTCCAGGTCGAACGGCTCGGGGTAGCTCACGCCCTCGGGGGGGAACAGGATCTTCACGTAGTGGTCCGTGCAGGTGTCCGCCGCGAAGTCGACGAGTCCGTCACCGCCCAGCACCACACGCTGCATGTGCGGGGTCAGCCGTTCGGTACGGATGACCTGCGCGGAGTAGGGCTTCCGCGGCTTGCGGGCAGGGCGTAGCGCCATCACTGGCCTCCCTCGTTCCAAGCTTAGGTTTACCTAAGTTAGCATCTCCCCCCGGCGAATGCCGCAATGACTCGTTCATGAAACGGTGCATGTCGCGCACGCAGAGACGAATTCCCCGCACCACGAGCCCCATGCACTCGGTCGGGGCACCCCTTCGTGCCCGGCATCGTCAGGCGCTCAGTCAGGCGCCCAGTGTCGCGAGCAGCCGCTGCAGCGACCCGCCCAGCCCCCAGCGCACCGCCAGCTCGTCCAGCGCCGCCGAATCGCGCGGTGCGCGCGGCACGGCGATGTCGACGTCCGGCAGCGGGACGTCGGCCGCGACCCGCACCACCGTCGGAGCCACAGCGAGATACGGCCGCGACTCGTCCAGCCGCTTGCGCTGCGCCGGCGTCAGCTTCGCCTTGGGGTCGTCGACCGCCGCCATGATCCCGGCCAGGTCACCGAACTCGGCCAGCAGCTTCGCGGCCGTCTTCTCGCCGATGCCGGGCACGCCCGGCAGGCCGTCGCTCGGGTCGCCGCGCAGCAGCGCCAGATCCGCGTACCCGCGCCCGTCGACGCCGTACTTCTCGCGCAGCCATGCCTCGTCGGTGAGCTGGAGGGTGCCCACGCCCTTGAGCGGATACAGCACCCGTACCCCGCGCGCGTCGTCCACCAGCTGGTACAGGTCGCGGTCGCCGGTGACGATGTCGACCGGGCCCTTCGCCCGTGCGGTGAACGTGCCGATCACGTCGTCCGCCTCGTACCCCTCGACCCCCACGCGCGCGATGCCGAGCGCGTCGAGCACGGCCTCGATCACCGGCACCTGCGGCGACAGCGTGTCCGGCACCTCTTCCTCGTCCGGCCCGACCTCGTGCTCCTCGGCGACGCGGTGGGCCTTGTAGGAGGGGATCAGCTCGACCCGCCACTGGGGCCGCCAGTCGGCGTCCATGCAGGCCACCAGCTGGTCCGGGCGGTGATCCTTGACCAGGCGGTCGATGAAGTCGAGGAGCCCGCGCACGGCGTTCACCGGCGTGCCGTCCGGGGCCTTCACGGAGTCCGGGACGCCGAAGTAGGCGCGGAAGTAGAGCGAGGCGGTGTCGAGGAGCATCAGTCGTCCGGTCACGCCACGCATCATGCCGTACGGCACTGACAGCGGCCTGCCTGTGGCCTGGACCACTTGTGCGTTTGTGGCCGCAAGACCAGGGCAGGCGCGTCCTCGGAGTGACGCCGGTTGCGCATTCAGCCGCTGCCCGTCACTCCCTTCCTTTGCCGTCGAGACAAGAGGTACCCGTGTCATCCAGGCTTGAGGCCGCACACCTGTACAAGGTGTTCGGCAGACGACCGGACGAGGCCGTCGCACGGCTCCGCCAAGGAGCCGACCGGGAGGAGCTGCGCGCCGACGGCACCACCGCCGCCGTGATCGACGCCTCCTTCACGGTGGAACCGGGCCAGATCTTCGTCGTCATGGGCCTGTCCGGTTCCGGCAAGTCCACCTTGTTGCGCATGCTCAACGGTCTGCTGGAGCCGACCGCGGGCCAGGTCCGCTTCGACGGCCAGGACCTGACCGCGCTGAGCGACCGCGAGCTGCGCGAGGTCCGCGCCAAGAAGATCAGCATGGTCTTCCAGCACTTCGCGCTGTTCCCGCACCGCAGCGTCCTGGAGAACGCCGCCTACGGCCTCGCCGTCCAGGGCGTGCCCCGCGCCGAGCGCGACAAGCGCGCCGCCGCGGCCCTGGAGCTGTGCGGTCTGGGCGGCTGGGAGAAGTCCTGGCCGGACGAGCTGTCCGGCGGCATGCAGCAGCGCGTGGGCCTCGCCCGCGCCCTCGCCACCGATGCCGACCTGCTGCTCATGGACGAGTCCTTCAGCGCGCTCGACCCGCTGATCCGCCGCGACATGCAGGACCAGCTGCTCGAACTCCAGCGCACCCTGAAGAAGACCATCGTCTTCATCACCCACGACCTCAACGAGGCCATGCGCCTGGGCGACCGCGTCGCCGTCATGCGTGACGGCCGTATCGTCCAGACCGGTTCGGCGGAGGACATCCTCATCCGCCCCGCCGACGACTACGTCGCCTCCTTCATCCAGGACGTCGACCGCTCCCGCGTGCTGACCGCGGGCGCGCTCATGGACACCTCGGTCACCGGCGACGCTCCGCTCTGCGCCTGCGAGACCGCGACGCGCGAGACGACGTTCGTGGAACTGTGCGCGATGAGCGCCCGGCTGTCCCACCGCGTCTCGGTGGTCGACGAGGCGAACAGGGTCATCGGGGTCGTGCCGCGGCAGCGGCTGATCGGCTTCCTCGGCGACGAGACGGCCGACCCGACGCCCTGCGACCACCCGGACGGGAAGGTGATCGCCCATGCCTAGGCTCCGTCTCGGCGACCGGGTCGACTCCGGCGTGGACTGGCTCGTCACCCACATGGGCTGGCTGTTCGACGCGATCAAGGCGGTCGTGGAGGGCATGTACGACGTCGTCAACGCCGTCCTGACCGCCCCGGCCCCCCTGGTCCTCGCCGGCATCCTCGCCGTACTCGCCTGGTGGCTGCGTGGCCTGCTCGCGGGTGTCCTCGCCTTCGGCGGCTTCGCGCTCGTCGACTCGCTCGACCTGTGGGACCGGGCCATGTCGACGCTGGCTCTGGTGCTCGTCGCGACCGCCATCGCGCTGGTGGTCTCGATCCCGCTGGGCATCTGGGCGGCCCGCTCGAAGACGGTCGGCGCGGCCCTGCGGCCCGTCCTGGACCTGCTCCAGACGATGCCGTCGATGGTGCTGCTGATCCCGGCCATCCTCTTCTTCGGCCTGGGCACCGCCGCCGGCGTCATCGCCACCCTGATCTTCGCGCTCGCCCCCGGCGTGCGCATGACCGAGCTCGGCATCCGCCAGGTCGACGCCGAGCTGGTCGAGGCCGCCGAAGCCTTCGGCACCACGCCCCGCGACACCCTGCTGCGGGTCCAGTTGCCGCTCGCCCTGCCGACGATCATGGCCGGCATCAACCAGGTCATCATGCTGAGCCTGTCGATGGTCGTCATCGCCGGCATGGTCGGCACCGGCGGCCTCGGCGGCGCGGTCAACGAGGCCATCGGCCGGCTCGACATCGGCTTCGGCTTCGAGGCGGGCGTCGGCATCGTCGTCCTCGCCATCTACCTGGACCGCATCACCGGCGCGCTCGGCGCCCAGATCTCCCCGCTCGGCCGCCGCGCCTCCGCCAAGGCCCGCGCCGCGGGCGGGGTCAAGGTCTGGAACCACCGCCCCCGCCCCGTGGTCGCGGTCGCCGGCGTGGCCGTCCTGGCCCTCGTCGCGGGTGGCCTCGGCGTCTTCGGCCCCTCCGCCGGCACCGCCGAGGCCTCCGCCACGAACGTCGGCAAGGGCAAGGAGATCAAGCTCGGCTACATCCCGTGGGACGAGGGCATCGCCTCCACGTACCTGTGGAAGGAACTGCTGGAGCGGCGCGGCTTTCAGGTCACCGCCACCCAGTACTCCGCGGGCCCGCTCTACACCGGCGTCGCCACCGGCCAGATCGACTTCCAGACGGACGCCTGGCTGCCCACCACCCACGCCGAGTACTGGAAGAAGTACGGCAAGCAGCTCGACGACCTCGGCTCCTGGTACGGCCCCACCTCCCTGGAACTCTCCGTCCCGTCGTACGTGAAGGGCGTCGACTCCCTGGAGGACCTCAAGGGCAACGCCGCCGAGTTCAAGGGCAAGATCATCGGCATCGAGCCGAGCGCCGGAATGATGGGCCTGCTCAAGGACACGGTGCTGAAGAAGTACGGCCTGGAGGGCACGTACGACGTGGTGGACGGCTCGACGCCCGCGATGCTGGCCGAGCTCGAGCGCGCGTACGCCAAGAAGGAGCCGGTCGTCGTCACGCTCTGGTCACCGCACTGGGCGTACAGCGACTACGACCTGAAGAAGCTCAAGGACCCCAAGGGCGCCTGGGGCAAGGGCGACGGGGTGCACACCCTCGCCCGCAAGGGCTTCGCCGAGGACCACCCCGAGGTCGGCGAGTGGCTGAAGAACTTCTCCATGACCGAGAAGCAGCTCACCGGCCTGGAGTCGCAGATCACCAAGGCCGGCAAGGGCAAGGAGCAGGACGCCGTGCGCGCCTGGCTCAAGCGGAACCCGGGCCTGCTGGACAAGTGGGCCCCGGTCGCCGGATCGGAGCACAAGGACCAGGCGGCCGGGTGACCTGACGGGCCCGGACCGCCGCCCGAGGGGTGGGTCACGCCGTACGTTCTCCCCTCACGTACGGGCGGGGCCCACCCCTCGTGGTGTGTCCGCACAGTCACCCGGCATACTACGAAAAGGATCCGGCCAACCACGCAGCGCTACCTCGCCCCCAGAGCGCGGCCGGACCAACTCCCCGCCGCCGAGCCCGCCTTCATGACCCGGCACACAGCCCCCGAAGACCCCTGTGACCAGGCCGTCCGGCCGAGAGGCGACGAGGGGGAACGGGCGGCGTCCGGCGCGGGGAACAGAACAACGGTTCTGTGGTGCTGAACGGGAGTCAGGGGCGGCTCCGGGGAACTCGGGGGGCGCGGGGCGCCGATCCGCTGGCGCGAACCGATGGGTCGTACTCCCCCCGATGTGCCGTCGATGTGACGGGCGCATGAAACGGTTTGCCGAACATGCGTAGGGTGCAGAGAACTCAACAGAAGGTGCGCGCTCGGCGACGGGCGCGAGGACCGTGGCCCGACGAGCGCAGGAGGGAGCCGGAGCGATGGGTGACCACAAAGAACAGCCCCTCCGCGTGGGCGCGGCCGTGCGGCGCCGCCGTCGCGCGCTGGACCTCACCCTCGCCGTGGTGGCCGAGCGCAGCGGCCTGTCGGTGCCCTTCCTGAGCCAGGTCGAGAACGACCGGGCACGCCCCAGCCGCAGCTCCCTCGAGAAGGTCGCCGACGCCTTGCGTACGACCGCCGTCGAACTCCTCGCGGCCGCCGACCCGGCGTGCAGCGTCGATGTCGTACGCGCCGACACCACCGAACTGGCGCCGGAGCCACGGACCCGCTCCCTGGTGCGCGGTCACCATCAGATGCATGCCTCGGAGTTCACCGGCGACCATGACGCGGGCCGTGAATTCCAGTACCGCAACGACCAGTTGATGTACGTCGCCGACGGCGCTGTGGAGATCGAGGCGGAGGGCCGCGCGTACCGGCTGGGCCGCGGTGACACCCTGTACCTCACCGGCGGGGTGCGCCACCGCTGGCGCGCGACCGTGCCGGACACCCGGGTGATCGTCGTCGCGGTGGCGGAGCACATCGAGGCGGTCCGGGACCGGCCGGGGCGCTGATGCGCGTCGTCTCCCTGGTGCCGTCCCTGACGGAGACCGTCGCTGCCTCGGCGCCGGGCGTCCTGATCGGCGCCACCGACTGGTGCAGCCACCCGCCCGGCCTCGACGTCACCCGTGTCGGCGGCACCAAGAACCCCGACGTCGAGCAGATCCTCGCCCTCGCCCCCGACCTGGTGATCGCCAACGAGGAGGAGAACCGCGAGCCCGACCTCGCGGCCCTCCGCGCGGCCGGCGTCGAGGTCCTGGTGACCGAGGTGCGGAACGTCCCCCAGGCCTTCCGCGAGCTGACGCGCGTGCTGGACGCCTGCGGTGTCACGGCCCGCCCTCGCTGGCTGGACGAGGCGGAGCGGACCTGGACGTCACTGCCGGCCCCGGAACGCCGTACGACCGCCGTGGTGCCGATCTGGCGGCGCCCCTGGATGGTCCTGGGCCGCGACACCTTCGCGGGCGACGTCCTGACCCGCCTCGGCGTGGACCACCTGTACGCCACACACGAGGACCGCTACCCGCGCATCCCCCTGGACACCCTGCGGGCCGCGTCCCCGGACGTCGTCCTCCTCCCCGACGAGCCGTACCGCTTCACGGCCGACGACGGCCCCGAGGCGTTCCCCGGCTTGCCCTGCGTGCTGGTCAGCGGGCGGCACCTGACGTGGTACGGCCCGTCGTTGGGCGAGGCGCCGGGGGTGGTGTGTGGGGCGCTGCGAGCGGGGCGCCGTTGAGGAGTCTGCGGGGGTGTGGTGTCCCCTCCGTGAGCTGCGGGTTTGTTGGTTGCGGGCCTGGGGGTCGTCGTTCTCCTCGGCTAGCCGTGCTGTTTTGCGGCCGTTGATGGTCCGGAGGCGTCTTCCGGTCTGTCCGGCGTGCTGGTCAGCGCGCGGCGCCTGACGTGGTACGGGCCGTCGTTGGGCGAGGGGCCGGGGATGGTGGTGTGTGGGGCGCTGCGAGCAGGGCGCCGTTGAGGAGCCCGCGGGCGGTGCAGGCCGCGGCGGTGGCCCAGGCGCCGGCCAGGACGCCGTACAGGCCGATCGTGAGCCAGTCGTAGACGACCAGCCCGGTGTGCCGGGCCAGTGCCGCGGCGCCGGTGACACAGGTGCCGACCGGGAAGGTGAAGGCCCACCACGTCATCGCGAATCCCATGCCGTGCCGGCGGGCGCGCAGGACGTGCGCGGTGGCGAGTCCGAACCACAGCAGCGCGAAGCCCATGACGGGCACGCCGTAGAGGACGGCGAGAACGCCGAAGCCCTCGCTGTACGGGGCCGGCACCACGCCCGCAGCGGCGTCCGCGAACGCGCCGACGGCGGTGGTGGACTGCCCGAGCGGACCCAGCACCAGGAACAGGGTCGGGGTGAGGGCGAGGGGCAGCGGCCCGCCGGTGACCAGGCGGGCGAAGACCAGCGGCAGCATCAGCAGCGTGGCGAGCAGGCTGAGGCCGAACATCGCCACGCAGGCCAGGAGCAGCGTCTCCTGCGCCTGCCCGGGCGGCAGATGCGGTACCAGGAGCGGGCCGAGGGCGGCGGACACCATGGGTGCGACGAGCGGCAGCAGCCATACGGGCGTGGCCTGGGACGGTTCCGTGCGATGGCGTACGGCCATGAGGTACGGGACGGCGACGGCGGCCGCCAGCCCGACGACCGTACCGGCGCCGAACAGCACGGCGTCGAGCGCGACCGCCGCCCCGGTGCCGATCCAGTCCCGGCCGACGGTCACGGCACCGCCGCCGACCGCCGACAGGGCCATGGACAGGCAGCCGTAGAAGGGCGCCGTCGCCGGGTCGAGGAGGTGGGCGCGGGCCTGGTCACGGTGGTGGGTCCAGTGCAGGGCGCGGGCGCCGAGCAGGGCGACGAGAAGGGCGAGGGAGAGCGCCCAGACGGCCGTGCAGACGGTGCGCAGGCCGGGGACGTGGACCGGCAGTACGGATCCGGCGGTGGCGACGGCGGCGGTGCCCATGACGGAGGCGTACCAGTGGGGTCCGAGATGACGGACGGCGGTGACCATGTCCGCAGCGTGGCCGAGGGTCCTCGGCCCCACCAGGGAGTTTGCCTCTATGGCCACATAAACTGGGCTTATGACAGAGGCGGCGGAGGGGCAGTTTCGGGTGGGAGCGCTGGCGCATCGGGTCCCGGATCTCGGCGCGCTGGAGCTGCTGCTCGCGGTGGCGCGGCTCGGCAGTCTCGGCGGGGCGGCGCGTGAGCTGGGGATCACCCAGCCGGCCGCGAGCAGCCGGATCCGGTCGATGGAGCGTCAGCTCGGGGTGGCGCTGGTGGACCGGTCACCGCGGGGTTCGCGGCTCACGGACGCCGGGGCGCTGGTGACGGACTGGGCGCGGCGCATCGTGGAGGCCGCGGAGGCCTTCGACGCGGGTGCGCAGGCCCTGCGGGACCGGCGTGACTCGCGGCTGCGGGTGGCGGCGAGCATGACGATCGCGGAGTACCTGCTGCCGGGCTGGCTCCTCGCACTGCGGGCCCAGCGCCCCGACACGGCGGTGTCGCTGCTCGCCGGGAACTCCGCGGCGGTGGCGGAGCGGCTGCTGGCGGACGAGGCGGACCTCGGGTTCGTGGAGGGGCTGACGGTCCCGACGGGGCTGGACTCGGTCGTCATCGCCCACGACAACCTGATCGTGGTGACGGCGCCGGGCCACGCCTGGTCCCGTCGCCGCAGCCCGCTGGAGGCCCCGGAACTGGCGGCCACGCCGCTGATCCTGCGCGAGGAGGGCTCGGGGACCCGTCAGGTCCTCGACGCGGCGCTGGGCGGGCTGGCCCGTCCGCTGATCGAGCTGTCGTCGACGACGGCGGTGAAGGCGGCCGCGGTGAGCGGAGCGGGGCCGGCGGTGCTGAGCGAACTCGCCGTCGGTGAGGAACTGTCGATGCGGCGTCTGGTGAGCGTGCCGGTGGCCGGCGTGTCGCTGGCGCGGGATCTGCGGGCGGTGTGGCCGACGGGGCACCGGCCGGTGGGCCCGGCCAGGGACCTGCTGTCGCTGACGCGGGGGTAGTGCCTCGCCCCGCCTCGCCACCGCCGCCCTCAACCACCCGCGGCCCGCACCAACCCCCGCATCACCCGCAGATCCTCCCCCATCTCCGGATGCCACTGCACCCCCAGCACCCAGCCCGCGGACGACGGCAGTTCCACCGCCTCCACCGTCCCGTCCGCCGCGTACGCCGACGGGGCGAGTCCCTCGCCGAGGCGGTCCACGGCCTGATGGTGATACGTCGGCACCGACGTCTCCTCCGGCACCACACCGGCGTACAGACTGCCCGGCACCGGCTTGACGGTGTGGTCGCCGAAGACGCCCACCTGCTCCGCGTGCCCGTCGATGTGCTGGACGAGCGTGCCGCCCAGGGCGACGTTCAGCAGTTGCATGCCACGGCAGATGCCGAGCAGCGGCACCCGCGCCGCGAGCGCCGCCTCGATCAGGGCCAGCTCCCACGCGTCCCGCTCCCGTGCCGGCGGCCCGGTCCGCGGCTCGCGCCGCGCGCCGTAGCGGACCGGCTCGACGTCCGGGCCGCCCGCGATGACCAGCCCGTCCAGCCGGGCCACGGCCGCCGCCGCGTGCGCCGGGTCGTCCGGCGGAAGCATCGCGGCCAGGCCGCCGGCCCGCTGCACCAGCCGGGGGTAGCCGGCGGGCAGCAGCGCGGCGTCCAGCTCCCACACGCCCCAGCGCGCACCGGACTCCAGATAGGTGCTGACCCCGATCAACGGCCTGGTCACAGCAACTCCCTCACACTCGACACCTCAGTCCCGTGCCAACTCTGCCTCGGCCGCCGCCAGCGCCGCGAACTCCTCCTCCGGCGCCTTCGCCACCAGCCGCTTACGGCTGTACAGGCCGAAGTAGGCGAGGGCCACGACGTACACCGCGAGCGCGATGAACGCCGCCGTCACATCCACCAGGAACGTCGCCACCAGCGCCGCACAGGCCAGCACCAGGGCGACGGAGGAGGTCAGCACCCCGCCGGGCGTACGGTACGGCCGCGGCAGCTCCGGCTCGCGGCGGCGCAGGACGATGTGGGAGAGGGACATCAGCGCGTAGGAGATGGTCGCGCCGAAGACCGCGATGTTCAGCATGCGGGCACCGTCGCCCGACGCCGCCGCCAGCAGGAAGCCGATCGTGCCGGGTACGAGCAGGCCCAGGTACGGCGCCTTGCGGCGGCTGGTGAGGGACAGGAAGCGGGGCAGGTAGCCCGCTCGGGACAGGGCGAACAACTGGCGCGAGCCCGCGTAGATCAGGGAGAAGAACGACGCCACGAGACCCGCGAGGCCCGCGTAGTTCACGATCCGGCTCAGGGTCGTCGCCTCGCCGTCCGGCTGGAGTGCCTCCACCAGCGGGTTGCCCGCCTCCTGGATCGCGGCCGAACCGCGCGTCCCGGCCGCCGCGACGAACGTGACCACCGCCAGCACCACCAGAATGCCCATCGACCAGCGGATCGCCTTCGGCAGCGTGCGGGCCGGCTCCTTGGTCTCCTCGGCGGCCAGCGGCACGCCCTCGACGCCCAGGAAGAACCACATCCCGAAGGGGAACGCCGCCCAGATGCCGAGCAGGCCGAACGGCAGCCAGGAACTCGACCCGGCCGCCGACGGGTCGACCGGGATGTCGTCCAGCGAGCCGAAGGAGAAGTCGGGCAGCGCCGCCAGCGCGAACACGACCAGGGCGGCCACCGCGATGCCGGTGACGACGAAGCTGAAGCGCAGCGCCTCGCCGACGCCCCACAGGTGGATGCCGAGGAAGACCGCGAAGCAGACCAGGTACATCGGCCAGCCGGACTCCAGGCCGAACAGGCCCAGCGACTCGACGTAGTCGCCGATGAAGATGACGATGGCGGCGGGCGCGAGGACGTACTCGATGAGGATCGCCGTACCGGTCAGGAAGCCGCCCCAGGGGCCGAGCGCCCGGCGGGCGAAGCCGTAGCCGCCGCCCGCCGTCGGCAGGATCGAGGACAGCTCGGCGAGGGCGAAGACCATGCACGCGTACATCGCGCCCATGAGCACCATGGCGATCGCCAGGCCCCCGAAGCCGCCCTCGGCCAGGCCGAAGTTCCAGCCGGAGTAGTCGCCGGAGACGACGTAGGCGACACCGAGGCCGGTCAGCAGCACCCAGCCGGCGCTGCCGCGGCGGAGCGCTCTGCGCTCCAGGTAGTCGTCCGCCTCTCCGGCGGCGGGTGTGCTGGTGGATTCCTGGGACATGGGCACGGCTCCCCACGGGGCGGCGGACACGGAACCGTCCGGGCGCGGTGGGGTCGACCGCGCCCCCGGTTCAATGGAGTGGATGCATACCTTTGCGGTGCGGGCCGCCGGAAGGCAATACCCGTGCGTTAATCGCCCGTAAATCCTGCCCCCCGCAGGGCTTTGGCACCCTCAGCCGAGGAAACCGCGCAGCAACGCCGCCGTGCCCCCGCAGTGCTCACGCATGATCTCCCGCGCGCACTCGGCGTTGCCCTCGATCACGGCCTCCACCAGGGCGGTGTGCTGCCGCTGGGAGTGCTCCAGGTTGCGTACCAGGAGCGGGATGCAGTCGAGCAGGTCGTTGACGGTCGCGCGGACGGCCGCGTACTGGGCGGTGAGCGTGGGGGAGCCGGACAGCTCGGCGAGCGTCAGGTGCAGCAGCGTGTCCAGGCGGCGGTACTCGGCGAGCGGGGCGTCGTGCGTGCGTGCCAGGGCCTCGCGCAACCGGTCGGCCTGGTCGTCGTCCAGCCCGTGCGCCGCGCACAGCCCGGCCGCGCCCACCTCCAGCACCTCGCGGAAGCGCAGCGTGTCCTCGACGTCGATGTCCTTCAGGCGGCGGCGCAGCTCCTCCTCGCCCGGCGTCTCGGGGCGCGGCAGCACGAACGTGCCGCCGTAGCGCCCGCGCCGCGACTCCACCAGACCCTGGTCCTGGAGCACCTTCAGCACCTCGCGCAGCGTCACCCGGCTGATCCCCAGCCGGTCGGCCAGCTCGCGCTCCGCCGGCAACCGCTCCCCACCCGGCACCAGGCCGAGCCGGACGACCTGGAGGATCTGCTCCAGCGCCTCCTCGAAACCGTTGCCCGCCCGCACCGGCCGCAGCACCGACGTCAGCCGGTCGTCGGCCCCGGGCGCCCCGTGCTCCGTGCCTGCCTGCGACATGTGGCCGGACCCCCTTCCCAATCAATGGTCCTGGGCAATACCTTATGGCTCCCGGCTGACCGAAGTGGCCCAAGGAGGCTCTCCCGTGGCAGACCGCACACCCCCGCTGAGCGTCGAGGAGCTGCACGCCCTCGTCGCCGGCGGTGAGATCGACACTGTCGTCCTGGCCTTCCCCGATATGCAAGGGCGGCTCCAGGGCAAGCGGTTCGCCGCCCGGTTCTTCCTCGACGAGGTCCTCCGGCACGGCACCGAGGGCTGCAACTACCTCCTCGCCGTCGACACCGACATGAACACCGTCGACGGCTACGCCATGTCCTCCTGGGACCGCGGCTACGGCGACTTCGCCATGCACCCGGACCTGACCACGCTCCGCCGCGTCCCCTGGAACGCCGGTACGGCCATGCTGGTCGCCGACCTCGCCTGGAACGACGGCTCACCGGTGGCCGCCGCGCCCCGCCAGATCCTGCGCCGCCAGCTGGAGCGCCTCGCCGAGCACGGTTACTCGGCCAACGTCGGCACGGAACTGGAGTTCATCGTCTTCAAGGACACCTACGAGCAGGCCTGGGACGCCAACTACCGGGGTCTCACCCCCGCCAACCAGTACAACATCGACTACTCCGTCCTCGGCACCGGCCGTATCGAGCCCCTGCTGCGCCGCATCCGCAACGAGATGGCGGCCGCCGGCCTCATCGTCGAGTCCGCCAAGGGCGAGTGCAACCCCGGCCAGCACGAGATCGTCTTCAGGTACGACGAGGCCCTGGTCACCTGCGACCAGCACGCCATCTACAAGACCGGCGCCAAGGAGATCGCCGCCCAGGAGGGCGTCTCGATCACCTTCATGGCCAAGTACAACGAGCGCGAGGGCAACTCCTGCCACATCCACCTCTCCCTCGCCGACGCCGACGGCGGCAACGCCATGGCCGGGGACGGCGAAGGCGGCATGTCGCAGGTCATGCGGCACTTCCTCGCCGGGCAGCTGGCCGCGCTGCGTGACTTCTCCCTCCTCTACGCCCCCAACATCAACTCCTACAAGCGGTTCCAGCCGGGCTCCTTCGCCCCGACCGCCGTCGCCTGGGGCCACGACAACCGCACCTGCGCCCTGCGCGTCGTCGGCCACGGCCGCTCCCTGCGCTTCGAGAACCGGCTCCCCGGCGGCGACGTCAACCCGCACCTCGCCGTCGCCGGACTGGTCGCGGCCGGCCTGCACGGCATCGAGCAGAAACTGGAGCTGCCCGAGCCCTGTCCCGGCAACGCCTACACCGCCGGCTTCCCGCACGTCCCCACGACGCTGCGCGAGGCCGCCGAACTGTGGGAGAACAGCCCGATCGCCAAGGCCGCCTTCGGCGACGAGGTCGTCGCCCACTACCGCAACATGGCGCGCGTCGAGCTGGACGCCTTCGACGCCGCGGTGACCGACTGGGAGCTGCGCCGCTCCTTCGAACGCATGTGAGGCCCTTGTTGTCTTCCGAGCACGTACCGCACGTCCTGGACGTACTGAACCCCGCCACCGAGGAGATCGTCGCCACCATCCCGGCCGCCACCGCCGCCGACGTGGACGCCGCCGTCGTACGGGCCACGAAGGCCCAGTCCGGGTGGGCCGCCCTCGCGCCCGGCGAACGCGCCCGGCTGCTGCGCCGCTTCGCCGTGAAGGTGGACGAACACCTCGATGAGCTGGCCGAGTTGGAGGTCCGGGAGGCCGGTCACACCGTCGGCAACGCCCGCTGGGAGGCGGGCAACGTCCGCGATCTGCTCGACTACGCGGCCGGGGGAGTGGAGCGGCTGACCGGCCGGCAGATCCCCGTGCCCGGCGGCCTGGACGTGACGATCCTCGAACCCCTCGGCGTCGTCGGCGTCATCGCCCCCTGGAACTTCCCGATGCCGATCGCGGCCTGGGGCACCGCCCCGGCGCTCGCGGCGGGCAACGCGGTCCTCCTCAAGCCCGCCGAGACGACCCCCCTGACCGCCCTGCGGCTCGCCGAACTCGCCCTGGAGGCCGGACTCCCGCAGGGCCTGTTCCAGGTGCTGCCCGGCCATGGGCCCGTCGCGGGCAACGCCCTCGTCGAGCACCCGGGCGTCGCGAAGATCGTCTTCACCGGGTCGACGGTCGTGGGCAAGCAGGTGCTGGCCAAGGGCTCGGCGCTCCTGAAGCGCGTCACCCTCGAACTCGGCGGCAAGAGCCCCAACATCGTCTTCGCCGACGCCGACCTCGAAGCCGCCGCGGCAGCCGCCCCCATGTCCTTCCTCGACAACTCCGGCCAGGACTGCTGCGCCCGCACCCGCATCCTCGTCCAGCGCTCCGCCTACGACCGCTTCCTCGACCTCCTCGCTCCCGCGATCGAGTCGGTCCTGGTCGGCGACCCGGCCGACGAGCGGACGCAGATGGGCCCGCTGATCTCCAAGGCCCAACTGGAACGGGTGCGTTCGTACGTCGACGCGGACGCGGACGCCATCCGAGGCAAGGCTCCCGAGGGCCCCGGCTTCTGGTTCCCGCCCACCGTCCTCACCGGCGTCGACCCGCACGCGCGCGTGGCCGTCGAGGAGGTCTTCGGACCCGTGGCCGTCGTCCTCCCCTTCGAGGACGAGGCGGAGGCCGTGGCCCTCGCCAACGCAACCGACTACGGCCTCTCCGGCTCCATCTGGACCCGTGACGTCGGCCGCGCCCTGCGCGTCTCCCAGGCGGTCCGGGCCGGCAACCTGTCCGTCAACTCCCACTCAAGCGTCCGCTACTGGACCCCCTTCGGCGGCTTCAAGCAGTCCGGCATCGGCCGCGAGCTGGGCCCGGACGCCCTGACCGCCTTCACCGAAACCAAGAACGTCTTCATCAGCACGGAGGCCTGAGCCGCTCATGACCGACAACACCGAGGGAATCATCTGCCGTCGCCTGGTGGGCCGCACGGCTGTCATCACCGGAGCCGGCAGCGGCATCGGCCTCGCCACCGCCCGCCGCCTCGCCTCCGAGGGCGCCCACGTCGTCTGCGGCGACGTCGACGAGCAGCGCGGCAAGGCGGCCGCCGAGGAGGTCGGCGGGATCTTCGTGAAGGTCGACGTCACCGACCCCGAGCAGGTCGAGACGCTGTTCAGGACGGCGTACGACACCTACGGCAGCGTCGACATCGCCTTCAACAACGCCGGCATCTCGCCGCCCGACGACGACTCCATCCTGGAAACCGGCCTGGAGGCGTGGAAGCGCGTCCAGGAGGTCAACCTCACCTCCGTCTACCTGTGCTGCAAGGCCGCCATCCCCTACATGCGGCAGCAGGGCAAGGGCTCCATCATCAACACGGCGTCCTTCGTGGCCCGCATGGGCGCGGCGACCTCGCAGATCTCGTACACGGCCTCCAAGGGCGGAGTCCTGGCCATGTCCCGGGAACTGGGCGTGCAGTTCGCCCGCGACGGCATCCGGGTCAACGCCCTGTGCCCCGGCCCGGTCAACACCCCCCTCCTCCAGGAGCTGTTCGCCAAGGACCCCGAGCGCGCCGCCCGTCGCCTGGTCCACATCCCGGTCGGCCGGTTCGCCGAGGCCGAAGAGATCGCCGCCGCCGTCGCCTTCCTGGCCAGCGACGACTCCTCCTTCGTGAACGCCACCGACTTCCTGGTCGACGGCGGAATCTCAGGGGCGTACGTCACGCCTCTGTAGGGCCGCCCTTCGGCGGTATGGAGTCCCACCAGGTCGCGGAGTCCGGCCCGGTCCCGGTGGCGGGCCGCGCCGGCTGCTTCGTGCGCCGGCGGGTCAGGACGGCGAAGGGACCGGGCGGTCACGTCCAGTTCCTCGCCTGCCCGTCCCGCGTCGGCACCGGAGCGCCGGTCACCGTCTCATCGTCCGCCACGTCTTCGACGCGGGAGGACGGGCCGCCGACGGCCGACACGGACCGCCTCGCCCAAGGCGTCCGGTTTCCGTCGCCTGAGCTACAGGAACGTGTGGCCCTCGCCCCGGTACGTCGGCACGGTCGCCGTCACCGAGTCGCCCTCGACGAGGTGCAGCGTCTCGAACCGCTCGCACAGCTCACCCGCCTTGGCGTGCCGGAACCACACCTTGTCGCCGATGAGCAGATCGTCGGCGGGGGAACCGAGCAGCGGCGTCTGCACCTCGCCGGGCCCCTCCTGGGGGTCGTACCGCAACCCCTCCGGCAGGTACGGCACCGGCAGCCGGTCCGGCCCGGCCGCACCCGAGGCGGGATACCCGCCGCCGAGCACGGTCACCACCCCGACCCCCGGCCGCCGCACGACCGGCTGGGCGAACAGCGCGGCCGGACGCCCGCTGAAGGACGTGTAGTTGTCGAACAGCCGCGGCACATACAGCCCCGACCCGGCCCCGATCTCGGTGACGCAGTCCTCGGCGGCCGTGTGCTGCACACTGCCCGTCCCGCCGCCGTTGACGAACTCCAGCCCCGGCACGACCGCGCGCACGGCCCGCACCACCTCGGCCCGCCGCTCCGCGAGTTCGCGGCGCGCGGTGGCCTGCATCAGCCGCACGGCACGCGACCGCAGCGGCCGCCCCGGCACGGCGTCCCCGACACCGGCGATGTGTCCCTCGTACGCCATGATCCCCACGACCTCGAATCCCGGCCGCCGGGCGACGACACGGGCCATGTCGGCGACCTGGGCGGGGGAGTGCAGGGGCGAGCGCCGGGCGCCGACGCGCACGCGCCCGCCCAGCAGTTTCAGCGAGGTGTCCAACTCCAGGCAGACGCGCACCACTTCGCGGCCCCCGTCCCGGGCGTCGTCGATGAACCGGAGCTGCGCCGGATCGTCGATCATCACGGTCACGGCGGAGGCGAGCTTCGGATCACCGGTGAGCTCGGCGAACCCGGCACGGTCGGCGGACGGATAGGCGAGCAGGACGTCGTCGAACCCGGAGCGCGCCAGCCACAGGGACTCGGCGAGGGTGAAGGACATGATGCCCGCGAACCCGTCCTTCGCGAGCACCCGCTCCAGCAGGGCCCGGCAGCGGACGGACTTGCTGGCGAGGCGGATCGGCTTGCCGCCGGCGCGGCGGACCAGGTCGTCCGCGTTGGCGTCGAAGGCGTCCAGGTCCACGATCGCGAGTGGGGCGTCGAGATGGGCGGTGGCCCGGTCGTAACGGGCCCGGTCGGCGGCGCGCGCAGTCATGAACGAAGCCTGCCATGCAGGATTACCGCAGGGTAGGGGGATGTTCCGGGCAGATGCACACGGGGGCGTGGACTGGTTCCCGTTCGCCCGGGATCAACCCGTAGAGTGACGCGCACGCATGTGTGGAACGCCCTCGGCCGGTTCGCCGCGCCGGGATGACACTCCACCCGTGCGGGTATGCGTGCCTGGGCGGAGGAGTCCGCGCCGGGCCGGGCAGACGGACCACGCAACGACGGCCCGCGTACGAGCACGGGCCCGGACATGAGGAAACGGGGGGTGCATGAGCACGGAAGCGCGCCGCGCCCCCGTTCCCCCACGCCCGACCACGCCCCCACCGCCCGCCGTCCCGCCCAGCCCCACGACCCCACCCGTGCCGACGGAGCCGCCGAGGCCGCCCGCCACCCACGGTGAGGCGGCGGACGCCCGGGGCACCCAGGCCATGCGGCTGCCCGCCGAGGGCTCGCGAACGGAGGGCTCGATGCCTGGCGGTGTCGGGAGTCGGCCGGGCTCCATGCCGGAGGGATCGGTGCCTGGCGGTACGGGCTCGGTGCCCGGGGGATCGGTGCGTGGTGGTGCGGGGTCGGTGCCTGGAGGGTCGGTGCGTGGTGGCTCGGGCTCGGCGCCCGGAGGATCGGTACGTGGGGGAACGGGCCCGGCGCCCGGAGGGCTGGTATTCGGTGGTACTGGTACGGCCTCGGCGCCCGAGGGATCGGGGCACGGTGGGGCGGGCTCGGTGTCCGAGGGGGCGGTGCGTGGTGGTGTCGGCGTGAGGCCCGGCTCGGCCGGTCGTCCGTCCGTACGTGGCAGGGCGGCCGCGCCCCCGGAATCGAACGGCCTCGCCGCCGGCCCCCGTGATCCGCGTGCCTGGGCCGGCTCCCCGGGCGCGGACGGCTCGGGTGCCGTGCCGTCACCGAGGAGCAGTGGCGCCGCCTCCGACGGCGCCCACGCCGCCGGGTCCGCGGGCGCAGGCGGCGGCTCCGGTGCCCCCTCGTCCTCGTCCTCGTCGTCCCCGTCTCCCACTCCGCCCCTCGCCGCCCCGCCCCCGCCCCGGGCCTCGGCCCGCTTCCCCGACGTGCCGCCCGCGGCCGGGCGGGCGGCCGACGACGCCGGGCGCAGGGAAGGTGGCGGATCGTTGCGGCAGGAGAGCGCCGGACAGGCCGCGCCCGGCGGCATACCGCCCCGCCCGGCCGTGCGGCCCGCGACGCCGCGCCGCACGGGCGCCCCTGCCGAGACCGCCGCCGAGACCACCTTCCGGCTCCGTCCGGTCCCCCCGGTCCCCAAGGAGCCGTCGCCCCGGCCGAGCACCGGACCCGCCCAGGGCGCCACCGCCATGCCGGCGCAGCCGACGACCCGTCCCAGTTCCCCACCCGGCGACCCCGCCGCCCGGCCCACCGGACCCTCCCGCGCCACGGAGCAGTCCCCGAACGGTCACGGCTCGGCGCCGTTCACCCCGGACCCCTCCCTCTCCTGGAGCGCCCCCATGGCGCCGGGCGGGACCCCGGGCGCCGGACGGCCCGTCGTGTGGTTCGGGGAGCCCGAGGGATACGACGAGCAGGTGCGACCGCGCCCCCTCGGGGTGCGGTTCCGGCCCCGGATCGCGGTCGCCGCCGCCTGTGTGGTGCTCGGGCTCGGGCTCATCGGCGGTGCCGTGACCGGCAGCTGGCTGGTCGGGGAACCGGGCGACGGCGGCGCGCGGGACACCTTCGCCGCAGCCGGCGGCCTGTGGCACAGCGCCCCCGTCGACAAGCTGTTCCCGCCCACGGTGAGCGGAAAGGGCGCCGGACCCGGTGGCGCCGACCGGACCTGGACGCGGATCGCCGTCGCCCCGGACACCGGCTGTGCCGACGCCTTCGACCCGCTGCTGCGCAAGGCCCTCGCCCCTGTCGGCTGCCAGCGCCTCCTGCGCGCCACCTACATCGACGCCACCCAGAGCTACGTCACCACCGTCGGCCTGCTGTTCACCGAGGCCGACGCGGCCGCCATGCGCTCGTTCGACTCCCGGTTCACCAAAGAGGGCCTCGACCGCCGCACCGACCTCATGCCCCGCCCGTACGCCCCCAAGGCCACCCTGGCCGCCGGATTCGGCGACGGACAGCGCGCCTCCTGGACCGTCTCCGTCCTCACCGACGCCCCCGTCGTCGTCTACGCCGTCTCCGGCTGGGCCGACGACCGCACCGTCGACGACCCCGAGCCCGCCGAGGAGGCCATGCGGTCCGGCGCCACCGCGGCCGTCGCCCAGGCCGGCCTCGGCCACGAGGCGCGGGGCCTCGCCGACCGCGTCGAACGCGCCCTGCGCAAGAACGTCGGCCCGTCCACGGAGCAGTCGTCATGAACACCGGCAGCCTCATGCACCGACGGACCGGCCCCCTCGCCGTCCTCCTCGGCGCCTGTCTCGCCCTCCTGCCGCCCACCGTCGCGCACGCCGACTCGATACGCGCCCGGCAGTGGGCCCTGAGCGCCATGCACACCCAGGAGGCGTGGCAGACCACCAAGGGTGAGGGCGTCACCGTCGCCGTCCTCGACACCGGCGTCGACGCCGACCACCCCGATCTCGCCGGCAACGTCCTCGACGGCAAGGACATGGTCGGCTTCGGGGCCGAGCGCGGTGACCGAGTCTGGGCCCGGCACGGCACCGCGATGGCCGGCATCATCGCCGGCCACGGACACGGCGCCGGCAACGGCGACGGCGTGATGGGCGTCGCCCCGGAGGCCAAGATCCTCCCCGTGCGCGTCATCCTCGAGGACGGCGACCCCGCCCGCGCCAAGGCCCGCAGCACCCGTGGCAACGCCCTCGCCGAAGGCATCCGCTGGGCCGCCGACCACGGCGCCGACGTCATCAACCTCTCCCTCGGCGACGACTCCAAGTCCGCCCACCCCGAGGCCGGCGAGGACGAGGCCGTCCAGTACGCCCTGAGGAAGGGCGCCGTCGTCGTCGCCTCGGCCGGCAACGGCGGCGAGAAGGGCGACCGCATCTCCTACCCGGCCGCCTACCCCGGCGTGATCGCCGCGACCGCCGTCGACCGCTTCGGCACCCGCGCCTCCTTCTCCACCCGCCGCTGGTACGCCACGGTCAGCGCCCCCGGCGTCGACGTCGTCATCGCCGACCCCGACCACAAGTACTACGAGGGCTGGGGCACCAGCGCCGCGGCCGCCTTCGTCTCCGGAGCGGTGGCCCTCATCAAGGCCGCCCACCCCGGCCTGACCCCGGCCCAGATCAAGAAGCTCCTGGAGGACACGGCCCGCGACGCCCCCGCCGACGGCCGCGACGACTCCCGCGGCTACGGCTTCATCGATCCCGCGGCCGCCATCAAGGAAGCCGCCCGCATCAAGCCCGGCGACCTGAAGCCGGCGGCGTACGGCGAGAAGTACTTCGGCCCGGGTCCGGACGCCGCCGCGTCGGACGACGACGCGACGAGTTGGACCGCCGTGCTCACGGGCGGCGCCGGTGGCGTCCTGCTGATCTCGGCGGTCGTGGTGCTGCGCGGCCGCCGCGAACGCTACGACTTCTGACCCGGGATGCCTGGACCCGGCGGCTGCGACGATGCCGTGGCGGACACCGACGCCGCCGCGACCGCCGCGACCGCCGCGACCGCCGCGACCGCCGCGACCGCCGCGACCGCGGCGCCCTCGACCAGCGAGATCCCCGCCGCCCAGGTCGCGTTGCCCTTCGACAGCGCGGCCACCAGGTAGCCGCGGCCGTCGACCGTCACCCGCCCGACGCTGTTGACGACCCACAGCCCGGTCGCCGTACGCGGCAGCCAGCCGTTCTTCAGCGCCCACCCGGAGCCGTCGGCCGCCGCCGACACCCCCCACCGCTGCCCCTCCGCCACCTGCCCCATGAGCCTTCGCAGATACGTCCGCGAAGCCTCGTCCAGCTCCGAGTCCTCTCCGAACACCTATCGCAACAACCTGAGTTGATCGACGGCCGTGGTCTGCGTCAGCCCCCAGAGCGTCCCGTCGCCGCCCTCGGTCCGCGTGAGCCCGAAGCGCTCGTTCGCGGCATCGAGCCCGTCCGCCTGCCCGATCGTCCGCCACAGCGCCGACGCGGAGGCGTTGTCGCTGTGCTCGATCATCGCGGTCGCGTACGACTTCTCCACCGCCGTCAGCCGCCGCCCCTCGTCCTGCGCCCGGAGCAGCAGCGCCGCCAGGATGTCGACCTTCACGATGCTCGCCGTGTCGAACCTGCCGTCGCCGTACGAGGCGCTCGCACCCGACTCCGCGTCCAGCACGGCCACCGCCACCTCGGCGCCGTCCGGGACCTCCACCGCCTCCATGGCCGCCGCCGGCGGCTCGTCGTGGTCCACGGCCGGCCGCGCCACAGGTTCCACCGAAGCCTCCTCGCTCGCCGAGACCGACGCCTTCCACGTACCCGGGGCCGCACGAGCGCGGCGGCGTCCCCCGGATAGGGTCGGTGACCGTGGCGAACAAGAACATCCCCGACTCTCCCTTCTCCGAGGACGACGGCTCCGCCGACCCCCGGCTGAGCGCCGCGCTCGCCGCCTGGGCCGAGGACCGCACCGCCGAGGGCCCCGTCCTGGCGGCGCTCAAGGACGCCCGGCTGCTCGTCCCCGTCGTGGCCGTGCTCGGCGAGGTCGAGGAGGACGAGAACGGGCTGCGCCGCGAGAAGACCAGCGACATGGCCGTACCCACCCTGAAGGCCGGCGCCCGCACCGCCCTGCCCGCCTTCACGTCCACCGACGCCCTCGCCCGCTGGGACCCGGCGGCCCGCCCCGTCGCCGTACCCCTGCACCAGGCCCTCCAGGCGGCGGCGCACGAGAAGGCGGACACGATCGTGCTGGACCTGGCCGGACCGGTGCCGTACGAGCTGACGGGGCGCGCGCTGCTCGCGCTCGCCGAGGGCCGTACGACAACGGACCCGCTCACCGACCCGGCCGTCGTGGCGGCCGTCCGCGCCGCCGTCGCCGCCGAGCCCGCGGTCGTGCGCGCCCACCTCGGCCCCGGTCAGGCCGACGGCACCCTCGCCCTCGTACTGGATCCGGCCGTGCCCCCGGCCCGGGCCGCGCGGGCGGTGGCCGAGCGCCTCGCCGCCGACGAAACACTGAGGGCCCGCCTGGTGCGCGGCCTCGACCTGGCACTGCTGCCGACCGAGGCGACGCCACCGGGCGAGCCCCTGTACCTCCGCGGGTGACCTAGCCGTAGACGGGGCCGGTGTACTTCTCGCCCGGCCCCTGACCCGGCTCGTCCGGGACGATCGACGCCTCGCGGAAGGCCAGCTGGAGCGACTTCAGGCCGTCGCGCAGCGGGGCTGCGTGGAAGGAGCTGATCTCGGTCGTGCTCGCGTCCAGCAGTCCGGCGAGGGCGGTGACCAGCTTGCGGGCCTCGTCCAGGTCCTTGTACTTGTCACCCTCCTCGGTCAGCCCGAGCTTCACCGCGGCGGCGCTCATCAGGTTGACGGCGACCGTCACGATCACCTCGACGGCGGGGACCTCGGCGATGTCGCGGGTCATCTCGTCGAAGTCGGGAGACTCGGGGGATTCAGCGGGGGTGTCACTCATGTCCCACACGATAGGCCCCGGCGTACGTGGATTAGCACCACCCCCGGGTAGCTGCTAACCTGGTGTGACGACCGGCCGGACACCCATGAGCACCACCGAGAATCATCAGGGACCGGCCCACAAGTGGAGGCTCCGATCTCCCACCTGACTGTCCTCCGGGACGGCGGGTCACCCGGTCAGGCGGCCACCATCGTTCCGTACGGACGATGGAGTCGCCCGAAATCGCGCCCCGCGGTCATCGCGGCGGTGCTCCGGTAGTGCTTGGAGCCCCGCCTGTGATCGTCCGGGGCATTTTTTGTGCTTCGGCGCGGTTAGGTCTTACGAAAACAGACGTACGTGGCTGTCCGCCAGACGGTCGCGTGGTGCTAACCGAGGAGGATCCATCAGCGCCGAGCCCCGCATCAACGACCGGATTCGCGTTCCCGAGGTGCGACTTGTCGGTCCCAGTGGCGAGCAGGTGGGCATCGTCCCGCTGGCCAAGGCCCTGGAGCTTGCGCAGGAGTACGACCTGGACCTGGTCGAGGTCGCGGCGAACGCCCGTCCGCCCGTGTGCAAGCTCATGGACTACGGGAAGTTCAAGTACGAGTCGGCCATGAAGGCCCGTGAGGCGCGCAAGAACCAGGCGCACACGGTCATCAAGGAGATGAAGCTCCGGCCGAAGATCGACCCGCACGACTATGACACCAAGAAGGGTCACGTCGTCCGGTTCCTCAAGCAGGGCGACAAGGTCAAGATCACGATCATGTTCCGTGGTCGCGAGCAGTCCCGGCCCGAGCTGGGCTACCGACTGCTGCAGCGTCTCGCGGAGGACGTCCAGGACCTCGGTTTCGTCGAGTCGAACCCGAAGCAGGACGGCCGGAACATGATCATGGTTCTCGGTCCGCACAAGAAGAAGACCGAGGCGATGGCCGAGGCCCGCCAGGCGCAGGAAGCCCGCAAGGCAGA
Organism: Streptomyces sp. NPDC006385; assembly: GCF_040612485.1. Lineage (NCBI taxonomy): Bacteria > Bacillati > Actinomycetota > Actinomycetes > Kitasatosporales > Streptomycetaceae > Streptomyces > Streptomyces sp. NPDC006385. The sequence continues at coordinate 55,826 of NZ_JBEXQG010000028.1, forward strand.
AGCGAAGGCCAACCCCGGCAAGTCGCAGAACGCCGCGGACTCCGAGAACGCCGTGGAGACCGAGGTCCCTGCCGAGGCTTCAGCCGAGGCGTGATCCCGGGGGACGCCAGTCCCCAGGACGTAACCGATACAAGAGCGACGTTCCACCGTGCCCGGTTTCACGACCGGGCACCGGAACGCCATCTACGAGGAGAGAACGGCGCTATGCCGAAGAACAAGTCGCACAGCGGTGCCAGCAAGCGCTTCAAGGTCACCGGCTCCGGCAAGGTGCTCCGTGAGCGCGCCGGCAAGCGCCACCTGCTCGAGCACAAGTCGTCCCGTCTGACGCGTCGCCTCACCGGCAACGCCGAGATGGCCCCGGGCGACGCCAAGAAGATCAAGAAGCTTCTCGGCAAGTGACATCGGGCGCGCGGTTCTCTCTCGCGCCTGATCTCTGACCGGGACCCAATCGATACCGGGTCGTGTGAGTCCAACCACGGCCCCGCTACAAGGAGTTAACAAGTGGCACGCGTCAAGCGGGCAGTCAACGCCCACAAGAAGCGCCGGGCGATCCTCGAGCAGGCTTCCGGCTACCGCGGTCAGCGTTCGCGCCTGTACCGCAAGGCCAAGGAGCAGGTCACCCACTCGCTGGTCTACAACTACAACGACCGCAAGAAGCGCAAGGGTGACTTCCGCCAGCTGTGGATCCAGCGCATCAACGCCGCTGCCCGCGCCAACGGCATCACGTACAACCGCTTCATCCAGGGTCTGAAGGCCGCGAACGTCGAGGTCGACCGCAAGATCCTGGCCGAGCTGGCCGTCAACGACGCGGGCGCCTTCGCGGCGCTGGTCGAGGTGGCGCAGAAGGCGCTGCCGAGCGACGTCAACGCTCCCAAGGCGGCGTGACGCTCCTCGGCTCCAGGCCGACGTGACTGAAGGGACCCGCAGGCCCAGGCGGCCTGCGGGTTCTGCTGTATCCGTGAATTCCAGAACTCCAAGGTGACCGTCATGCCCTCCGTCAGCCCCGAGCTGATCTCCCCCCGATCCCCCCGCGTCTCCGCCGCCCGGCGGCTGGCCAAGCGGAACTTCCGGGGGAAGGAGCGGCTGTTCCTCGCGGAGGGGCCGCAGGCGGTGCGGGAGGCGGCGGCGTACGGGTCCACGCTCGTCGAACTGTTCACGACCGTCGAGGCGGCGGAGCGTTACGCCGACATCATCGGCGAGGCCCGGACGGCCGGCGCCCGGGTGCACCTCGCCGCGGAGCAGGTCATCACCGACATCTCCACCACCGTCACGCCGCAGGGGCTCGTCGGGATCTGCCGGTTCATCGACACACCGTTCGAGGAGATCCTCGCCGCCCGGCCCAAGCTCGTCGCGGTCCTCGCGCATGTGCGCGACCCCGGGAACGCCGGCACCGTGCTGCGGTGCGCCGATGCCGCCGGGGCCGAGGCCGTCGTCCTCACCGACGCGTCCGTCGATCTGTACAACCCCAAGGCCGTACGGGCCTCCGTGGGCTCCCTCTTCCATCTGCCCGTCGCGGTCGGTGTCCCCGTCGAGCGGGCCGTGGCGGGACTGAGGGACGCGGGGGTGCGGATCCTCGCCGCCGACGGGGCGGGGACGGACGACCTCGACGACGAGCTGGACCAGGGGACCATGGGCGGGCCGACCGCGTGGGTGTTCGGGAACGAGGCATGGGGGCTTCCGGAGGAGACCCGCGCGCTGGCCGACGCCGTCGTGCGCGTGCCGATCCACGGGAAGGCCGAGAGCCTGAACCTCGCGACCGCCGCCGCCGTATGTCTGTATGCGTCGGCCCGTGCGCAGCGCGCCTCCGGAGGGTGCCGCACCGTCACCGAGAGCTAGTAGGGTGACCAGCTCGGGGGCCCCTCAGCCGTCGTGAGAGGTGGGGTACGGGGATGAGTGTCGGCACGAGCAGCGCACCGGGGGCACCGGAGGTGCGGCGGCCCTCCGCGTCCTGTCCCGGTGATCTCGCCGAGCTCGGCATCGATCCCGACGACCTGCCCGACGGCCTCGTCGTCGCCGACGAGCACGGGCACGTCATCTGCTTCAACGCCGCCGCCGAGCGCATCACCGCCGTCCCCGCCGCCGACGCCCTCGGACAGCGACTGGAGAAGGCCCTGCCATTAGAGGACCTCGACGGGCGGCGCTGGTGGCAGCTGACCGACCCGTACGGCGGCCTCGCCATTCGCCGACGGCAGCCCGAGCGCAACCTCCTCCTCCCCGGCGGCCGGGAGGTGCTCGTCTCGGTGCGCTACGTCCGCGGCGAGCCCACCGGGCCCGTCCGCCGAGTCGTCGTCTCGCTCCGCGACACCGAGGCCCGCCGCCGCACCGAGCGCTCTCACGCCGAGCTGATCGCCACCGTCGCGCACGAGCTGCGCTCGCCGCTCACCTCCGTCAAGGGCTTCACCGCCACCCTCCTCGCCAAGTGGGCACGCTTCACCGACGACCAGAAGCGGCTGATGCTGGAGACCGTCGACGCCGACGCCGACCGCGTCACCCGGCTCATCGCCGAGCTGCTCGACATCTCACGGATCGACAGCGGGCGACTGGAGGTGCGGCGCCAGCCCGTCGACATCGGCGCGGCCGTGGGACGGCACATCCAGGCGTACGTCGCCGCGGGACAGCCCGCCGACCGGTTCCTGCTCCGCGTCGAGCAGCCGCTGCCCGACCTGTGGGCCGACCCCGACAAGATCGACCAGGTGCTCAGCAACCTCATCGAAAATGCCGTGCGGCACGGCGACGGAACGGTCACCATTGACGTCACGGCCACGGCGTCCCCCCGCGAGGGCGAGGACACCGGCACGTCGGTCACCGTGAGCGACGAGGGGCCCGGCATCCCGGAGGAGTCCATGAACCGCGTCTTCACCCGCTTCTGGCGGGGCAGCAAGCGCGGCGGCACCGGACTCGGCCTCTACATCGTCAAGGGCATCGTCGAGGCGCACGGCGGCGCCATCGAGGTCGGCCGCGCCCCCGGCGGCGGCGCGCAGTTCCGATTTACGTTGCCCGTGGCGGCACCGGCGTATCTCACCTGAGAACCGGCCCGAGCCCCACGGGCGCATTCGCTCACCTCAACCCCGTTAGACTCGGCCTTTGGCACCTTTGTGTCCCAAAAACCAGGACGCTGTGTCCCAAAAACGCTGACGCACTGTCCACGAGTCGGTACGGGGACCATCCGCCAGCCAACCGGAAGCACGGGAAGAGATGTCGGCACCGAATAAGTCGTACGACCCTGTCGAGGTCGAGGCACTGAAACCAGAAGAGATCGAGCGCATGCGGGACGAGGCGCTCGCCGCCTTCGCCGCTGCGGACTCCCTCGACGCGCTCCAGGAGGCCAAGGTCGCCCACACCGGCGGCGCCTCCCCGCTGGCCCTCGCCAACCGCGAGATCGGCGCCCTGCCCCCGCACGCCAAGGCCGAGGCCGGCAAGCGCGTCGGCCAGGCCCGCGGCGCGGTGAACAAGGCCCTCGCCGCCCGCCAGGCCGAGCTGGAGGCCGAGCGGGACCAGCGCGTGCTGGTCGAGGAGGCCGTGGATGTCACGCTGCCCTACGACCGCGTACCGTCCGGCGCCCGCCACCCGCTCACCACCCTGTCCGAGCGCATCGAGGACATCTTCGTGGCCATGGGCTACGAGGTCGCCGAGGGCCCGCAGGTCGAGGCCGAGTGGTTCAACTTCGACGCCCTCAACATCGGCCCGGACCACCCCGCCCGCGGCGAGGCCGACACCTTCTTCGTGCAGGGCCCCGACGGCGGCTCCGAGTCCGGCGTCGTGCTGCGCACCCACACCTCGCCCGTGCAGATCCGCTCCCTGCTCGACCGCGAACTGCCGGTCTACGTGATCTGCCCCGGCCGCGTGTACCGCACCGACGAGCTGGACGCCACGCACACCCCGGTCTTCCACCAGGTCGAGCTGCTCGCCGTCGACGAGGGCCTGACCATGGCCGACCTCAAGGGCACCCTGGACCACATGGTCCAGTCGCTGTTCGGCGAGGGCATGAAGACCCGGCTGCGGCCCAACTTCTTCCCGTTCACCGAGCCGTCCGCCGAGATGGACATGGTGTGCTACGTCTGCCGCGGCGAGTCCGTCGGCAACCCCGACCGGCCCTGCCGCACCTGCTCCTCCGAAGGCTGGATCGAGCTCGGTGGCTGCGGCATGGTCAACCCGCGGGTGCTCACCGCCTGCGGCGTCGACCCGGAGAAGTACAGCGGTTTCGCCTTCGGGTTCGGCATCGAGCGGATGCTGATGTTCCGCCACAACGTCGAAGACATGCGAGACATGGTCGAGGGTGACGTCCGGTTCACCCGGCCGTTCGGGATGGAGATCTGATGCGGGTCCCGCTTTCTTGGCTGCGGGAGTACGTCGACCTGCCGGCGACTCAGACCGGCCGAGACGTCCAGGCCAAGCTCATTTCGGCAGGTCTGGAGGTCGAGACCGTCGAGCAGCTCGGCGCCGACCTCAAGGGCCCGCTCGTCGTCGGCCGGGTGCTGACGATCGAGGAGCTGACGGAGTTCAAGAAGCCGATCCGCTTCTGCACCGTCGACGTCGGGATGGCCAACGGCACCGGCGAGCCCCAGGAGCTCATCTGCGGCGCCCGCAACTTCCAGGTCGGCGACAAGGTCGTGGTCGTCCTCCCGGGCGCCGTGCTGCCCGGCGGCTTCGCGATCGCCGCGCGCAAGACCTACGGCCGTGTCTCGCACGGCATGATCTGCTCCAGCAACGAGCTGGGCATGGGCGACGACGGCACCCACGGCATCATCGTGCTGCCGCCGGAGACCGAGGTCGGCAAGGACGCCATCGAGCTCCTTGAGCTGGTCGACGAGGTCCTGGACATCGCCGTCACCGCCAACCGCGGCGACTGCCTGTCCATCCGCGGCGTCGCCCGCGAGACCGCCATCGCCTACGGCCTGCCGCTGCGCGACCCGGCGCTCCTCGACGTGCCCGGCCCGAACGCCTTCGGCTACCCGGTGCAGGTCTCCGACCCGATGGGCTGCGACCGTTTCACCGCCCGCACGGTGACCGGCCTGAGCCCCGAGGCGCGCTCCCCGATCTGGCTGCAGCGCCGCCTGCAGAAGGTCGGCATGCGCCCGATCTCGCTCGCCGTCGACATCACCAACTACGTGATGATGGAGCTCGGCCAGCCGCTGCACGCCTACGACCGGGGGCTGGTCCAGGGCACCATCGGCGTCCGCCGGGCGGCCGAGGGCGAGAAGCTCGTCACCCTCGACGGCGTCGAGCGCAAGCTGCACGCCGAGGACCTCGTCATCACCGACGACCGCGGCCCCATCGGCCTCGCGGGCGTCATGGGCGGCGCCAACACCGAGATCGCCGACCACGACGACGTCGAGAACGCGACGACGGATGTGGTCATCGAGGCCGCCCACTTCGACCAGGTCGCCATCGCGCGCACGGCCCGCCGCCACAAGCTGTCGTCGGAGGCGTCCCGCCGTTTCGAGCGCGGCGTCGACCCGGCGGCCGCCGCCGCCGCGGCCCAGCGGACGGTGGATCTGCTGGTGCTGCTGGCGGGCGGTACGGCGGAGGCGGGTGTCACCGAGGTCATCACGCCGTCCGCGCCGCACACCATCACCGCCCCGGCCGACCACCCGGACAAGGTCGCGGGCGTCCAGTACGGCCGCGAGACCGTCGTACGGCGACTGCAGGAGATCGGCTGCGACGTGTACGGGCAGGACGAGCTCATCGTCACCGTGCCGTCCTGGCGTCCCGACCTGCTGGAGCCTAACGACCTGGCCGAAGAGGTCATCCGCCTGGAGGGCTACGAGAACCTGCCCTCCACGCTGCCCAAGCCGCCGTCCGGCCGGGGCCTGACCCACCGCCAGCGGCTGCACCGCCGGGTCGGCCGCGCGCTGGCCGGGGCCGGGTACGTCGAGGCGCCGAACTACCCCTTCGTCAGCGAGCAGGTCTTCGACCAGCTCGGCCTGGCGGCCGACGACCCGGCCCGCCGTGTCGTCAAGCTGGTCAACCCGCTCAACGACGAGGAGCCCGCGCTGCGTACGTCGCTGCTGCCGGGGCTGCTCGGCGCGCTGCGGCGCAACGACGGCCGGGGTTCGCACGACCTGGCGCTGTTCGAGACGGGCCTGGTCTTCCAGCCGGGTGAGGAGCGCGGCGTCGCCGGGCACCTGCCCGTCGACCGGCGTCCCACCGACGAGGAGCTCGCCGCGCTGAACGCCGTGCTGCCCGAGCAGCCCCGGCACGTCGCGGTCGTCCTCGCCGGTGCGCGTGAGCAGGCAGGCTGGTGGGGCAAGGGCCGTCCGGCCGACTGGGCCGACGCCGTCGAGGCGGCGCGTGTCGTCGCGCGGGAGGCCGGGGCCGAGCTGATCGTGCGGGCCGGACAGTACGGGCCGTGGCACCCCGGGCGGTGCGCCGAGCTGGCGATCACCGTGGCAGGCGCCGAGCGGGTCGTCGGTCACGCCGGTGAGCTGCACCCGCGGGTGCTCAAGGCGCTGGGTCTGCCCGGGCGCACCTGTGCGATGGAGCTGGACCTGGACGCCCTGGAGCAGGTCGGGGACGGCACGCCCCAGGCGCCGAACATCTCCACGTTCCCCGTTGCCACGCAGGATGTCGCCCTCGTGGTCGACAAGCCGGTGCCGGCCGCCGAGGTCGAGGCCGCGCTGCGTGAAGGGGCGGGTGAACTCCTTGAGGGCATCCGGCTGTTCGACGTGTACGTCAATGACGAGCAGCTGGGTGACGGGAAGAAGTCGCTCGCGTACGCACTGCGCTTCCGTGCGGGTGACCGGACGCTGACCGTCGATGAGGCTTCGGCTGCCCGGGATGCCGCGGTTGCCCTGGCGGGCGAGCGTACGGGAGCGGTGCTGAGGGGCTGATCGCCGTGGGGGACTGGGTGGCTCGCCGGCTGCGGGTTCGTCGTGGCTTGTCGCGCAGTTCCCCGCGCCCCTTTGGGGCGCGTTGCAGTCACCTCACTCAATAGGGTGACTTCTCTGGGTGATCCGGTACTTCCGGGTCATCTCTCGACAGAATCGGACCGGCTTTTCGAGGCCGGTCCGTCTGCGTTGTCAGGGCCTATTGGGGGGCCATCGGCATGTTCCGCATCAAGGCTCGGGTTCCCCGCAAGGTGCTGGCCATGGGGCTGCCCACCGCCTGGGGCGCGATGGCGATCACGTACAAGCTGGCCTGCCCACTCGCGCAGCAGGACAGCCTCGGTGCGCGGGTCGTCACCAGCGCCGTTTTCTTCGCCGTGGGGACAGGGCTGATCGTCCACGTCCGGCAGGCACTGTTGCGTGAGCTGCGGCAGGTCCGCAAGGTCGCCGGTGCCGCGCAGAGCGCGCTGCTGCGGCCGCTGCCCGCGCGCATCGACGGGCTGAACGTCGCCGCCGCCCAGCTCTCCGCGGATCGCAGCGCCTGTGTCGGCGGCGACCTGTACGAGGTCATCGCCACCGAGCACGGCCTGCGGGCGGTGATGGGCGACGTACGCGGCCATGGCATCGCCGCCCTGGGCACGGTGGCCGCGATCCTCGGCAGCTTCCGCGAGGCCGTCCACGACGAACCCGACCTGGGCCGCGTGCTGCGCAGACTGGACCGGGCCCTGGCCCGGCACCTGCGCGAGCGGGCCCGTGACGAGCACCCCGCTTCCGGTCTGGAACCCGACACCCCGGTCGCCGAGGAGTTCGTCACCGTCCTGCTCCTGGAGATCGGCAGGGACGGCGAGATCACCGCCCTCAACTGCGGTCACCCCTGGCCGTACCTGCTGAGCGGCACGAGCGTCGGCCCGCTCGCCCGCGCCGATCCGCTACCGCCCCTCGGCCCGTTCCCGCTCCCCGCCGAACTGACCCCGCTGCCCTGCGGTTCCCTTCTCCCCGGCGACTCCCTGGTCCTGTACACGGACGGTGTCGAGGACGCGAGAGACGCGAGAGGCCGGTTCTTTTCCCTGGAGGCGGCGCTCATCGGCGTCGTACACCACGATCCGATCACTCCCCAGACGATCCTGAGCACCCTCTTCACGGCCCTCCTCCGCCACACAAGAGGACGACCGGCAGACGACATGGCGCTCCTGGTCCTGCGGAACGACCGGACCAGACTGCAGTGCGGCCAACCTCTGGGGGCGCGGGGAACCGCGCGAGCAACCCCCCACAACCCGCAGCCGACGAACCACCGGTAGCGCCACGGCGTTCAGTCGCCGTCCGCCCCGCCACGGAGTGTCGGGCAGGCAGCTGGGCGGACGGCGCGGAGGCGGGCCGCCGCACTGTACGAGGGGGAGCCGGCGGCCCGGCCGGCCTCTTGCGAGGCATTTCAGTCAACCGGTTCGGAACTCTCCGCAACAGCGCGCGCACGCTGCGGATTCGGGCACTCCGTTCACACCCCGTGTGAAGCGGTTCGCACTACTCTGACGGCACCGAGCCACCCGGGGGGCATCCATGCAGCCCAACACTCTGCTCGACGCGATCCTGGACGAGGCCGGGATCTCGCACGCGGGACTGGCCGCACACGTGAACCAGGCGGGGCGGGCGCGCGGGCTCGCGCTGAGATACGAACACACCGCGGTCGCACGGTGGTTGAAGGGCCAGCGGCCACGTGGCCAGGTGCCCGACCTGATCTGCGAGGTGCTCGCCGGCCGGCTGCACCGTACCGTCACGCTCGACGACATCGGCCTGGGCGTACCCGGCGAACCGTCCACCGCGCACGCCACCTCGCTGTCCGGCTTCGTGGAACGGGCCACCGCCCTGTGGCGCTCCGACGAGCAGCAGCGGCCGCACATCCTGGGCGCACCCGCGGTCACGGGCACGCCCGCCGTCATGCCCGTGTGGGAGTGGGAGAACCCGCCCGAGGACGTCGACGTCTCGCGCGGTGGCCGGCACCAGGTCACCCCAGGCGACATCGAGATGCTGCGTGCCGCGCGCACCCACTACGAGCAGATGTACCGCAAGGCGGGCGGCATAGCGACCCGCACCCGGATCGTCGGCTTCCTCAACGCCGAGGCCGCCCCGCTGCTGCGCGGCAGCTATACCGACGCCACGGGCCGCCAACTGCATCGCGCCACGGGTGGGTTGGTGGCGGTCGCCGGCATCTGTGCGTACGACTCCGACGCGCACGGGCTGGCCCAGCGCTACTTCCACCAGGCGCTGCGACTCGCGAAGGCGAGCGGGGACCGGGGGCTCGGCGCGTACGTGATCGCGCTGCTGGTCAACCAGTCGCTGTTCATGCGGGAGTTCCGGCAGGCCGTCGCCTTCGCGGAGGCCGCGCTGCGGGCCGCCGGCAAGCACATCACCCCGGCGCTCGCCTCCGACCTGTACGCGATGCAGGCGAAGGCGTACGCCCACCTCGGCGACGGCACGAGCGCCCTGTCCTGCATCCAGCGTGCCGAGCAGGCCGCCGAACGCATCCGCCGCGGATACGAGCCCGACGAGACGGGCTATGTCCAGCCCGGGCTCGTCAACGTCCAGGTGGCGGAGGCGCTGCTCAGCCTCGGGGAACTGACGGCCGCGGCGGAGCACGCCGCGGCCGCCGTCGACAATCCCGCCCACGACCGGGGCCGGGTGCACCGGCTGGCCATGCTCAGCACGATCGAGCTGCGCCAGGGCAACGCCGACAAGGCGGTGGCCACCGCCGTGCAGATGGCCGAGCAGGCCCGCGGAATGGAGTCCCAGCGCCTGCGCGACAGACTCCGGGCGGTACGCGAACACCTGGTGCGCAGCGGCTGCGCCGGCACGGCCGAGGCCGCCGAACTCATCGACGGGGCGCTGCGCGTACCGCTTTAGGCCGGTGCAGGCTGGTACTCGTACACAGACACCTTCATAGTCCCTGCTGCGATATTGCCACTTACTCGACGGAAGGTGGCAGAACCGTGCAGTGGACGAAACAGAACGAACAAACTGTGTATGAAAACCGCTGGTTCACCGTCAACCTGGCAGATGTGGAGCTGCCGGACGGCCGGCACCTGGACCACTTCCTCATACGGCTGCGGCCGGTCGCCGTGGCCACGGTGGTCAACGAGGCCAACGAGGTCCTCCTCCTGTGGCGCCACCGCTTCATCACCGACAGCTGGGGGTGGGAACTCGCGGCGGGCGTCGTCGAGGACGGTGAGGACATCGTCCGCGCGGCCGCCAGGGAGCTGGAGGAGGAGACCGGCTGGCGGCCGGGACCCCTGCACCACCTCATGAGCGTGGAGCCCTCCAACGGGCTCACCGACGCCCGGCACCACATCTACTGGGCCGACGAGGGCGAGTACGTCGGACATCCGGTGGACGACTTCGAGTCGGACCGCCGGGAATGGGTCCCGCTCAAGCTCGTCCCCGACCTGGTCGCCCGTGGGGAGGTCCCGGCCGCCAACATGGCGGCCGCGTTACTGCTGCTGCACCATCTCAGGCTCGGCTAACGTCCGGTCGCCTGCCAGATCGCCACGACGAGAGCACCCACGGCGGTGAGGGCGGCGACCGCGGGCAGCGGCCAGCGCGCGTGTTCGAGTGTGTGGATCCGGGTGTTCAGCTCGTCCAGCTCCTTGGCGGTCTCCTCGGTGCGATGCGTGAGCAGAGCCAGCCCGCCCTCCACACGGGCGTAGGCGACGTCGAGGCGACGTCGTAACTCTGCGAGTTCTCCGGACACGACCGGATGCTCGGGATCGGCGGTCACAAGTCCGCTCCCTTCCGTAGTCATCTGTCATCCCTTGCATGCGCAGGGAAAGTGAACTCGCCTGGTGGACGCATGGGGAGAGTGTGCGAGGGGCATATGCGAGCCCGGAGCGCACACGGTGTGTGAATGACGCGGGCCCGGCACCTTCTGGGTGCCGGGCCCGCGTACATGGCCGGAATCTGACCGTCTGTAATCAGCCGTAGGTGTAGAAACCGGAGCCGGTCTTCCGGCCGAGCCGGCCCGCGTCGACCATGCGCTGCAGCAGCGGGGGAGCGGCGTACAGCGGCTCCTTGTACTCCTCGTACATGCTCTGCGCCACGGAGGCGACCGTGTCCAGCCCGATCAGGTCGGACAGCTTCAGCGGGCCCATCGGGTGGGCGCAGCCCATCTCCATGCCGTTGTCGATGTCCTCGCGGCTGGCGATGCCCGTCTCGAACATCCGGATCGCGGAGAGGAGATACGGGATCAGCAGCGCGTTGACCACGAAGCCGGAGCGGTCCTGGGCACGGATGGCGTGCTTGCCCAGCACCTTCTCGGCGAACATCTGGGCGCGGCTGAGCGTGCCCTCGGAGGTGGTGAGCGCGGGGATCAGCTCGACGAGCTGCTGCACCGGAGCCGGGTTGAAGAAGTGGATGCCGATGACCTGGTCGGGGCGCGAGGTGGCGACCGCCAGCTTCACCAGCGGGATCGAGGAGGTGTTCGAGGCGAGGATCGCGTCCGGGCGGGTCACGACCTGGTCGAGCACCTGGAAGATCTCCGTCTTCACCTGCTCGTTCTCGACGACGGCCTCGATCACCAGGTCACGGTCGGCGAACTCGCCGAGGTCGGTGGTGAAGGACAACCGCGCCTGCGTGGCGTCCCGCTCCTCCTCGCTGATCTTGCCGCGCTCGGCGGCCTTGGCCAGGGAGTTGAACAGCCGGGTGCGGCCGATCTCCAGGGCCTCGCCGGTGGTCTCGGCGACCTTCACGTCCAGGCCGGCGCGGGCGCACACCTCGGCGATGCCCGCTCCCATCTGGCCGCAGCCCACCACACCGACGCGTGCAATATCTCCGGAGATGCCGGTCACATCGTCCCCTTCGCTGATCCACGACTGCGGCAGGTCCGCCGTTGTTCGGCGCCTGCTCCAAACCTGCACGTTACCTTCGGCGCAGCTTGATCGATCGTTCGGGTGCCTCATGAAAAGCTGGCGCGGGGCGTGATCCGGACGTGCGGATCCGCCCGGGGTGGGCCCCTGACCACGGCACACGGAGGTACGAAGAGATGCTGCACCGGAAGTCACGGCTGTCACGACGGGCATTCGCGGTGACCGCCCTGTCGGCACTCGTGGCGGGCGGCGGCGCGGTCGCGTCGGGCGCCGCCATGGCGGACGGACGGGGACCGAACCGGCGACGGGTCACCCGTGAGATGCGGGGCGTGTGGGTGGCGACCGTGGCGAACCGCGACTGGCCGTCCAAGCAGGGGCTGACCGCGGACGAGCAGTGCGCCGAACTGATCGGCCACCTGGACAACGCGGTGGCGCACCACCTGAACACGGTGATCCTCCAGGTGCGGCCCACGGCCGACGCCCTGTGGCCCTCGCCGTACGAACCGTGGTCACAGGTCCTCACCGGTACGCAGGGCAAGGACCCCGGCTGGGATCCGCTGGGCACGGCCGTCGAGGAGGCCCACGCCCGTGGCCTGGACCTGCACGCCTGGTTCAACCCGTACCGCATCGCCAACCACACCGACCTCAGCAGGCTGGCCGAGTCGCATCCCGCCCGCCGGTACCCGGACTGGGTGGTGGCGTACGGCGGCAAGCTCTACTACAACCCCGGGCTGCCGGAGGTCCGCGCCTTCGTACAGGAGGCGATGCTCGACGCGGTCGCGAAGTACCCGGTCGACGCGGTCCACTTCGACGACTACTTCTACCCGTACCCGGTGGCGGGCCAGACCTTCGACGACACGGACGCCTACGACCGCTACGGCGGCGGCTTCGCGACCCGGGACGACTGGCGCCGGGACAACATCGACCAGCTGGTCCAGGAGATGGCGGCCGGCATCAGGAAGCTCAGGCCCACCACCCAGTTCGGCATCAGCCCGTTCGGTGTGTGGCGCAACGCCGCCACCGACCCGCTCGGCTCCGACTCACGGGCGGGCGTGCAGACGTACGACGACCTGTACGCCGACACCCGCACGTGGGTCCGCGAGGGCTGGATCGACTACATCTGCCCGCAGCTGTACTGGAACATCGGCTTCGAGGCGGCGGACTACGCCAAGCTCGTGCCCTGGTGGGCGGAGGTCGCGCGGGGCAGCCGGACACGGCTGTACATCGGCGAGGCGCTCTACAAGGCCGGTGATCCGGCGCAGCCCGCGGCATGGCAGGACGTGGACGAGCTGTCGCGGCACCTCACCCTGGCCAAGGATCATCCGCAGACGTGCGGGCACGTCTACTTCGCGGCGAAGGACATGGCGGCGGACCGGGTCGGAGCCATGGCACAGGTGGTCGCCGACCACTACGGGCAGCCGGCCAAGCTCCCGCGCTGACGGCTCCTTCGCGGCCGCGCCGCTCGACGATCTACTGCGTCGTCGTGTCCCGGTGACGGATCTCGGTGTCCGGGCCGGGGGAGCACAGACCCTCGTGCCCGTCCTCGAAGCGGACGCGGTACGGAGGATTGCCCTCCTGGCCCAGGACTTCGACGATCTCGCCGACCTTGTCGTGTTGCCCGACCACCCTGCCGTGCTGGACAAGCTGGTCGCCCACGGTTGCACGCATCTGTCGGTCCTCCTCACCAGGTGCGGGGCAGCGGTCCGTGGCCTTGAGTCTACGGCGTGGAGCGGTGGTGGGAAGTGGGTCGTAGGGGCCCGCTCAGCCACGCGTCCGCTGGGTCACGGCGATGCACACGAGCACCGCCGCGGCCGTCAGCGGGGCGGCCACTGTCAGGTGCTCGCCCAGCAGCAGCACCGACCACACCAGTGTGAGCAGGGGCTGGGCCAACTGCAACTGGCTGGCCTTCGGGATGCCGATGGCCGCCATGCCCCGGTACCAGACGACCAGACCGAGGAACTGCGAGCCCGCCGCGACCCACAGCAGCCCGGTGACGCCGTGCCAGGTCAGCTCCACGGGCTCGTACGACAGCGCCACCACGGCGGCCGGCACGCTCAGCGGCAGACACAGCACCAGCGCCCAGCCGATCACCTGCCAGCCCGGCATGACCCGGGTCAGCCGGCCGCCCTCGGTGTAGCCGGCCGCGCACACCAGCAGCGCCCCGAAGAGGTACAGGTCGGCGCTGGTCAGGGCGCCGCCGCTCTGCCGCACGGTGAAGGCGATCACCGCGGCCGCGCCCGCGAGCGCCGCCAGCCAGAAGGCACGCGAGGGGCGGGTGCCGACGCGCAGGGCGGAGAACAGGGCGGTGGTCAGCGGGAGCAGACCGACCACGACGGCGGCGTGCGCCGTGGTGGACGTCTGGAGCGCGAGCGTGGTGAGCAGGGGGAACCCGAGGACCACTCCGGCGGCGACCACCGCGAGGCCCGCCCAGTGCCGGCGGGCGGGCAGCGGTACCCGCAGGACCAGCAGGCAGCCGCCCGCCATCAGGGCGGCCAGCACGCTGCGCACGGCGACCAGCGACCAGGCGCCGAAGCTCTCCAGGCCCCAGGCGGTGGCGGGGAAGGTGAGGGAGAAGGCCGTGACGCCGAGGGCTGACTGGAGGGTGCCGCGGAGGGCCGGCCGGGTCGGGGCGGCAGCGGTGGTCGCCGCGGTCATGGCAGCCGGGACCCCCGGGACCTCCGGGGCAGCCGGAACCGCCGGGGTGGCTGGGGCGGTGACTGCTATCGAGGTCGGCGTGGTAGCGCTATTCTCTGCTCTCATGCAAGAGCGTAGCAGTGTCGGTGAACTGGCGAGTCAGCTGCGGCGCGAGCTCGACCGCTACTCTCCTGGTGGAAAGCTCCCGTCGAGTCGTGCTCTCGTGGAGCGGTTCCGCGTGAGCCCGGTGACCGTCTCCCGCGCCCTCGCGCAGCTCGTCGCCGAGGGGCTGGTGGTCACCCGGCCCGGCGCCGGGGCGTTCCGCGCCGAGCCGCACCCGCGGGCCGCTCCCGTCGGGGACACCTCCTGGCAGGAGGTGACGCTCAGCGCGGACGTCGCCACGGAACTCGTACCGCGCTCGGTGGACGCCTCCGGGGTACTGGCCTCGCTGTCCGCTCCACCGCCCGGCGTGATCGAGTTCAACGGCGGCTATCTGCACCAGTCCTTGCAGCCGGAGCGTGCCATGGCCGCCGCGCTGTCGCGGGCCGGTCGCCGGCCCGGGGCGTGGGGGAGACCGCCGATGGACGGGCTGCCTGAGCTGCGGGAGTGGTTCGCGCGCAGCATCGGCGGGCCGGGGGGTGCCGTCACGGCCGCCGAGGTGCTGATCAGCGCGGGCGGTCAGTCCGCCCTGACGACCGCGCTGCGGGCGCTCGCCCCGCCGGGTGCGCCGGTGCTGGTCGAGTCGCCGACGTATCCGGGCATGCTGGCCATCGCCCGCGCCGCGGGCCTGCGTCCGGTCCCGGTCCCGGTCGACGCCGACGGCGTGCGGCCGTCGCTGCTCGCCGACGCCTTCCGGGCGACCGGCGCCCGCGTCTTCGTCTGCCAGCCGCTGTTCCAGAACCCGACCGGCGCGGTGCTCGCCCCCGACCGGCGTGGTGAGGTGCTGCGCATCGCGCGTGAGGCCGGTGCCTTCGTCGTCGAGGACGACTTCGTACGGCGCCTGGTGCACGAGGACGCGGGTCCGCTGCCGCGTCCGCTGGCCGCCGACGATCCCGACGGCGTCGTCGTGCACGTCTGCTCACTCACCAAGGCGACCTCGCCGAGCTTCCGGCTGAGCGCGCTCGCCGCCCGCGGTCCGGTGCTGGAGCGGCTGCGCGCGATCCAGATCGTCGACACCTTCTTCGTACCGCGACCCCTGCAGGAGGCGGCGCTGGAACTGGTCGGCTCGCCCGCCTGGCCGCGCCATCTGCGGGCGATCTCGGCGGAGCTGAGGACCCGGCGCGACGCGATGACGGCCGCCCTGCGCCTCGACCTGCCCGAACTCGCCCTCCCGTACATCCCGTCCGGCGGCTACCACCTGTGGCTGCGCCTGCCCGACGGCACCGACGAATCGGCCCTGACCTCGGCCGCCCTGCGCGCGGGGGTCGCGATCACTGCGGGCCGCCCCTACTTCAGCGCGGAGCCTTCGGCGGGGCATCTGCGGGTGAGTTTCGCGGCGGTGGCGGGGGTGGGGGAGATCGCGGAGGGGGTGCGGAGGCTGCGGACCGCCTGTGACGAGGTGCTCTAGTCGCGGGGTACCGGGGTGACACCACAGGCGAACTCGGCGGACGCGAAGAGTTCCGGGGTCAGGCATATGCCCCTGAGCCGGTGGGCGAGGGCGAAGGCCGCCTCGGTGCGGCCGGCGTGGTTCCGGTCGTCCGCGTCGACCCTCAGCGACCGGTCGCCGACGGAGGCGGCACCGATGAACGACCCATGGCCGTCGCCCATGTCGTACGACGGTTCGCACACTGTCCCAGTCATGCCCGCAGCATCGCACCCGCCACTGACAACGCCCCGCCCACCGGGGGAAAACCGTTCGACGCCGGCGCCCGCGTCCTGAAAATCTCGCCGTATGACCGACATCCCGCCCCTCGCCGAGGGCTACGAGATCTCCACCGACCCCCACCGCGTCGACCGCGAGCGCGTGCACCGGTGGCTGTCCACCGACGCCTACTGGGCGATCGGGCGGCCGCGGGAGAAGCAGGACCAGGCGATCGACGGTTCGCTGAACTTCGGGGTGTACGAGGCGGTTTCGGGAGAGCAGGTGGCGTATGCCCGGGTCGTCACCGACCGGGCGACCTTCGCCTGGTTGTGTGACGTGTACGTCGATCCGTCGGTGCGCGGCAAGGGGATCGGGACGGCGCTCGTCGGGGCCGTACGCGAGCACCTGCGGCCCTCCGGGATCAAGCGCATGCTGCTCGCCACGCACGACGCGCACGGGGTCTACGAGAAGCTCGGGTTCGCGCCGCTGGAGAAGCCGGATCAGTGGATGGCGCTCTATTTCCAGTGACTTGTCCGCCCGGGCCCTGACCTGGAAGTAAGGTTTCGTCCACCCTCGGTAACTCCTGCACAACATCTCTTGACCTGCGCACTTTCCAGGCACACCATCCACGCATGCCACTTCGGGTCACGTTCGTCGCCGCCGCGCGCAGCTCCTCCTTGCTCGCGGAGCGCTTCGAGGACGACCGGCCGCTGGACCAGGCAGGCTGGGACGAGGTGCAGCGGGTCGCCCGCGATCTGCTGCCGCTGGCGGCGGCCGAGCTGCGCTACTGCTCGCCGACCCCGCGCAGCCGTGCCACCGGCGACGCCCTCGGTTACGCCCCGCTGGTCCAACTCGCCCTGCGCGACTGCGACATGGGCCGCTGGCGCGGGCTGACCCTCGGCGAGGCGATGGCCCGGGAGCCCGAGGCGGTGGACGCCTGGCTGGCCGACCCGCGCGGGACGCCGCACGGCGGTGAGTCGCTGCTGACGTTCATCGGCCGGGTCGGCGGCTGGCTCGACACGCGGCCGGCGGAGGACGGCGGCCGTATCGTCGCCGTGGCCGAACCGTCCGTGATCCGCGCCGCCTTGGTGTACGCGCTGAAGGCGCCGCCCTCCACGTACTGGCACATCGACGTGCGCCCGCTGTCGACGACCACCGTGACCGGCCGGGCGGGGCGCTGGTACCTCCGCTTCGACGGGGCGCCGGCTCAGTCCGCGCGCGCGTAGTCGGTGGTCAGGACGAGGTCCTTGGCCGGGCCGCGCACCCGCCACACCGTCCGCCAGTGGTCCTCGTCCCGGACGGTGAACTCCCCCCGGTAGAGGTCGGCCGAGCAGGGGTGGTCGGCGACGTGCCGCCCGGAGCTCAGGTCCAGGTCGTGGAACGGCCGTCCGTCCGTGAACCGTACGTCCGCCGTGCCGTCCGCCTCGCCGGGCAGGAACCGCAGCGTCCGCTCGGCCGGCCTGGGGACGCCCCGCCAGACGAAGGTGCCGGACTCGTGGTGCAGGAGGCCGCCGCTGTCCACCGGGCTGAAAACCGTCGTACCGGAGAACTCCCCGTCGTCCCCGCTCGCGAGATCCCGCACCGACCGCTCGACCCGCCACCGCCCGGCGAGATAGCCCAGCGCGTCGGGCACTGGCCGGAACTCGCCCATGGCGTCCACTCCTTTGTCACATCCGTTCCTGCGCGACCCATTGACGCGCATCCGCCCCCTCCCTATCTTGCCGTTCGAAGTGTTGACCAATGTCTGATATTTCGAACAACCTCTACCAGAGAGCCGCGGAGTATCCATGCCACGCACCGCCCGCACCCGATGGAGAGTCGGCCTCACGGCCACCGCCCTCCTGACGGCAGCAGCCCTCGTACCGGCCCCCGCGCACGCCGAGGACGTCACCGACTACGCGATCACCGTCGACCCGTCCGCCAAGGGTGCGGCGATCGACGACACGATGTACGGCGTCTTCTTCGAGGACATCAACCGGGCCGCCGACGGCGGTCTGTACGCCGAGCTCGTGCAGAACCGGTCCTTCGAGTACTCCACCGCCGACAACGGCTCCTACACGCCCCTGACGTCCTGGACGGTCGGCGGCACGGCCCGGGTCGTGAACGACGCCGGCCGGCTCAACGAGCGCAACCGCAACTACCTCTCGCTGGGCGCCGGTTCGTCGGTCACGAACGTCGGCTACAACACCGGCATACGGGTCGAGAAGGGCAAGAAGTACGACTTCTCGGTGTGGGCCCGCGCCGAGAGCGGCACCACGCTCACCGTCTCCCTGAAGGACGCGGCGGGCACCCTGGCCACCGCCCGCCAGGTGGCCGTGAAGGGCGGCTGGGCCAAGTACAAGGGCACCTTCACCGCGACCCGCACCAGCAACCGCGGCCGCCTCGCCGTCGCCTCGACGAACGCCGCCGCGCTCGACGAGGTGTCGCTGTTCCCGCGGGACACCTACAAGAACCAGCCGAACGGCCTGCGCAAGGACCTCGCCGAGAAGATCGCCGCCCTGAAGCCGGGCTTCGTGCGCTTCCCCGGCGGCTGCCTGGTCAACACCGGTTCCATGGAGGACTACAGCGAGGCGTCCAACTGGCAGCGCAAGCGCAGCTACCAGTGGAAGGACACCATCGGTCCCGTAGAGCAGCGCGCGACC
This sequence comes from Streptomyces sp. NPDC006385, assembly GCF_040612485.1. Classification (NCBI taxonomy): domain Bacteria; kingdom Bacillati; phylum Actinomycetota; class Actinomycetes; order Kitasatosporales; family Streptomycetaceae; genus Streptomyces; species Streptomyces sp. NPDC006385. The sequence goes on from NZ_JBEXQG010000028.1 coordinate 74,577, forward strand.
AACGCCAACTTCTGGGGCTACAACCAGAGCTACGGCCTCGGCTACTACGAGTACTTCCGCTTCTCCGAGGACATCGGCGCCATGCCGCTGCCCGTCGTCCCGGCCCTGGTGACCGGCTGCGGCCAGAACAAGGCCACCGACAACGAGGCGCTGCTCAAGCGGCACATCCAGGACACCCTCGACCTCATCGAGTTCGCCAACGGCCCGGCGACCTCCAAGTGGGGCAAGGTGCGCGCCCAGATGGGCCACCCCAAGCCGTTCCACCTGACCCACATCGGGGTCGGCAACGAGGAGAACCTGCCCAAGGAGTTCTTCGCCCGCTTCGAGCAGTTCCGGGCCGCCATCAAGGCGAAGTACCCGGACATCACCGTCATCTCCAACTCGGGTCCGGACGACGCCGGCACGACCTTCGACACCGCGTGGCAGCTCAACCGCGAGGGCAAGGTCGACATGGTCGACGAGCACTACTACAACAGCCCGAACTGGTTCCTGCAGAACAACGACCGCTACGACTCCTACGACAGGAACGGCCCCAAGGTCTTCCTCGGTGAGTACGCCTCGCAGGGCAACGCCTGGAAGAACGGCCTGTCCGAAGCGGCGTTCATGACCGGCCTGGAGCGCAACGCGGACATCGTCAAGCTCGCCTCCTACGCCCCGCTGCTCGCCAACGAGGACTACGTCCAGTGGCGGCCGGACATGATCTGGTTCAACAACCGGGCCTCCTGGAACTCGGCCAACTACGAGGTCCAGAAGCTGTTCATGACCAACGTCGGCGACCGCGTGGTCCCCTCGAAGGCGACCGGCACGCCGGACGTCAGCGGTCCCATCACCGGCGCCGTCGGCCTGTCGACGTGGGCGACCAGCGCCGCGTACGACGACGTGAAGGTCACCTCGGCGGACGGCTCGACCCTGCTCAGCGACGACTTCTCCGGTGACGCCTCGAAGTGGAAGCACTCCGGGGCCGGCAGCTGGAGCATCCAGGACGGGCAGTACGTCCAGACCGACGCCGCCGCCGAGAACACCATGGTCACGGCGGGCGACCCGGCCTGGAAGGACTACGACCTGCATGTGAAGGCCACCAAGAAGTCCGGCAAGGAGGGCTTCCTCGTCGCCTTCGGCGTCAAGGACACCGGCAACTACTACTGGTGGAACCTGGGCGGCTGGAACAACACCCAGTCCGCGATCGAGCAGGCCGTCGACGGCGGCAAGGGCACGCTGATGACGAAGCCCGGCTCGATCGAGGCGGGCCGTGCCTACGACATCGACATCAAGGTCCGCGGCCGTCAGGTCACCCTGTTCCTGGACGGCAAGGAGTGGGGCAGCTTCAAGGACGACAAGCCGGCCGAGCCGTTCCGCCAGGTCGTCACCAAGGACGCCAAGACCGGTGACCTGATCGTCAAGGTCGTCAACGCCCAGTCCACCGAGGCCCGTACGGCCATCGACCTGGGCGGCGCGAAGGTCGCGTCCACGGCCCGCGTGACCACGCTGGCCGCCGACCAGGACGCCGTGAACACCGAGACGGACACGCCGGTGGTGCCGGTGACGTCCACCTTCCGGGGCGTGGCCGACGAGTTCACCTACACCTTCCCGGCGAACTCCGTCACGTTCCTGAGGATCAAGCAGAGGTAACGGCATCCGGTGGGCCGCTGTCCGCGGGCGGCGGCCCACCAGGGCGGTGCACTGGGCGCCGCCAAGGATCGTCACCTGCCGGCGGCCCACCCCGGGACCGTCGGCAGGACCTTTTCGGCGACCCGGAGCAGGACGGCGTCGTCCGGCACCACGCCGTCCGCGCGCCACAGGGTCATGTCGAAGGAACCGCCGCCGTCCTGCGCGTCCTGGGCCACCATGAGGGCGCGCAGCGGGACGCCGGGACCGCTGTCGGCGTCGCCCCCGTCCAGGCGGAAGTCGATCCTGATGGTCCGGTCCGAGTACAGGACCGCCGGACGGCCCAGAACCGTGCGCTGCTTCGCGCCCCCCAGCAGTTCATGGGCCCCGGACACGGGCAGGCCGTCGTAGGTGGCCGAGAGCCTCACGGTGTAGGTGTCGAACTCGACCTCGGCGGAGGGCATCGGAATGTCCTGGCCGCCGGCGATTCCGACGGAGCCGTCGCTGCCGTGGGCGGTCTTCGCGGTCTCCGTCGGCGTGCCCAGCAACTCGGCGAGGTCGGCACGGTGCAGTGCCTCGCACAGCTGCGCTCCGGTGACCCGCCCGGCCGACTTCGCGGGTTCCTCGTCGGCGCAGGTGGCGGGCGGTGGGCCGCTGTTCCCCGGCCTCTCCTCGAACACCCACAGGCCGCCACCGAGTGCCGCCACCAGCGCCACGGCCGCGATGCCCTGCCCCCATGCGTTCGGGCCCTTCACGGGCGTGCCGCTGTCTTCGGTCATGTCCCCCACCTGCCGTGATCCCCCTGATATGTGCCCGGGGACCCTAGCTCATTGAGCATGACCCGGACAAAGCTGTTTCTCCCGGTCCAGCCCGGCTGCCCGGCGACGGCGTGGATGTCGCCGCGGAGGGGTGCGTAGCATCGCCGGCATGCCCCTGCGACCAGTGATGGTGAACATCAAGGCCCTTGACGCCTCGGCGGTCGGCCGGTTCTGGGCGGAGGCGCTCGGCTGGAGTGCTTACAGCCCCGGCGTCACCACCTACGTCGGACCCGTCGGCGGCCTCGTCTGGCCGGACCCGGTCGCCGTCTGCGTCGACGTCGTTCCCGTCCCGGAACCCAGGACCGCGGCGAAGAACCGTGTGCACCTCGATCTCGCCACCACCTCCGCGGCCCATCAGGCGGAGTTGGTCGCGCGCCTCATGGCACTCGGTGCGACGCCCGCCCACGTGGGCCAGGGCGACGTGCCGTGGACGGTCCTTGCCGACCCCGAGGGCAACGAGTTCTGCGTGCTGGAGCCTCGGGAGACCTACCGGGACACCGGGCCGATCGCCCGGGTGGTGGTCGACTGCGCGGATCCGCGCGCCATGGCCCGGTTCTGGGACGAGGCGATGGACTGGACCCTGCACGAGGTGACCGACGATCACGCGGTGCTGCGCTCCGCCGAGGGCGTCGGCTCGTATCTCGAGTTCCTCCGCACGCCCGACGTGAAGACCGTGCCGGACCGCGTCCATCTGGACCTGCTGCCGTACCCCGGCGACGACAAAGCGGCGGAGGTGGCCCGGCTGCGGGCCCTCGGTGCCACCGACCTCGACCTCGGCCAGGGCGACGTCCCCTGGACGTGCCTGGCCGACCCCGAGGGTCACGAGTTCTGCGTCCTCGCCCTGTCCTGAGGTGGGGCAGCCGCCCCGGCGGCGGCATCCCGGACCGGATTGCATAAACGTGCAGCGAAACGTATAGTCATGCCGTCTAGGAGGAGGATTCCATGGCGGTACGTGCGGCAGTGGCCGGAGCGAGTGGATACGCGGGCGGGGAACTGCTGCGTCTGCTCCTGGCGCACCCCGAGATCGAGATCGGTGCCCTGACCGGCAACTCCAACGCGGGGCAGCGCCTCGGCGCGCTCCAGCCGCACCTGCTGCCGCTCGCCGACCGGATACTGCGGGAGACCACGGCCGACGTCCTCGGCGGACACGACGTCGTCTTCCTCGCACTGCCGCACGGGCAGTCCGCCGCCGTCGCCGAGCAGCTCGGCCCGGACGTGCTGGTCGTCGACATGGGCGCCGACTTCCGACTGAAGGACGCGGCCGACTGGGAGACGTTCTACGGCTCCCCGCACGCCGGCACCTGGCCCTACGGCCTCCCCGAACTGCCGGGTGCCCGGGCCGCGCTGGAGGGGTCCAAGCGCGTCGCGGTACCCGGTTGCTACCCGACGGCCGTCTCGCTGGCTCTCTTCCCGGCCTACGCCGCCGGCCTCGCCGAGCCCGAGGCCGTGATCGTCGCCGCCTCCGGCACCTCCGGCGCGGGCAAGGCGCCCAAGCCCCATCTGCTGGGCAGCGAGGTCATGGGCTCGATGTCGCCGTACGGCGTCGGCGGCGGCCACCGGCACACGCCCGAGATGATCCAGAACCTCAGCGCGGCGGCGGGCGAGCGGGTCTCCGTCTCCTTCACGCCCACCCTCGCCCCGATGCCCCGCGGCATCCTCGCCACGTGCAGCGCGAACGCCCGCCCCGGCGTCACGGCGGACTCCGTCCGCGCCGCCTACGACAAGGCCTTCGCCGACGAGCCCTTCGTCCATCTGCTCCCCGAGGGGCAGTGGCCCGCCACGGCGTCCGTCCACGGTTCGAACGCCGTTCAGGTGCAGGTCGCGTACGACGCGGCCGCGAACCGCATCATCGCGATCAGCGCCATCGACAACCTGACCAAGGGCACCGCGGGCGGTGCCGTCCAGAGCATGAACCTCGCCCTCGGTCTCGACGAGACCACCGGGCTTTCCACGATCGGAGTCGCACCTTGAGCGTCACGGCAGCCAAGGGATTCACGGCCGCGGGCATCGCCGCCGGAATCAAGGAGAACGGCAACCCGGACCTGGCCCTCGTGGTCAACAACGGGCCCCGCCGCGCCGCCGCCGGCGTCTTCACCTCCAACCGTGTCAAGGCAGCCCCCGTGCTGTGGTCCGAGCAGGTGCTCAAGGGCGGCCAGGTGTCCGCGGTCGTCCTCAACTCCGGCGGCGCCAACGCCTGTACCGGCCCGAAGGGCTTCCAGGACACCCACGCCACCGCCGAGAAGGCCGCCGAGGTACTGGGGCGCGGTGCCATCGAGGTGGCCGTCTGCTCCACCGGCCTCATCGGCGTCCTGCTGCCGATGGACAAGCTCCTCCCCGGAGTCGAGGCCGCTGCCGCCCAGCTCTCCGAGCACGGCGGCGAGAAGGCCGCCATCGCCATCAAGACCACCGACACCGTCCACAAGACGTCCGTCGTCACCAAGGACGGCTGGACCGTCGGCGGCATGGCCAAGGGCGCGGGCATGCTCGCCCCCGGCCTCGCCACCATGCTCGTCGTCCTCACCACCGACGCCGACCTCGACGACGAGACCCTGGACAAGGCCCTGCGCGCCGCCACCAGGGTCACCTTCGACCGCGTCGACTCCGACGGCTGCATGTCCACCAACGACACCGTGCTGCTGCTCGCCTCCGGTTCCGCCGAGGTCACCCCGGAGTACGAGGAGTTCGCCGAAGCCGTACGGGCCGTCTGCGACGACCTCGGCCAGCAGCTCATCCGGGACGCCGAGGGCGCCAGCAAGGACATCAAGGTCGAGGTGATCAACGCCGCGACCGAGGACGACGCCGTCGAGGTGGGCCGCTCCATCGCCCGCAACAACCTCCTCAAGTGCGCCATCCACGGCGAGGACCCCAACTGGGGCCGCGTGCTCTCCGCGATCGGCACCACCGAGGCCGCCTTCGAGCCCGACCAGCTGAACGTCGCCATCAACGGCGTCTGGGTGTGCAAGAACGGCGGCGTCGGCGAGGACCGCGACAAGGTCGACATGCGCTACCGCGAGGTGCACATCGTCGCCGACCTCGCCGCCGGCGCCGAAACCGCCACCATCTGGACCAACGACCTCACCGCCGACTACGTCCACGAGAACAGCGCCTACTCGTCATGAGCACCACGCGGAAGCACACCGCCCTCCCCAAGGCCCAGATCCTCATCGAGGCGCTGCCCTGGCTCGTCCGGCACAACGGCAAGACCGTCGTCATCAAGTTCGGCGGCAACGCCATGATCGACGAGGAGCTGAAGGCCGCGTTCGCGCAGGACGTCGTGTTCCTGCATCACGCCGGCCTCAAGCCCGTCGTGGTCCACGGCGGCGGCCCGCAGATCAGCGCCGCCCTCGACAAGCACGGCATCGTCAGCGAGTTCAAGGCCGGCCTGCGCGTCACCACCGAGGACGCCATGGACGTCGTACGCATGGTGCTGGCCGGACAGGTGCAGCGCGAGCTGGTCGGGCTCCTCAACCAGCACGGGCCGCTCGCCGTCGGCCTCACCGGCGAGGACGCGCACACCATCACCGCCACCCGGCACCAGCCCGAGATCGACGGCGAGCTGGTCGACATCGGGCGGGTCGGCGAGATCACCGACATCGACACGGGCGCGATCGAGGCGCTGCTGGCCGACGGCCGCATCCCGGTCGTCTCGTCCATCGCCCGCTCCCAGGACGACCACCATGTCTACAACGTCAATGCTGATACGGCGGCTGCGGCACTCGCTGCTGCGCTGGGCGCCGAAACCCTCATGGTCCTCACGGACGTCGAGGGCCTCTACGAGGACTGGCCCCACTCCGACGAGGTGATCAGCCGCCTCACCGCCTCCCAACTGGAGAAGCTGCTACCGGAGTTGAGCTCCGGCATGGTCCCGAAGATGGAGGGCTGCCTGCACGCCGTGCGCGGCGGCGTCCAGACCGCGCGCGTCATCGACGGCCGGGTCCAGCACTCGATCCTGCTGGAGATCTTCACCGACGAAGGCATCGGCACGATGGTCGTGCCGGACGAGCAAGAGGGGGAAGCAGAATGACCGGCACGGCGACCAACGCCGAGCTCACCCAGCGGTGGCAGGGCGCGCTCATGAACAACTACGGCACCCCGCGGATCCCCCTGGTGCGGGGCGAGGGCGCCAAACTGTGGGACGCGGACGGCAAGGAGTACGTCGACTACGTCGGCGGCATCGCCGTCAACGCCCTCGGCCACGCGCACCCCGCGATCGTCGAGGCCGTCAGCCGGCAGATCGCGTCCCTCGGGCATGTCTCCAACCTGTTCATCGCCGAACCGCCGGTCGCGCTCGCCGAGCGGCTCCTGCAGTTGTTCGGCCGGGACGGCAAGGTGTACTTCTGCAACTCGGGCGCCGAGGCGAACGAGGGCGCGTTCAAGATCGGCCGACTGACCGGCCGGACGCACATGGTCGCCACCGACGGCGGCTTCCACGGCCGCACCATGGGCGCCCTCGCGCTCACCGGCCAGCCCGGCAAGCGGGAACCCTTCCTGCCGCTGCCCGGCGACGTCACCCATGTCCCGTACGGCGACGCGCAGGCCCTGGCCGCCGCGGTCACCGAGGAGACGGCCCTCGTGATCATCGAGCCGATCCAGGGCGAGAACGGCGTCATCGTGCCCCCGCCCGGCTATCTCAAGGCGGCCCGGGCCATCACCGCCGCCACCGGTTCGCTGCTCGTCCTGGACGAGGTGCAGACCGGCATCGGCCGGACCGGACACTGGTTCGAGTACCAGGCCCACGAGGGGGTCCTGCCGGACGTCGTCACGCTAGCCAAGGGCCTGGGCGGCGGCCTGCCGCTCGGGGCGACGGTCGCCTTCGGGCGGGCGGCCGAGCTGCTCCGGCCCGGCCACCACGGGACCACCTTCGGTGGCAACCCGGTCGCCTGTGCCGCGGGACTGGCCGTGCTGGACACGATCGCGAACGAGGGGTTGCTGGAGAACGTCAAGCGGCAGAGCGAGACGTTGCGCGACGGGATCGACGCCCTCGGTCACCCGCTGATCGACCATGTCCGGGGCGCGGGCCTGCTCCTGGGTATCGTGCTCACCGAGCCGCTCGCCGCCAAGGTGCAGCAGACGGCTCAGGAAGCCGGATTCCTGGTGAACGCGCCCGCCCCCGACACCCTGCGGCTCATGCCGCCGCTGAACCTCGGTGACGACGAAGTGGAGGCGCTTCTTCAGGCCCTTCCCGGCATCCTGGACGGGGCCGGCGAGGCCGACGGGGATGGATGATCCGGAGAATGAGACGACGATGAGCCAGGCGCAGGACGACGCGCAGGACCAGGCGCACAACGAGGCGAACGGGGCCGCCGGTCCCGCCGTGCCGCAGACCCGCACCGCACGCCACCGCCGGATCGTGGACATTCTCAACCGACAGCCGGTGCGGTCGCAGAGCCAGCTCGCGAAGCTGCTCGCCGACGACGGGCTGAGCGTCACTCAGGCGACGCTCTCCCGGGACCTGGACGAGCTCAACGCGGTGAAGATCCGCAACAACGACGGTGACCTGATCTACGCGGTGCCGAGTGAGGGGGGTTTCCGGACCCCTCGGGCGCCGCTCGGGGAGTCGGCGAAGGAGGAGCGGATGCGGCGGTTGTCGCAGGAACTGCTCATCTCCGCGGAGGCTTCGGCGAATCTCGTGGTCCTGCGGACCCCTCCGGGGGCCGCGCAGTTCCTGGCCTCGGCCATCGACCAGGCCGAGCTGCACGACATTCTGGGGACCATCGCGGGGGACGACACGCTGCTGTTGATCAGCAGGAACCCCACGGGCGGGCAGGCCCTGGCCGATCACCTGTTGCGGCTGGCGCAGAACGGCCACTGAGCGGGGTGGCCGCGGTGCTCGGCCGGCTCAGCCCAGTCGAGAGGCGAGGCCACCTGTGCATCGCACCTCGTCGCCCGCCGTGATCAGCAGCGCCTCCACGTCCGGCAGCGACTCCAGCCAGCGCAGCCCCTGCCGCGACCCCATCGCGAACGCCGCCGTCGCCCAGCAGTCCGCCCAGGTCAGCTGAGGGGCGACCACCGTCACCGCCACCAGGTCCGTCACCGCTGAGCGGCCGGTGCGCGGGTCGACGATGTGGGCGCCGCGTTCCGCCGTACCGGATGTGGCCACCGCCAGCTCGTCCAGGCCGGCGGCGGAGATCACCGCTGCCAGGCCCCCCGGGCGGAGGGGGTCGGCGACGCCCACCCGCCACGGCCGCTGCCCGCCCGGTACGCCCAGGAGCTGGACGTCGCCGCCGCCGTTGACGCTCACGCCGGTCACGCCGGGGACGGCGGCGAGCAGGCGGGCCGCCCGTTCGACCGACCAGCCCTTGACGATGCCGGTCGGATCGACGCGGCCCTCGTACGACGTGCTGAACCAGCCCTCGCTGGTGCGCTCCGCCTCGCCGCCCAGGCCGAGCACCTCGGCGACCTCCGGGTCGCACGCGTCGACGGTCAGCTCACCCCGTGCCAGCCGGGAGATCTGGCTGTCGTCGCGGTACGTGCTGAACACCTCGTCGACGCGGTGCAGTCCGGCGACCGCCTCGTCCAGTGCCGACTGCACGGCGCCGGGATCCCCGCCGCGGACGTCGAAGGAGAAGACCGTCCCCATGGCCTCCTCCGCACGACGTACCGCGGCGGGAGCTTCTGCCGGCTCGGCCACCACGTCAGCCACCGGCCTGGTCCAGGGCCGACTGGAGGGACTCCTTGTAGCCGGCGCTGGTGTACGTCGCCCCGGACACCGCGTCGATGTCGGCACTGCCCGCCGCGACCGCCGCCTGGTTGAGCTTCGGTACGGCGTTGCCGGTGATGTTGGTGCTCTGCCCGCCGCTCGGCGCCTGGACCGCCTCGGCCTCGGTGATCCCGCCGCCGCTGACGGTGATCCGGACCTGGACCGGTCCGTACTGGGTCTGGACGACGCTGCCCGTGACCGTCCTGGCCTGGGCGGCGCCGGAACCCTGCGAGCCGGACCCCTGTGAGCCGGACCCCTGTGAGCCGGACCCCTGTGAGCCGGACCCCTGTGAGGAGCCCGCGCTCGCGTTCGCCTTGTCGATCGCCGACTGGAGGGACTCCTTGTAGCCGGCGCTGGTGTACGTCGCTCCGGACACCGCGTCGATCTCGGCGCTCTGCGCTGCGACCGCCGCCTGGCTGAGCCTGGGCACGGCGTTCGCGGTGACCCGGTCGCTCTGGCCGCCCTTGGGGGCCTGGACGGCCTCCGCCTGGGTGATCTTGCCGCCGGCGACGGTGATCCGGACCTGGACCGGCCCGTACTGGGTCTGGACGGCATCACCGGTGACGGTGGCGGCCCGGGCGGAGCCGGAGCCCTGCGACGAACCGGCGCTCGCCTGCGCTTTGTCCAGGGCCGACTGCAGCGACTGCTTGTAGCCGTTGCTGGTGTACGTCGCTCCGGACACCGCGTCGATGTCCGCGTTCTGCGCGGCGACGGCCGCCTGGTTGAGCTTGGGCACGGCGTTCGCGGTGATCTGGTCGCTCTGGCCGCCCTTGGGGGCCTGGACGGCCTCCGCCTGGGTGATCTTGCCGTTGCTGACGGTCAGCCGTACCTGCACGGCTCCGTACTGGGTCCGCGCCGCGTCACCGGTGAACGTGCCGGTCCCGGCCGCCTGGGCGCCGCCCTGAGGCGCCGCGGCCGCGGGCGGTGCGGCACCACCCGCCGCCTGCGCGGACGCCGGGTCGGTCGCCGGTTTCAGCGACAGCAGCAGCACGATCCCGGACACGGTGGCGGCGCCGGCCAGCACGACACGCCGGATGGGGTGACTCTTCCTCATCGCTCCTACAGCTCCTGAAGTCCGAAGTCTGGTGTGTGACGTCCCGTCGCTCACATCTCGAACGACTCGTGATGGATGCGGCGGGCGGGCACACCCGCGCCGCGCAGGGCCTCGTACACGGACTGCGCGAAGCCGGGCGGCCCGCACATGAACACGTCGTGCTTGTCGATGTCCGGCAGCTTCTGCCGCAGGCGCTCCGCCGAGATGTCGGGCCGCTCGCCGTCCGGGCTGTTGACCGCGTACATCAGCCGGGCGCCGCGCTCGTCGGCGATCGCCGCGAGCTCGTCCCACAGCGCCAGGTCCTGGGTGCTGTTGGCCCGGTAGAGCAGGGTGATGTCGCCGGACGCGCCGGGCAGCGTCTCGAACAGGGCCCGCATCGGCGTGATGCCGACCCCGCCCGCCACCAGCAGCACCTTGCCCCGGCTGCGGCGCTGGGCGGTCAGCGCGCCGTAGGGGCCCTCAGCCCACACCTTGGTGCCGGGCCTCAGGTCGCGCAGCCGGGACGTGTGGTCGCCGATCGCCTTGACCGTGATCCGCAGCATGTCCGGGCGGGGCGCCGCCGACAGCGAGTACGGGTGCGAACTGAACCGCATGCCCGGCGCCTTGAACCGCCACCGGAAGAACTGCCCGGCCTCCGCCCCCATACGGTGCAGCTTGCGCCCGCCGATCAGCACCGACACGATGCCCGGCGTCTCCTCGATCACCGCCTCGACGTACATGCGGTGGCGCAGGTTGAGGCGGATCGGGGTGAGGATCCGGTACCAGAGCACCAGCGCGGTGACCACCCCGTACAGCCCGTACCAGAAGGTCTTCGCGGCCGGCTCGACCGCGAACTCGTTGCCCGTGCTGATCTGGTGCCAGAACGTCAGGTACACCGCCGCGTACGTCAGCAGGTGCACGTGGTACCAGGTGTCGTACGGGATACGGCGGCGGATGCCCCCGATCGAGAGGAGCGCGATGAGGAACAGCAGTCCGGTGCCGATGGCCGCCTTGCCCATGTCCGGCAGCGTGTTGACCGAGTCGATCGTCTGCCGGCCCACGTCGCCGAGCGTCTTGCCGGCCTGGAGCGCGTACGCCCACATGGTGAGGAACACGTGCGCGATGACCAGGCAGATCGTGTAACGGCCGCTCATCGCGTGCCAGCGCGCGACCCGGTCCGAGCCCACCCGCCGTTCCAGCGCGGGCACCCGGGCCATCTGGAGGACCACGAGCGCCATGAGGTACCCGGCGAGCAGACCGGTGATCCGGCCCGCGGCGAGGATCTTGGCGGTGTTGTCCGCCAGGGAGGGCGTGTTGTCCCACCACAGCCACAGCACCGCCGCGGCGCCCGCCCATAGGGCGATCACCAGCGGGACGGCCGGGGAGCGGCGCGGTCGGATGCGGCGCATCGTCTGGCGGCGGGCGGCACGGCCGCCTGCGAGCGTGGTGGTCACGGTTCCTCCGGGGACGGGAGCAAGGGGAGTGCGTGGTCGACGTGGTCCCTTGGCCCAGAGATACGTGCGGGGCGGTCCGTGTGTTCAGTGCGCTCGCTCAGTACCGGGTGATCGCCGTGGGCCCGCTCGCCGTGCCGATCGCGATGTGCGGTTTCCGCCGTGGATCGCCCCACTTGAGGATCCGCTTCATCGCGTCCCGCGGCACCGACACACAACCGGCGGTCGCCCCGCGCCCCTTCACATGGAGGAAGATCCCGGCCCCGCGCCCCCTCACCGGGCGCTCGTGGTTGAAGCCGACGACGAGCGCGTGGGCGTAGAGCGCCCCGTAGGAGATCAGGTGTTCGGACTCGGCGGCCCGGCAGTCGCGGGCCAGGGGCTCGGTCCAGCGGTTGTAGGCGCGGGAGTCGTTGTCCTGGCACCACCAGGAGTCCTTGTGGACGCGGCGGTACTCGTACGTCGTCCCGCGCGGCGCCGCCTCGATGCCGAAGGCGTACGGCAGCCCGTACAGGCCGGTCGGGGTCGTGTGCGTGCTCTGCCTGCGCTCGGCTCCCTCGACGAGCCCCTTCGCCCCGAACCGTGCGGGCGCCGAGCCGGCCTTCACCCACCGCCCGTCCACCCGGTCCCACCAGGTGACCGTCCCCGACGTCGAGGCGGTCCCCGGCGCCACGGCGGTGATCAGCTGGGTCCCGCCCCCGGTGTCGGCCATCCGCGCGGGCAGCGGCTGCGGCGCCGGGCCACCGGGCGCGGCGCCGAGGGTGAGCAGGGACGCGGACGCGAGGGCGGCGACGACACCGGGGCGCATGGCTCAGACGCTGGACGGCGGGAGCGGCAACGGCAGCCCGGGTAGGCCATCCAGGCTGGTCGCGATGTGTTCCTTCTTGGCGAAGTACGCGCTGAGCGAGTCGTCGTCCTCGCGCGCGAACCGCCTGCCGTGCAGGTCGCGGTCCGCGTCGTACGTCATGAGGGGGACCGCGTACCCGCAGGAGTCACGAATGAGTTCGGCCCGCACCACGATGATCGCGCGCAGGCCGTGCAGGGAGGGGTCGATGTCGGGGAAGTGGCCGAGCAGCTCCGCGAACCGTGGGTCGTCGCGGAAGACGGCCTCACCGCGGCCGTGCACGCGGACGATGTTGGGCGGGCCCTGGAAGGCGCACCACATGAGGGTGATCCGGCCGTTCTCGCGCAGGTGCGCGACGGTCTCGGCGGTGGAGCCGGCGAAGTCCAGGTAGGCCAGGGTGAGTTCGTCGAGGATCGCGAAGGAACCCTTGAGGCCCTTGGGGGAGAGGTTGACCGTCCCCTCGCCGGACAGGGGAGCGGTCGCCGTGAAGAAGAGGGGCTGCTCCTCGATGAACGTGCGGAGTCTGCCGTCTATGCGTTCATAAGTTTTTCCCACGTCCACCGAGTATGGACGTGGATCGTTCGCCTGTCTAAGGAATTGCGGAGTTCGTTCGGCGTCGCCATGGCCGCCCCGGCCGGCGTGCCAACGGGGCGGCCATGGCTGCCTGTCACCTCACTTGGTGAGGGTGCAGGCTGCGAACGCCTCCAGCCCCTCGGGCTTGGCGGCCGCGCGGCCGATGGCGGTCTCGATGCGGTTGAGGGCGGCGACGCGCTTGTCCTCCAGGGGGCCGAGGATGGCGTTCTGGACGAAGTTGGGTCCGCCCTGGCCGACGGTGTCGACGAGGCGCTTGTTGGCCTCGTTGATCTGGGTCTGGAGCTGGGCGAGGTTGCGGTCGACCTCGGCCTTGGCGGAGGCCGGGATCGCGGGCAGCCGGCCGGTGACGTCCGGGCAGTTGATCGTGCCGACGGCGTTGGCGTTGCCGCCGTTGCCCGCGTTGCCCGCGTTGCCCGCGTTGCCGGTGTTGCCCGTGTTCCCGGCGTTGCCCGTGTTTCCGCCCCCCTGCTGCTGGGCGGGCGCGCTGGGCGTGGCCTTGGCGCCGCCGCCGGCGTTGGCCCCGGTGGCGTTCAGGGCGCAGGACGCGAGCGCGTCCAGCCCCTGCGGCTTCGCCGCCGTACGTCCGATCGCGGTGGCGATGCGGTTGACGGTCGCCACGCGCTTGTCCTTCAGCGGGCCGAGGATGGCGTTCTGGACGAAGTTGGGTCCGCCCTGGCCGACAGTCTTGACGAGGCGCTGGTTGGCCTCGTTGATCTGCGTGTTCAGCAGCGCGAGGTTGCGGTCGACCTCGGCCTTGGCGGAGGCCGGGATGGCGGGCAGTTTCGACCTGACGTCCGGGCATGTGATGGTGCCGGGGCCGGCCAGGGTGCGGGCGCTGGTCCCGTTGCTCTTGGACGTCTCCCCCGCGAGGGCGAAGCCGGCGATCACCGTGCCGGACAGCGCCACCGCGGCAGCGCCGCCGATGAACGCGACGCGACGCTTGTTGTACTTCGGAAGAGCCCTGGACATGCGGATGCCTCACTCGGGTCAGGTGGTCGTGGTTGGCGAAACGCGGCGCCTGCGTTCGGCGAGAGGTACGGGTAAGCGGTTACTCCCGTTCAAGCGAGAGTGAAAAATCTTCTCGATTGACGAATCATGCACTGCTCTGCATAATCATGCAGGAGAGGCAGGACAGGGCAATGCTGAGGAGGATCCCGTGACGGAGCGCGTCGTACTCGCCTACTCCGGCGGTCTGGACACCTCCGTCGCCATCGGCTGGATCGCCGAGGAGACGGGCGCCGAGGTCATCGCCGTCGCGGTGGACGTCGGCCAGGGTGGCGAGGACCTGGACGTCATCCGCAAGCGTGCCCTCGCCTGCGGCGCGGTGGAGGCCGAAGTGGCCGACGCCAAGGACGAGTTCGCCGACGAGTACTGTCTCCCGGCGATCAAGGCCAACGCCCTCTACATGGACCGCTATCCGCTCGTCTCGGCGCTCTCCCGGCCGACGATCGTCAAGCACCTCGTCGCGGCCGCGCACAAGCACGGCGCCACGACCGTCGCCCACGGCTGCACCGGCAAGGGCAACGACCAGGTCCGCTTCGAGGCCGGCATCGTCGCCCTCGCCCCCGACCTCAGGTGCATCGCCCCGGTCCGCGACTACGCGATGACCCGGGACGCGGCCATCGCGTTCTGCGAGGAGAAGCAGCTCCCGATCGCGACCACCAAGAAGTCCCCGTACTCCATCGACCAGAACGTCTTCGGACGCGCCGTCGAGACGGGCTTCCTGGAGGACATCTGGAACGCGCCGATCGAGGACGTCTACGAGTACACCCAGAACCCGGCCGTCGCCCGGGAGCCCGACGAGGTGGTCATCACCTTCGAGGCGGGCGCCCCGGTCGCGATCGACGGCCGGCCCGTCACCGTCCTCCAGGCGATCCAGCAGCTCAACGAGCGGGCCGGCGCCCAGGGCGTCGGACGGATCGACATGGTCGAGGACCGCCTCGTCGGCATCAAGTCCCGCGAGGTGTACGAGGCGCCGGGCGCGATCGCCCTGATCACCGCCCACCAGGAGCTGGAGAACGTCACCGTCGAGCGCGAACTGGCCCGCTACAAGCGCCAGGTCGAGCAGCGCTGGGGCGAACTCGTCTACGACGGCCAGTGGTTCTCCCCGCTCAAGCGCGCCCTCGACGGCTTCGTCGACGAGGCCAACCAGTACGTCTCCGGCGACATCCGCATGACCCTGCACGGCGGCCGAGCGGTCGTCACCGGCCGGCGCTCGGCGCAGTCGCTGTACGACTTCAACCTCGCGACCTACGACACGGGCGACACCTTCGACCAGTCCGCGGCCAAGGGCTTCATCGACATCTACGGCCTGTCGTCGAAGATCGCGGCGCGGCGCGATCTCGCGGGCGGAGCCTGACGCGGACCTCGGTCTCGCGCGTCCAGGTCACAGGGCCTGCGACGCACTAACCTGACGACCGCCTCCCCGTTCACGCCACGGGGAGGCGGTGCCACATCCGCCACCCTCCCAAGGAGCACAGCAAGTGAGCAGCAACAGCGGTGACGTACGGCTCTGGGGCGGCCGTTTCGCCGACGGTCCCGCCGAGGCCCTGGCCAAGCTGTCCGCGTCCGTCCACTTCGACTGGCGGCTGGCGCCGTACGACATCGCCGGTTCGCGTGCCCACGCGCGCGTGCTGCACAAGGCGGGGCTGCTCACGCAGGACGAGCTGACCCGCATGATCGCGGGTCTGGACCAGCTGGAAGCGGATGTGGCGGCGGGTGACTTCGTCGGCACGATCGCCGACGAGGACGTCCACACGGCGCTGGAGCGCGGCCTGCTGGAGCGCCTCGGCCCCGACCTCGGCGGCAAGCTGCGCGCCGGCCGCTCCCGCAACGACCAGGTCGCGACCCTCTTCCGGATGTACCTGCGCGACCACGCCCGCGTCATCGGCGGCCTGATCGCCGACCTCCAGGACGCGCTGATCGGCCTGGCCGAGGCCCACCCGGACGTGGCGATGCCCGGCCGCACCCACCTCCAGCACGCCCAGCCGGTCCTGTTCGCCCACCACGTCCTGGCGCACGTCCAGTCCCTGTCCCGGGACGCCGAGCGCCTGCGCCAGTGGGACGAACGCACGGCGGTCTCCCCGTACGGCTCGGGCGCCCTGGCGGGCTCCTCCCTCGGCCTGGACCCGGAGGCGGTGGCGAAGGACCTCGGCTTCGAGCACGGGTCCGCCGCCAACTCCATCGACGGCACCGCGTCCCGCGACTTCGTCGCCGAGTTCGCCTTCATCACCGCGATGATCGGCGTGAACCTCTCCCGGATCGCGGAGGAGGTCATCATCTGGAACACGAAGGAGTTCTCCTTCGTCACCCTGCACGACGCGTTCTCCACGGGCTCGTCGATCATGCCGCAGAAGAAGAACCCGGACATCGCGGAGCTGGCGCGCGGCAAGAGCGGCCGCCTGATCGGCAACCTGACCGGTCTGATGGCGACCCTCAAGGCCCTGCCGCTCGCCTACAACCGCGACCTCCAGGAGGACAAGGAGCCGGTCTTCGACTCCATCGACCAGCTGGAGATCCTCCTCCCCGCCTTCACCGGCATGATGGCCACCCTCACGGTCCACCGCGACCGCATGGAGGAACTGGCCCCGGCCGGCTTCTCCCTCGCCACCGACATCGCCGAGTGGCTGGTCAAGCAGGGCGTCCCCTTCCGGGTCGCCCACGAGGTCGCCGGCGAGTGCGTCAAGGTCGCCGAGGCCGAGGGCAAGGAACTGGACGACCTGACGGACGAGCAGTTCGCGAAGATCTCGTCCCACCTGACACCTGAGGTGCGGTCGGTGCTCAATGTGCCGGGCGCTCTCGCTTCCCGCAATGGCCGTGGCGGGACGGCGCCGAGCGCGGTCGCCGTCCAGCTGGCTGAGGTGAAGGCGGACGTGGCGGAGCAGCACGAGTGGGCAACGGCCAAGAGGTAGATGCCCCTAAGGCGGCGCAGCCGCCAAAGGGGCGCGGGGAACCGCGCGACAAGCCACAGACAACCGGTACTCGCCGAACTACGGCAAGTCCCGAGCTCTGAGGCGCTCGGCTCCCCAAGCGGAGCGTCATCGCGGGATACGTTGGTCGCAAGCCCTACCGGAGCCGACCGAACGGAGCCCGCGATGCCCTTCGCCCGACTGGCAACAGCAACCACCCCGACCTGCCACATCGGACTGGGCCTCGCCGCCGTAGGCCGCCCCGGCTACATCAATCTCGGCCGTGAGGAGGACCTTCCGGCCGACCGCGGTGTCACGGCCCTGCGCGACCGCACGCACGAACTCCTGGACGCCGCTTACGCCCAAGGCGTCCGCTACTTCGACGCCGCCCGCTCCTACGGCCGCTCCGAGGAGTTCCTCGCCGCCTGGCTCAAGAAGAACCCCGGCATCGACGACGTGGTCATCGGCAGCAAGTGGGGTTACACCTACACCGCCGGCTGGTCGGCGGACGCCGAGACGCACGAGGTCAAGGACCACAGCCTCGCCACGTACGAGCGTCAGCGCGCCGAGACCGACGACCTGCTCGGCGACCGGCTGGACCTCTACCAGATCCACTCGGTGACCCCGGACAGCCCCGCCCTCACCGACAAGGACCTGCACGCGAGGCTGGCCGAGGCCGCGGCCCAGGGCCTCACCATCGGCTTCTCCACCAGCGGCCCCGCCCAGGCCGACGCGATCCGCGCCGCCCTCGCCGTGACGGTCGACGGCGAGCCCCTCTTCCGTACCGTCCAGTCGACGTACAACGCCCTGGAGACCTCGGCCGGCCCCGCCCTCGCCGAGGCCCACGACGCCGGGCTCACGGTGATCGTCAAGGAGGGCATGGCCAACGGGCGGCTCGCGGCCCCGCACGCGCCGGACGCGCTGAAGGCCGTGGCGGAAGAAACGTCTCTGGGATGCGACGCCGTCGCCCTCGCGCTCATCCTGCGCCGGCCCTGGGCCGGCGTGGTGCTCTCCGGCGCCGCGACGACCGTACAGCTGGCGTCCAACCTGCACGCGGCGGTCGTGGACCTCGACGACGACCACCTGGAGCGGCTCGCCGCGCTGGTGGAGGAGCCGGGCGCGTACTGGGAGCGGCGCGGGCAGCTGCCCTGGCACTGAGACACCACCGGAATCCGCGGCGGGCGCCCTGGGATTCCTGATCAGCTCCTGGTGAGCTTCCCATGCCTTGGCTGAGACATGAATGTCTCACATGGGCTATGGTTGTCTCATGGCTCTCGATCGTGACCATGTACTCCGCAGCGCCGCCGCCCTGCTGACCCGCAAGTCCACCGCGACCATGGACGAGGTCGCCAAGGCGGCCGGGATCAGCCGCGCCACGCTGCACCGGCACTTCGCCGGGCGTGACGCGCTGGTACGAGCGCTGGAGTCGCTCGGCATCGCGGAGTGCGAGGCGGCCCTGGACGCGGCCCGGCTCGACGAGGGTCCGGCGCGTGACGCCGTACGACGCCTCGTCGGCGAGATCGAGCCCGCCGCCGGACTGCTCGCGTTCCTCTACACCGAGAACCAGCTGTTCGAGGGCGGGGAGCAGAACGCGGGCTGGGCCCGGATCGACGAGCGCATCGCGGCGCTGTTCCGGCGCGGTCAGCGCGGCGGCGAGTTCCGTATCGACCTCACCCCTGCCTGGCTCACCGAGGCGCTGTACGGCCTGCTGGCCTCCGGCGCCTGGGCCGTGACGGAAGGGCGGGTCGCCCGCAACGACTTCACCCACATGATCGTCGAGCTGTTGCTCGGCGGCGCACTACGGAGAGAGGAATCATGACCAGCACCCTGCAGCCGGCGTCGACGACCGAGGCGGTGAAGCGCCCCGGACGCTGGCTCGCGCTGTCCGTCCTGGTGCTCGCCGTGCTGCTGGTGGCCGTCGACGCGACCGTCCTCGGTCTCGCGACCCCCTACATCAGCGAGGACCTGAAGCCCTCCGGCACCCAGTTGCTGTGGATCGGCGACGTCTACTCGTTCGTGATCGCCGGTCTGCTGGTGTCGATGGGCAGCCTCGGCGACCGTATCGGCCGCAAGCGGATCCTGCTCGTGGGCGCCACGGCGTTCGGCGCGATATCGGTGCTCAACGCCTATGCGACGACTCCCGAACTGATGATCCTCGCCCGGGCGTTGCTCGGTGTCGCGGGCGCCACCCTGATGCCGGCCACGCTCGCCCTGATCCGCAACCTCTTCCACGACCCGCGCGAACGCAGCCTCGCCGTCGGCATCTGGGGCGCGACCGCCTCCGCCGGTGCGGCCGTCGGGCCCGTCGTCGGCGGTTTCCTGCTCGAACACTTCTGGTGGGGTTCGGTCTTCCTGATCAACCTGCCGGTGATGGCGGTCCTCGTCCTGGTCGGCGTCAAGCTGCTGCCCGAATCGCGAAACCCGGGTTCCGGCCCGTGGGACCTGGTCAGCGTCGCCCTGTCGCTCGTCGGCATGGTCGGCCTGGTGTACGCCGTCAAGGAGGCCGCCACCCACGGCCTCACCTGGGCCACGCTCGCCGTGGGCCTGCTGGGCGCGGCCGCGCTGTACGGCTTCGTACGCCGACAGCTCACGCTGCCCACCCCGCTGCTGGACATGCGGCTGTTCCGCCGCCGTGGCTTCAGCGGCGCGGTGCTGGCCGACCTGCTGACCATCCTCGGCCTGTCCGGCCTGGTGTTCTTCCTCTCCCAGTTCCTGCAACTCGTGCAGGGCAGGGGCCCCTTCGAGGCGGGCCTGGCCGAACTGCCCGCCGCGATCGGCGCGGTGGTCGCCGGCCTGATCGCCGGGCGTGTCGCCCGCCGCTTCTCGGTACGGGCCGTCGTCTCCGGCGGTCTCGCGGCGATCGGCCTCGCCCTGGCCGCGCTCACGGTGATCGACCGCACGACGGGCTACCCCCTGCTCGGGGCCGCCCTCCTGGTGGTCGGCGTCGGCGCGGGCTTCTCCTTCACGGTGACGTCCGACGTGATCCTCTCCAGCGTGCCGAAGGAACAGGCGGGCGCGGCGTCCGCGGTGTCCGAGACGGCGTACGAGTTGGGGGCCGCTCTGGGTATCGCCGTACTCGGCTCGATCGTGACCGGCGTGTACCGGGGCTTCACCGGCCCGGCGGGCACTCCGGCGGAGGCACACGAGTCGCTGGGTGGCGCGGTGGAGGCTGCGGCGGGGTTGCCCGCCCAGACGTCCGAGGCATTGCTGGACGCGGCCCGGCAGTCCTTCGTGGACGGGCTGACCCTCGCCGCGGGCACCGGCGCGGCGGTCCTGCTCGCGGCATCGGTGGCAGCATGGTTCATGCTCCGCGGCCAACGGCTGGACGGCCGGCCTTGAGGGGCGCGGGGAACTGCGCGAGCGGCCCCGACGGCCCTGCGGACGGCGAGCAGCGCGCCGCCCCCCGGGATCCTCTCGGTCCGACCGTCGGGGCTACGCCGCCTCTTTGGCCTTGCTGGCGTACATGTCCACGTACTCCTGCCCGGACAGCCGCATGACCTCCGCCATCACGGAGTCGGTCACCGCACGCAGCACATACCGGTCCCGGTCCATCCCCTCGTAGCGGGAGAACTCCATCGCCTCACCGAACCGCACCGTCACCTTGCGCGGCCGAGGCATCCCCGCCCCACCCGGCTGGATCTTGTCGGTGCCGATCATCGCGAACGGGACGACGGGCGCCCCCGTCATCAGCGTGAGCCGGGCGATACCCGTACGCCCCCGGTACAGCCGCCCGTCGGGCGACCGCGTGCCCTCGGGGTAGATGCCGAAGACCCTGCCCTCCTCCAGCACCCGGCGCCCGGTCATCAGCGCCGCCACGCCGCCCCGGCCGCCGTCGCGGTCGACCGGGATCATGCCGACGCCGGTGAAGAACCAGGCCATCAGGCGGCCCTTGAGGCCCTTGCCGGTGACGTACTCGTCCTTGCCGATGAAGAAGACCTGGCGGTCGCAAACCAGCGGCAGGATCATCGAGTCGATGAACGTCAGATGGTTGCCGGCCAGGATGACCGGACCGTCGCCCGGGATGTGCTCCGCGCCCTCCACCTGTGGGCGGAACATCAGGCGCATGATCGGTCCGAGCACTGCCTTGATGAGCACGAAGCGGGACAACGGGCCCTCCGGTGTCAAGGGATTCTGTATAAGTCTGTGCAGGTGAGGACGATACTCGCGGTTCCGGGGGTCCCGCACATCGGGCAGGCCGACTTCACCGAGGTCTTACGCACTGTTGACGCACGTTTACCTGCGGTGCCGCACCGCGGACGGCGCGTAACGCGCCCGCCATGATGTGACGGACATCGCCCCGGGGGCATACCGGACGACTCCCCCGCATCGCCGCGCCCAATCCGGCGGGTCGTCAGCACCGCGTTCCCGTACGACATCCAGCGTCACCGGCGAGTTTCGCCACACGTCTCCCATCGGTCATGTACACGCACCTACGATCGGCCCGCACTGAATGGGAAAGACGGTCAGGGAGGGCCCTCATGGGAACGCAGGAGAACGAGCAGACGGGCGTGCCCGGACGGCGGATGCTTCTCGGCGCGGCGGTGCTCGGCGCGGGCGGAGCGGTCCTCGGGCTGTCCGGCACGGCGAGAGCGGCCGAGGCCCGGCACGGTGGCGGTGGCGGCGGCCTGAACAGCCTGCCCAAGCCGACGATCATCGGCCACCGCGGCGCCAGCGGCTACCGGCCCGAGCACACGCTCGCCGCCTACCAGCTCGCCCTCGACATGGGCGCCGACATCGTCGAGGCGGGCGACCTGGTCCCCACCAAGGACGGCCACCTCGTCTGCCGGCACGAGCCGGAGATCGGCGGCACGACCGACGTCGCGGACCACCCCGAGTTCGCCGACCGCAAGAAGACCAAGTCCCTCGACGGCGTCGCCACCACCGGCTGGTTCACCGAGGACTTCACGCTCGCCGAGCTGAAGACCCTGCGCGCCACCGAGCGCATCCCGGCCAACCGCCCGCACAACACCCTCTACGACGGCCGCTGGGAGATCCCGACCTTCGAAGAGGTCCTGAAGTGGCAGGACGAGCAGACCCGCAAGCGCGGCAAGCAGGTCTGGATCTACCCCGAGCTCAAGCACCCCACCTACTTCCGCAAGCTGGGCCTCCCCCTGGAGGAGCGGGTCGCCAAGGTGCTGCACAAGCACCGCAAGGACAGGCGGAACTCGCCGGTCATCCTCCAGTCCTTCGAGCCGACCAGCATCCAGCGCCTGAACAAGCTGGTCGACAACCCGCTGGTCGTCCTGCTCTCCTCCGCGAACGACCGCCCCTGGGACTTCGTCGAGACGGGCGACCCGCGCACGGTCGCCGACCTGGTCAAGCCGGCCGGCCTGCGGGAGATCGCCTCCTACGCCCAGGGCATCGGCCCCACCCTGGACCTGATCATCCCGAAGGATGCGAAGGGCAACCTCACCACGCCCACCACGCTGGTGGCCGACGCGCACAAGGTCGGCCTGGTCCTGCACCCCTGGACCCTGCGCAACGAGAACCCCTTCCTCCCCGCGAACTTCCGCAAGGGCACCGAAGCCGACGCCTACGGCGACGTGTTCGGCGCCTACAAGGCGTACTTCGCGACCGGCATCGACGGCGTCTTCACCGACCAGCCCGACACGGGCCTGCTGGCCCGCGAGGACTTCGTCAACGGCTGAGCCCGGCGCCCCGGTTGGGGTGACGGTCGGCTCGTCAGATTCCCGGTTCGGACCGGTCACTCCGGTGTGGAGCGGGCCA
>NZ_JBEXQG010000029.1:0-96484 GCF_040612485.1 Streptomyces sp. NPDC006385
CTGCTCAGCAGGACTTCACCCTCGGGAAGGACCACAGGCTCCGTTCCGAAGTTGGTGACGCAGTGCCACTCGCCGGGGCGCCGGAAGTGGAGGACCCCGGCAGCGGTGGCTGCCGGGCGGACCCGGCGCCGCCTGGGGCTGCTGCTGGCGGCCGCCGCGATCGCCGGAACCGACCTGGGCCTGAAGGCGTGGGCCACCACCGCCCTCGACGGCCGGCCGATCGAGGGCGGGCCGGTGGACCTGCAACTCGCCTTCAACCCCGGCGTCGCCTTCTCCCTGGGAGCGAATGCGCCCGGCTGGATCGTGCTCGCCGTCACCGGACTGATCACCGCGGGCGTGGCCGTCGCTCTGTGGCGCACCGCGCCCGCCGGGCGGCTGCTGTGGGGGGTCGCGCTCGCCGCCATCCTCGGCGGCGCCGCAGCCAACCTCCTCGACCGGGGCGCCGACGGCGTCGTCACCGACTACCTGCACACCGGCTGGTGGCCCACCTTCAACCTCGCGGACGTCTTTATCGTCTGCGGCGGTCTGCTCCTCGTCGCCCTGTCCTGGCGCGCCGACCACCCCGGGCCCGCCAACGAGACACATGATCGGTAAGCGTGACCGGCAACCGGTTGCTCTGGCATCCAGACCCTGGCCGGGAAACCCGTGACCGCAAAGCGCCTCACTTGCCCCGGCGAAAGGCGAAATACCCCATGACATCCATCCACGGCGCGCCGCCGACCGGCTGTCCGGGGAGCCCGGGATGAACGGGCTGACTACCGTGCTGCTGCTGGCCCTGATTCCCGCCGTGGCCAACTTCCTTGGAGGGCTGCTGTCGGAGGTCGTGCCGTCGTCCGGGCGGATCCTCAGCGCCGCGCTGCACCTGGCCACCGGCATCGTCATTGCCGTGGTCGGCCTGGAGCTGATGCCCCGGGCACTGGAGGCCGATCCCGCCTGGGTGCCCATGCTCGCGTTCATCGCCGGTGCCGGGCTCTTCCTCGGCGTCGATTACTTCGCGGGCTATCTGCAGGCCCGCAGCTCTGACGGGGGCAGTGCCGCCCCGTACGCCATCTACGGCGGCACTGCCCTGGACCTGTTCAGCGACGGCGTCCTGATCGGCACCGGCAGCACCATCAACCCCACCCTCGGTCTGCTGCTGGCTCTCGGTCAGGCCCCCGCCGATGTGCCCGAGGGCTTCGCCACCACCGCCGCCCTGCGCCGCGCCCGCGTCTCCCGCCGGGGACGGCTGCTCTCCGCGGCCGGCTTCGCCCTGCCCATCCTTTTCGGCGCCACCTTGGGCTACCTCGCCCTGCGCAACGCCCCTGACCTGCTCACCCTCTCCGTCCTGGCCTTCACCGGCGGCGCCCTGCTCAGCGTCGTCATCGAGGAGATGATCCCCGAGGCCCACGAAGCCGCCGAAACCCGCTGGGACAGCTTCTACCTCGTCACAGGCTTCACCGTCTTCGCGGCTGTCACCACCTACCTCGGCTGACTCCCGGTACGCGAGTCCGCCACCGGCCTTGGTGCATGCGGCAGACAGCCCGGATGCCGCACGCGCCGCTCCACTCGCACGCCAAGGACTGGATGGCCCTTCCCGGAACCTTGAAAGGAGGAAGGGCCGCATCCTGACCAGCGGCGAGCCTGTGGGACCTTCCCGCCTTGATTGGAGGGAAGGTCCCATGAGTTGCGGCAGGATTACCTTGGCGCGGCCCCGCGCTCCTTCAGCAAGGCGGTCATCAACTCCACCTCCGACTGCTGGCCCTCGACCATGCTCTGCGCCAGCTTCCGCTCGGTGCCCACCTCGCACTGCGAGACACAGGCACGGGCCATGTCGACGCCGCTGATGTGGTGGTCGATCATGAGCTGGAGGTAGAGAATCTCCGCCTGAGCGTCTTCGAGCTCGCCGAGCCGGCCGAGTTCCGCGGGCGTGGCCATGCCCGGCATCAGGGCCCCGCCCTTCGGCTCGTGGCCCTCGTGGCCACCGGGCATCCACGTCATGTACCCGTCGGGCGAGATTTTCGGCAGCTCCCACAGATCGAGCCAGCCGAGCAGCATGCCGCGCTGGTTGGCCTGAGTCTGTGCGATGTCGTACGCGAGACGCCGGATGTCCTCGTCGGCCGTGCGGTCGCGGACGATGTAGGACATCTCCACCGCCTGCTGGTGGTGGACGGCCATGTCGCGAGCGAACCCCGCGTCGGCGGAGTCCGCAGCCGGAACGCCGGCCGTCCGCTCGTCCTCCTCGCTCACCACGACCAGGACCGACAGGGCCACGACCACGGCGACGAGGGCCGCCGCGCCGACGGCCAGCCAGCGGGTGAGGCCGGGCCGTGGGCCGGGTGCCCCTTCCGGCGCCGTGGCTCGTTCCGTCATGAGCGTGCCGGTCATGACGCCATCAGGCCGCCCGAGCAGGCGGCACCCGGCTCGGGGGTCTGGGGCCCTTGGACGTACTTGGTGAAGAACCGGTCGATCCGCGGATCCGATGCCTCGTCCACGGTGAGCTGGCGCCCCCAGGCCGACAGCATGATCGCCCCGGACTGGCCCTGGACCGGGCTCATCAGGCTGTACGGGGTCTTGGCGACCTTGTCCCCGAGAGTCTTGACGTCGGCGTCGGCGGCCTTGTCGTTGTAGGTGACCCAGACCGCGCCGTGCTCGAGCGAGTGGACGGCGTTCTCGTTCGCTATCGCCTCGGTGTAGACGGTGCCCTCGCAGGTCATCCATGCCTGGCTGTGGTCGCCGCCGACCGGCGGGCTCATCGCGTACTTCACGGTGCCGGGGACGTGGTTGCGGGTGAGCTTCTTCGCCTCCCAGGTCTTCTCACCCTGGACGGGCTTCTTCGCCTCGGCCGCCTGCTGCTCGCTCTTCTCGTTGGCGCTGTTGAGGGCGTACCCGCCCCAGCCGACCAGCCCGGCGACGATGACCGTGCTGAGCGTGATGGTGAGGATGCGGTTGCGGCGCTCCCGGGCTCGCTCGGCGCGACGCATCGCCTCGATGCGCTCCTTCCGGCTGGCGGCGGCGGCCTTCTTGCTGGTCTTGCTCATGAGTGAGTGTCCTCTTCTCCGCCTTGGTGTGGTCGTGCGGCGGCGGTGGGTGCGACGGGAGAGCGGATGGTGCTCGGTGCCCAGGTACGCGCGAGCGTGCGGGGCCCAGGCATCCGATCAGGTCCGCTGCACCTGCAGGACGTGGAGATCAGGAGCCTCGTCGGGCGGGGGGCGCGCGGCGAGGAGTGTGGGGCTGTCCGGTGGTTTGGGAAGACCCGGCGTGCGGGGCAGGATTGCCGGCACGGACTGGACGGGGGTGGCGAACACTGCGCCGCCGATGTGGACGGCCGGAGCACAGCACACGTCACCGGCAGGACAGTCGTACTGCTGCACGGACGACAGGGCGTGGTGCCCGGTCGAGCCGCCTGTCGGCGCCTGCCCGGACGAAACGCTGGTCATGGCCGTCATGGGGCTTGCGTGGCCGCCGACCCCGCCGTGCGCCCCGTACCCCAGGCACATGACCAGCGCGGCGAGCAGCAAAGCCAGGGCAGGGCCGAGCGCCGCGGGAGGAGTGGTCCACCACGCTCCGCGGTTGTTGCGCTGCGCCAGCGGCGCCCGGCTCTTCATCAGGGGAGATGCTAAGCGGTTCCTGGGGGTGATGGGGCAGCCCGGGCCAGAACATCGTTGAGCTTGACCGTGTACACGGTCTCCGGCCAGACGGCGCCGCGACCAGCCGCAGGTCAGGCGGGCGCGAGTTGCGGTTCCTGGCGTACGGCCAGGCGCCCGCTGCGGGCGAGCGCTGCGACGGATGACGCGCACGCCAGCCCGGTGGCGGTCAGGGCGCACCAGGTCAGCCAGAGGGCGTCGTGGCTTGCGGCGAAGTCCCAGAGAGCGCCGGTGGCGAGGTTGCCCAGGGTGATACCCACACCGGAGACGGTGTTGTACAGGCCGTAGTGCGTGGCGACGAGACGGTTGCCGGCGAGCGTGACGACGGTGTCCATCTCGAACGGGTAGACCACCGAGCTGCCGGCCGCGAGCAGTGCCACCGCCATCACAAGGGCGGCCAGGACGGCGGCTGTGGCGCCTGACGGAGTGAGAGCCAGGGGCAGGAAGGCCAGGCCCATCGCGGCCAGTCCGCGTACCAATGCCTGGGCGGGACTCCAGCGCTTCTTCGCCCAACCGGTCAGCCGTAGCTGGCCGCCGACCGCGACGGCCGCGGAGACCACGAACAGTCCGCTGGTCACCCACGTGCCCCTTGAGCCGAGCGCACCCTGCGCGGCCAGGGGCAGGGCGAGGTAGACCTGGAAGGTCAGCACGTACGAGCCGATCATCGCCGTGGAGAAGAGCAGGAAGGGCCGGTTGGCCACGATGGTGCGCCACTGTGCGAGCACCCCTCCCGGCGCGGCCGTGGCATCGGCGGTGTCGCCGCGGCGTACGGGCAGTGCCCGCCACTGCAGCACGGTCAGTACGGCGAAGACGGCAGCGGCCACCGTGCACACGAGGCGGAAGTCGGCAGCCAGGAGGGCGATTCCGACCAGCGGGCCGAGCAGCATGCCGGCCTGGTAGTAGACGTTGAAGGTGGCGAAGGCGTCCACGCGCCGGTCCCCGGCCTCGGCGGCGAGATAGGCACGGACGGCCGGATTGAACAGCGCGCCGGCGAAGCCGGTGGCCGCCGAGGCGGCGATCAGGGCGGGCAGGTTGTCGACCCAGCCGAGCAGGCCGAAGCCGACGGTGCGCAGCAGGCAGCCCGCCATGATCGGAGCCTTGTAGCCGAAGCGGTCGGCGATGGTGCCGCCGATCAGGAACATGCCCTGCTGGGAGAAGTTGCGCACGCCCAGGACGAGGCCAACTGCCCAGGCCGCCAGTCCGAGCCCGCCGGACAGGTGGGCGGCGAGGTAGGGCATGAGCATGTAGAAGGCGAGGTTGATGGCGAACTGGTTGGCCATCAGCAGTCGGGCCGCGGGCGAGAAGGAGCGGGTCTGCCGCAACAGGGTCATCATCGGGCAGCCCCCGCGAGGGCCTGCTCGATCGGCTGCTTCTGACCGGTCGCGGTGAGAGGGTTCGTGACGTGGGTGCAGCGGGTCCAGCGGGTGACGATTCGGTCGCCGGGGTGGGCGATCTCGTCCGGCTCGTCGGCGGGCAGGTGGCCGAGGATGCGCTGCTCGTGGCAGTAGGAGTCGTTGAAGACGGTGCCGACGTAGCGTTGCGGGCCGTCGGGGAAGACGGCGACGATCCGGTCCTCGGCGGGCAGTGTGCGGGACAGCCAGCGAGCCACGAGCGCCACCGCCCCGACACTCCAGCCACCGGTGGCGTAGTGGTCACGGGCCAGGCGCCGCGCCGCCCACACGGCCTCGGGGGCGGCGACCCAATGCACCTCGTCGAACAGGTCGTAGGCGACGTTGCCGGGGTGGATGCTGCTGCCCAGACCGCGCATCAGGCGTGGGGAGGCGGGCTGGCCGAAGATGGTCGATCCGGTGGTGTCGACGCCCACCACTCGCAGGCGAGGGAAGAAACCGCGGAGCACGGAGGCGATGCCGGCGGAGTGGCCGCCAGTGCCCACGGAGACGACGAGCGTGTCGATCCGGCCGAGTTGGGCGACGAGTTCGTGGGCCAGTGGGGCGTAGGCGGCCACGTTGTCGGGGTTGTTGTATTGGTCGGGGCACCAGGCGTCCGGGTGTTGCGTGAGGATCTCCTCGACGCGGCGGCGGCGTGCCTGCTGCCAGCCGCCGGTGGGGTGCGGGGTGTCGACGATTTCGATCTCGGCGCCGTATGCGGTGAGGAGCCCGGTCATGAGGGGTTCCATGCCGGGGTCGGTGACGACGGTGACCGGGTGGCCGTAGGTGGCACCGGCGAGCGCCAGGCCGAGGCCCAGGGTGCCGGAGGTGGACTCGACGATCCGTGCGCCGGGCAGCAGTTGTCCGCGCCCCAGGGCGGCGCGGACCATGTGCAGGGCGGTGCGGTCCTTGATGCCGCCGGGGTTGTGTCCTTCGAGCTTGGCCCAGAAGCCGCGTCCGGCGGCGGTGAAGGGTTCACCGATCCACAGCACCGGGGTGTCGCCGACCAGTCCGGCGGGCGTGTGCATCGGGCGCTTGGCGTCGGCCAGCAGCTGGGCGGGTGAGGCGGGGACAGCAGTGCGAGTGACGTCGTTCATGGCGTGCGTCTCCTGCGACCGCAGCCGCAGGGCGGCAGCCGGCCGTACGTGGGGGAAAGACGGACCTGATCGGGTGTCGCGCCGGAGCCATGGGGGAGGGCTCGGCAACAGGTCCGATCAGGTCCGCCACACGCCGAAGCAGGCCCGCGTCTGCCCGGCGGATGGCAGGCCGGGCATGAGGGACAAGGACTGCAGGGCTGGAGCAGCGGGTGGTAGCTGAACGCCGAGGTGCTCGGCGGCCGGGTCGTCGTGGACCGCGGGCCCGGCAACGGCGATATCTCGTGGGGGCT
This sequence comes from Streptomyces sp. NPDC006385, assembly GCF_040612485.1. NCBI lineage: Bacteria > Bacillati > Actinomycetota > Actinomycetes > Kitasatosporales > Streptomycetaceae > Streptomyces > Streptomyces sp. NPDC006385. The sequence goes on from NZ_JBEXQG010000029.1 coordinate 6,399, forward strand.
GGACCGTCGGCTCGTCCATCCCCCAGCAGTGCACACCGCTGTTGTGCGCTGGAGCCGTCTGCTGGGCCGTCGTCTGCTCCGGCCGCTCATGTGCCTGCCCGCAGGCGGCGGAGGAGACCAGCAGCAGGGAATCGGCGCGTCCCGCCGCACCGGCTGTCGGGCCGTGTGCGCACGCCAGCACATGCACGAGCGCGGCCAGAATCACCAGAAGTGCCGCTCCGGCCCGTGCCGTGGAGCGGCTGCTTCGAGAAATCGAGCCAGCCCGCATGAGCGCAAAGAGTAATCAAGCATGCGCATAAAGTTCCTGTCAGGGAGGCGGGTGGCCAGGCGGCCACGCACCGGCCCAAGCCTTGAGAATCCCCGCGTCGCCTGGATCCGTGCGCATCTTGGGTGCACGGCCGTACGGGCATCTCCCGTTGCCGAGGATCACCGCATCGGGTGAATCCGGGTTCCGGTCAGCGGTGTAACGACGCAGCACAGTTGGCAGATCAGCACGCTTGTTGGCACAGCGCTGCCAATCTTCTGTGGTTACTCAGCGGAGTGATCAGTTGTGGTCAACGACTGCGGGGCCGTCGTCCGGATCGGCGGCGTACGGCGCCGGTGGCTGTCCACGGTGCGATGAGCGCGGCGGCCACGGAGACGGTGGCCAGGAGGAAAGAAGAGTGGTCCGTAGCCGCCGAGGGACACGGCCAGGGCGGCGCCGGCGAACGGCGCGAGTGCTGCTGTGTGGGCGGGTGCGGCAAGGAGTCCGGAGAGGCGCCCGTAGTGGGCGGTGCCCCAGCGGTCGGTGACGGCGGTGGCCTGGAGCAGGGTGAGGTTGCCGCGGACCATGCCGGCCACGACCGACACGGCGATGAGCAGGGCGTACGGGCCGGGGGCGGCGGTGGTCAGTCCGCCGAGCGTGATCAGGATCGTGGTGCGGGCCGTGGCGGTGCGGCGGGCGAGGGCGGCGTACAGGGTGCGGCCGAGGGTCTGTCCCGCGCCGCCGATACCGAGGGCCCAGGCGGCCTGGCTGGTGGTACCCGCGTTCCAGGAGGACGGTTCGATAGACGTTGGTCAGGAGAAGCCTCCACTTTTAGAGGCCTCCGCTCTCGGCTCCGACGGCCTCCTAATGCCGGACGCCGTGCTGCACCTGCGCTACCCGAACCTGCCGCAAGTGTTACCGACGCCGTCCGGGCTACTGCGGCGAATCTCCGCGCCGGAAGGCGCGGAGATTCGCCATGTATGACCGACCGTCAGTCGTGGTCGCGGCCGTTGTCGTAGTGGTCGCGGCCGTTGTCGTGATCGCGGTCCTTATGGTCGCGGTCCCTGTCGTAGTTGGAGTAGGACCCGCGGTCGTGGCCGTTGTCGTGATCGCGGTCCTTATGGTCGCGGTCCCTGTCGTAGTTGGAGTAGGACCCGCGGTCGTGGCCGTTGTCCCCATCGCCAGCACTGGCCACGGTGGCCCCTGTGAAGGCCAGGACGCCCGAGGTGAACAGTACGGCGGCCAGACGTCCGATCCTGGACGCAGTTGCGCTCATGGTGCTCCCCCTTCTGGGGATCGTGAATGGGATTGTGCGGTCCGGTAGCTCCGGCCCCGCATGCATCGGACCTAGCGCAGAAGCCTGACGCAGGGATGCATTCGCGGGCCCTGCCCACGATCCGCCACTCACGCGGCGACGTGGTGAACGCGACACCCCCGCTGGCGTTGCCGCCCGAAACGGGCACAAGTCGGCGACTACAACCCGCCATCGCCCCGCGACATCCACACGGCTCCCGATGGTGATCCAGACGCTTGCACCGAAACAAGTCGTCTCGTTTACGCCACGCAAGACGCGGTGTGGCGCATAAGTCAATAATCATTCTAAAGCCTCTTAAAAAGGACAACGGATGATCAGTTCGTGGCCACGAGGGGAAAACGAAGTTCGGGCCTGCCCGCGCGGCGGCAGGCCACGCAGCGTGGAGTCCCACAACGCCATCATCGAGGCGACCCTGACCCTCGTCGGCGAGGTGGGCTACCAGCGGCTCACTCTGGACGCCGTGGCCCGTCGCGCGGGTGTGGGGAAGGCCACCATCTACCGATGGTGGCCAAACAAGTGCGCTCTGGTGGCCGAATCCCTGAAGAGCGGTATCCCTCAGCGTGAGATCATGGAGACGGGCGATCTGGCCACCGACCTGCGTACCGAGGGCCGGCTGGCGCTAGCGATGGCGTGGGCCCCGCACCTGCAGGCGATCACCCCCGCGCTTATCGCCGACATGCTGGAGGACCCGGCCGAGGCCGGGCACTGCCTAGAATTCCTTCAGCCGTGCCGCGCCACCCTGCTGCAGCTTATGGAGAACGCGCGAGACAGTGGACGGCTGCCACCCGAGGCAGACACCGCCCTCATGGCGGACATCTACGCGGGCACCGTCGCCTACCGCGCACTGCTCAGGAGGGAACCGCTCACCGAGACCACCATCGACCAGATAGTCGATCTCCTCCTGCACGGCACTGCCCCCACTCACCAAGACGGCGAGACCCGCACCGGCTGGGGGTGAGAACTGCCCGCCGAAGCGGGTAGGCCGTCACTGGAACCGTAGTGGACAATTAGGCTACAATAGTGGTTGTTCGCATGGAGTTGAGGGCCGGAACTATGGAAGTTCCGGCCCTCAAACCCATGCGGCGGGCGTTTCGCATGGCCCATACGCTCGTACCGTCATTACCGCCAGGACGTGCGGTATCGCTGGTCCTCAACGGGGACTTCGACTCCGTGACGCTGAAGAAGATCGAGTGGGGGCGTTGTCACGTTGGTGGGGTGTTGATCGGTTGAGGGCGCGTCAGGGGCGGGCGGGGGCCTGGGTCACGCTGTGGTGGGCGGGGCGATGGCGCCGGTGATCTGGTCCCAAATGGCGAAGCGGGCGCTCATCTCGGTGCGGTAGCGGGCGGCGGTCATCAGGTGGCGGGGCCGGAAGCGGGGTGAGATGCCACTGAACGCGGCCAGGAACCCCTGGGCTCCGCCGACGCTGCGGAAGCCTTTCATGGCGTGTTCGCGCCGGCGGGTGGGCTGGTGGCTGTTCTCGGCCCGATTGTTCAAGCCCTCGTGGGAACGGTGCTCGACCGAGGGCATGACCTCGCGGTGGGCCGAGCCGTAGGAGCGGAGCCTGTCCGTGACGATCACCCGTGGCACCGTGCGGGTCGCCTTCAGCAGGCGGCGGAAGAAGCGCCGGGCTGCGGCTTTGTCCCTTCGGCCCCGGACCAGAATGTCGAGCACGGTGCCGTCGGCGTCGACAGCCCGCCACAGGTACTTCGGCTCTCCGGTGATCTTGATGAAGACCTTGTCCAGGAGCCATTTGTCCCCAGGCCGGGGCCGGCAGCGGCGTAGGCCGTTGGCGTAGGTCTGCCCGAACTTTGCGCACCAGCGGCGGACGGTCTCGTGGGAGACGAGCACGCCGCGCTCGGGCATCAGCTCATCGACCTCCCGGAAGCCGCCGTCGAGGCCATGCAGAAAGTCGGCATCGACATCGCCAAGCCGAAGATCCTCACCACCGAGGTCGTCCAGGCGTCCGACTACGTCATCACCATGGGCTGCGGCGACGCCTGCCCCATCTTCCCCGGCAAGAAGTACCTCGACTGGGCCCTGGAGGACCCCGCCGGCAAGGGCGTCGACTCGGTCCGCCCGATCCGCGACGAGATCAAGACCCGCATCGAAGCGCTCATCGCCGAGATCGACGCCCAGCAGGAGGCAGGAACACCGTGACCCACCAGGACGACGTGCGGGACGTCATCGTCATAGGCTCCGGCCCCGCCGGATACACCGCCGCCCTCTACGCCGCCCGCGCCCAGCTCAAGCCGGTGCTGTTCGGCAGCTCCATCTTCGTCGGCGGCTCGCTCACCACCACGACCGAGGTGGAGAACTTCCCCGGCTTCCCCGACGGCGTCGACGGGCCGGTCCTGATGGAGAACATGCGGGCCCAGGCCGAGAAGTTCGGCGCCGAAATGATCGACGACGACATCGTCGAAGTCGACCTCACCGGTCCCATCAAGCTGCTGACCGACTCCGCGGGCACCGTGCACCGCGCCAAGACGGTGATCGTCGCGACCGGCTCCGGCTACCGCAAGCTCGGCCTGCCCAAGGAGGAGGAGCTGTCCGGCCGCGGGTGTCCTGGTGCGCGACCTGCGACGGGTTCTTCTTCCGTGACCGTGACCGTGACCGCGACATCGTTGTGGTCGGCGGCGGCGACACCGCCATGGAGGAGGCCACCTTCCTGACCCGCTTCGCCCGCTCGGTCACCGTCGTCCACCGCCGCTCCACCCTGCGCGCCTCCAAGGTCATGCAGGACCGGGCCTTCGCCGACGACAAGATCTCCTTCGCCTTCGACAGTGAGATCGCCGAGATCAAGGAGACGAGCGGCATGCTGGGCGGCGTCGTCCTGCGGGACGTCCTGACCGGCGCCACCCGCGATTTGGACGTGACGGGGCTGTTCATCGCGATTGGCCACGACCCGCGCACCGAACTCTTCAAGGACCAGCTCGACCTCGATGCCGAGGGCTACATCAAGGTGGTCTCGCCGTCGACGCGCACGAGCCTGCCCGAAGTGTTCGCCGCCGGCGACGTCGTCGACCACACCTACCGCCATGCCATCACCGCCGCCGGCACCGGTGCAGCCGCCGCGCTCGACGCCGAGCGCTACCTCGCCGCCCGTGGCGCGACAGAGACCGAGCTGGCGACCGCTGCCGTCCCGGCCTGAGCGGCATTCGCAGGCGGGGCCGTCCGGAAACTCCGGGCAGCCCCGCCGCTGTCGTTCTCACACCGGCCGTCACCGGGGAAGCAGGAGGTCTTCTCGGGGTGGGCCGCGCCAGCGGCCTCATTCAAGATCCAGTCCTGTCGCAGGCCATCCAGCGTCAGCGCCTTGGGCAGGTGTCTGTGAAGCACGATCATGCTGCTGGTGCGATGGCCGGTGTAGGACCTTGCGTAAGCCGATCACAGTCGGTGACCACGACTTGCCAACTGCTGACCCTCAAAGCGTGGTGTCGTAGGGGCTGACGCCTCGTGATCCCTGCGGTATGCCGACTGCATGAGGTATGCGCAAGGGGGCGGACTGACCGGTGAACGGCGGGTCTTCCGCGAAAAGTTGAGGATGGAGGCGGCCGAGCGGTTCGCCCAGGGCGATGAGAACTCGGTCATCGCGCACGACCTGCGGGTCAGCGTCCGATCGGTTCAGCGCTGGCGCAGAGCCTGGTCGCAGAACGGGCCCCGGGCTCTGGCCTCCAAGGGTCCGGCGTCACTGCCGCTGCTCAGTGACGAACTGTTCGCCGTGCTCGAGCGGGAACTGGCCAAGGGGCCAGTGGCACACGGCTGGCCGGACCAGACCTGGACCCTGTCGCGGATCAAGACGCTGATCGGGCGCCGCTTCCACAAGAGCTACACCGTGCAAGGAGTGGCCGCCCTGCTCAAGCGGCACGGCTGGAGCTGCCAGGTCCCCGCCCGCCGGGCACTCGAGCGGGACGAGGCGGCGGTGGCCGGCTGGGTGAAGGAGACCTGGCCGAGCGTGGAAGAACCGTGGCGGCGCTCGACGCCTGGCTCGTCTTCGAGGACGAAGCCGGATTCTCGATGACGCCGCCGACCACCCGCACCTGGTCCCGCCGCGGCCACACCCCCGTGATCCGCGTCCGGGGCCGCTCCCGCCGCCGCTTATCGGTGGCCGCCCTGGCCTGCTACAAGTCCGGCGAACCCTCCCGGCTCATCTACCGCCCCTGCCCGGACGCCCGGCCCGACGGGCGCAAGAGCTTCTCCTGGAAGGACTACCGCGACCTGATCCAGACCGCCCACCAGCAGCTCGGCGGCCCGATCGTGCTGGTCTGGGACAACTTGAACACCCATCTGACGGCCGGCATGCGCCGTTACATCGCCGACCGCGACTGGCTCACCGTCTTCCAACTGCCGCCCTACGCACCCGACCTCAACCCGGTCGAGGGCATCTGGTCCGTCCTACGACGCACCACCACGGCCAACCGCGCCTTCGCCGACCCCGACGATCTGATCACCGCCGTCCGGCGCGGCCTACGCCAGCTCCAGTACCGCCCCGGCGTCCTCGACGGCTGCCTCACCGGCACCGGCCTCCGGCGCCAGCCACCATGACGACATCACGCATTCAAGGTCAGTAACCTGCTGCCCCTTTGCCAACTACGCAGCTACACAACCTTCGGGCCAGCAGCAACCTGCGCCGCTATTTGCCCACAAAGCTGCGTTGTCACAAGCGGTATTCGAACTCCCCGTTCGGGATCCGGTGGTCCTCTGTGTGTGAGTACGACGAGAGATCGGGATGCGGCACGCCATCATGGAAGGCGGGCCCGCGGTAGGCCGCGGCCTGGGTGCTGTAATGCTGCTCGCGCTCCTTGCCCTCCTTCATACGACGTTCAGCCCTGGCTCGTTCCATCTGTCCGGGATCCACCCGGACGGTTGTCGGATGCCTGCCACCACCGCGAGCACGTACGACTACGAGACGGTGGCATCCGAGGTCGTCACCGGGGCGGATGCCGAAGGCCGTCAGGGTGGTGATGCGTCCCCGTCCTGCGACGCGTCCGGTTACGGGCCACGCCAACTCAGAAAATTCTCCTACGCCCCGGCCACGTCCGGTGCTGCGTGCGGCGTCTCCACAGTCTTGGCGCCGAGCGTCACGTCGCCCGCCATGGCGGACGCTTCAGCCCCCGGCTCCCCTTCGACGCGGTCGTCCTGCGCTGCTGAGCGGGATCGGCTGCTCGCCCTGCCCTGCGGGCCGACTCTCGCAGTTTCGCTCGGCGGTCGCGCGCGAGCTACAGCGACGGTTCCGCGCGGACTCAACCCCGCTTGCGGACGGCTCCGCATCGGCGCTCAGTCCTCACCGGCTTCCTACATCCGGTAAGCTTCCTCGAACCGGCTGATTGCTCTTGTGACGAGCGTGTCGATGTAGCTCATGCCACCTTTTCCATGCGCGACTTCAGCATGTTCCAGGGGCGCAGAGCGATAGCGTTTCGGCGTCGGCACGAGTGGAAGGCCGGGGACCAGTGGTGATACGTCGCATGGCGGCAGCGGTCGTGCTGCTTGTCGCGGCTGTCTTGCTGCACTTCGGAACGCCCCACCATTCCTCGGTTACTCCCAGCTCGGTGTTCGCCATGGCACCCGCAGTCGACGCGGAGTCCCGGAAGACGCAAGTCTCCGCGTCGGTCGGACCGCACGCCGGCACTGGCTCGTTGCAGCATCAAGACGAGACCGAGGCTCTCCCCTTGCCGCCGCGAACGGGCCATCCCCTCGAAGCGCTGTCGCTCGCCACCGACGCGACCGCGGACGAGGCGTCCGTCTCCCCCGTCGTGGTGTCCGGTCCAGCACATCCCCGCACAGCGAGAGACGCCCGGAACCCAGCCGCCGGACTGACCCCCACCACGAGCACCCTTCAGACCTTCCGCTGCTGATCGGCAGCGTGCTGCCCGCGCTCCTGCCTTCCGTACAGATCATGACAACCGCCGCGGTGTAAGCATCCAAACAAACGCTTGACCCCGGTTCGTTGACGGCTGTCCGGACGCGCGTAGCACGCACTTCTTCGCACCCCTTCGTCCTTCTGCCCCACGAAGAGTTACGAGGCCGAACCCATGCACACTCTCATCGAGCACGCCCGTGCCTTTCCCGCGAAGATCGTTGACCAGCAGGAGCGGTTCGCGCGACTGGCCGACGGCCAGCAGCCCCAGGTCCTATTCATTTCCTGCTCCGACTCCCGCGTCATCCCCTCGATGTTCACCGGCGCCCGCCCCGGTGATCTCTTCGAGCTGCGTACTGAGGGCAACATCGTTCCGCCCTACCGAGCGCAGGCTGTCTGCGGTGTCGCCGGATCCCTCGAATTCGCCGTCCAGTCCCTCCACGTGCCGGACATCGTCGTCTGCGGTCACTCGCACTGCGGTGCCGTCGAGGGCCTGATACGCCCGCAGCACGTCCAGACGATGCCACTCGTACGCCGATGGCTGTCCCGGGCCGGGCGCCGCCCCAAGGCCGGCGAACCGTGGCAGACCCAGGGGCTGGGCCAGGATCCGACCGAGGCGACCCAGCAGCACGTACTCACCCAGCTCGACCACCTCCGCAGCTACCCGTTCATCGCGCGGCGCCTGTCATCGGGGCGGCTGCGGCTGCACGGCTGGTACTACACGGTTGAGACCGGACAAGTCCTCTTCGCGGTGTCCGGTACGCGCGTATTCAAGCCCCTGTGACCCGCTCGGACCACGGTCCCGCACACCCGCCTGTCACGCGAGGTTCCTTCCCTCACAGAAAGAACGCCATGACCTCATCACTTTCCTTCGTCCGGTCCGCCCTGCGCACCGACCTCACTTCGTCCCTGGTTGTCTTCCTCGTCGCCGTGCGTGGGCGTCGCCGTCGCTTCTAGGGTTCCGGCCGAACTCGGCCTGATCACCGGCATTGTCGGCGGCCTGGTCACGGGGCTGCTGCCCGGCAGCAGTCTGCAGGTCAGCGCCCGGCCGACGGCCCGACGGTGCTGGTCTTCACCGCCGTCAAGAACTACGGCCTGCCCCCTCTGGACATCATCGCCCTTGTCAGCGGGCTGCTCCAACTGGCTCTCGGTGCACTGCGGCTTGGCCGTTTCTTCCGGGCCATCTGGCTGTCCGTGGTGCACGGCATGCTCGCTGGCAACGGTCTGGTGCTGATCGCCGGACAGGTCTACGCGCTCACCGATCTGAAGGCACCGGGCAGTGGCATCTCGAACATCGTGGGTCTGCCCGGACTGGTGGCCGACGTCCTCGGCTCGGGCACGGCCCTGACCACCGTCGGCATCGGCGCCGGGACCGTCGCGGTCATGTCGCTGTGGAAGAAGCTGCCGGCAAAGGCGCAGTCGCTGCCGGGGCCGCTGATCGAGGTCGGCGCGGCGACCCCCGCCACCGCCGTGCTCGACCTGCTCATTGCCCGGGTGGAGGTCAGCGGCTTGGTGAAGGCGATCCAGCCGCCCGGCGGGAGCGCCCTCGGACAGCTGGCCGAGGTCGGGCTGCTGACCATCATCGTTGTTTTCACACTGATCGCCTCCGCCGAGTCGCTGTTCAGCGCTGCGGCGGTGGACCGGCTGCACGACGGCCCGAAGACCGACTACGACAAGGAGTTGATGGCCCAGGGGGCGGGCAACACCCTGTGCGGCGTATTGGGCGCGCTGCCGATGACCGCGGTGATCGTCCGCAGCGCTGCCAATGTCCAGGAGGGTGCCCGCACCAAGGTCTCCCGTGTCCTGCACGGTGTGTGGCTGCTGCTGTTCGCCGCCCTGCTGCCCGGCACCCTCGGCGTGATCCTGACCGCCGCGCTCGCCGGCGTGCTCATCCATGCCGGCTACAAGCTGCTGCCGGTCGAGGGAGCTGCGGCCGCTGTGGCGTGAACACCGTGGCGAGGCCGTGGTGCTGATGAGCACGGCGGTGGCGATCCTGGGCACCAACATGTTCGAGGGCGTCCTGATCGGGCTGCTGCTGGCGGTGGTGAAGGCGGCTTGGGAGACCCCGCACATTCACATCGACGTTGTCGACACGAGCGCGGACGCGGTACGGGTGCGGATCCACGGGCATGCGACCTTCCTGCGTCTGCGGCGCATCCTTGAAACCCTGGAGCTGCCCACCGATCGGCCGGTCGAGCTGAACCTCGCCGGAGTGCGGCACCTCGATCACCCCTGCATGAGTGCCCTGCAGCACTGGGCGGACCAGCACAACGCACGCCCCGTGCAACCCGGAGGCTCGCACCTCGGTACAGGGCACGGGTCCGTGGGGCGGCGTTGCGGCGGCCCCACGGACTTGCGGTGACCGACACGGTGAACATCCACCGCTGTTCGCCCGTATCCCTTGTCGTAGTCGTACGCCTGGCCGCTGGTGCGGACAGAAAGAGCCCGGATACGGAGAGGCACGTGCCCCAGCAACCCGAGCAGTCGGAACAACCGCAGCAAGGACGCACCGGCCGTAACCTCACCACGGCCCGCCGGATGCGCGACGTCGTACTCGCTGCCACCCTGGTTCTCCTGGCCACGGCCTGCAGCAATGGCGGCGAGGACGAGCCTTCGGCGAACAGTGCCCCGCCGAAGATGGCCGCCGCCCCCGCCGCTGGCGCGGTGGCACCGGCGAAGGTGGAGGTGATCGCCAATCTGACCGGCTGCAAGGCCAATATCCGCACCGAAGCGGAAGAACTGCGCGAGGGCTTGTGCCACACGAAGCAGGGCGACTACCTCATCACCACTTTCCCCGAGAAGAAGTACCAGCAGATCTGGCTGGAGACGGCCAACATGTACGGAGGCAGGTACCTCGTCGGTACGCGCTGGGTGGTCGCCGCGAAACCGAAGATGCTCGAGCAGTTCCGCTCCAAACTCGGCGGGACCATCCAGCAGATGCGGGGCATGGGCCCGGCGGCCCCGACCCCGAGCGCGTCGTAGCGGCGGCCCCGTCCCCCGCCACCGCACGGGTTACGCCCGCCATGTACGCCCACCCATCCGGAGGCTCCCTCATGCCCACGGCATCACGCCGGACCAGGACTCCGCTGACCGCCCTGCTCCTGGCCGGCGTCGTGCTGGCCCTCCTCCTCGGCGGCGCCGGACCCGCTTCCGCCCACGCCATCCTGACCAGGTCCGACCCGGCCGACGTCTCCGTCCTCAAAACCGCCCCGGAGCAGATCACACTCACCTTCAACGAAGACGTCAGCCTCGCCGGCGGCTCCCTGCGCGTCCTGTCCCCGAAGAGCTTGCGAGTCGATCGTGGACCGGTCACGCATGCCGGCGAGAAAGCGGACACCGCCCAGGTGATGCTCCAGGACAAGCTGCCCGAGGGCACCTACACGGTGTCCTGGCGGGTCGTCTCCTCCGACAGCCACTCGATCTCGGGAGCCTTCACCTTCTCCATCGGCCGGCCCTCCGCCGCCGCCTCGGTGCCGACGGCGTCCTCGGAGAACACCGCCGCATCCCGTCCCTACGGCTTCTTTCGCTACGTCGCCTACGGTGGTCTCGCCCTGCTCATCGGCGTGGCCCTGTTCACCCTCGTCTGCTGGCCGGGCGGTGCGGCACTTCGTCCCCTCCGCAGGCTGCTGCTGACCGGCTGGACAGCGCTGTTCGCCTCCACGATTCTTCTGTTGTTGCTGCGCGGACCGTATGAGACCGGCAAGGGCCTCACCGCGGTGTTCGACCTGTCGCTGCTGGGCCGGACCTTCACGGGCAGAGCGGGTCTGGCTCTGGGGGCACGGCTGGTGCTGCTCGCGGCAGCAGGGGGACTCCTCGTCCTGTGCGCGACCCGGCTCCGTCGCGAAGCCCAAGAGCCTCCGCGCCTTCCGGCCACCGAGGCCAAGGCCGGTCAGCTCGTCGGGAAGCCGCAGTTCAGCGTCGGTGTACGAGCTGCGGGTACGCTGCTCGCCGTGGGCCTGGCCGTCACCTGGGCCGCCGCCGAGCACGCCTCCGCCGGTATCCAGGTCCCGCTCGCCATCCCCGTCTCCGTATTGCACCTGCTCGCCATGGCGGTCTGGTTGGGCGGACTGATCGCGTTGGCCGTCGCCCTCTTTTGGGCACCCGCCGAAACGGCGATCCCGGCCGCGGCGGTCACGCGCTTCTCCCGGCTGGCCTTCGCAGCGGTCGTCGTCCTGGTCGTCACAGGCGTCTACCAGTCCTGGCGGCAGGTCGGCTCCTTCGAGGCGCTGTCCACCACCGACTACGGCAGGCTCCTCGTCCTCAAAACCATCGCCGTCATCTCCGTGCTGATCGCGGCCTCCTTCTCCCGACAGTGGACCGCCCAGCTCGTGCACCAGCGACTGCCGGAACCTCCGTCGGCAGCCGCGCACCAGCGCGTACACGTGACGCGGACCGTCGGCGTTGGCGCCTCCGTAAGCCGAGACACGGGCCAGGTCACGGACGACACCGCCGGACCGACGGCTCCGAGCCGTCCGGCCGACGGCCCCGGCCCGTCCGGCTCCCCGTCCGATTCCGACCACCACCGGCGCGGCCTGCGCCGCTCGGTCACCGTCGAGGCCATTCTCGGAGTCGTGGTCCTGGCGCTCACGACGCTGCTCACCGGCACCCAACCCAGTCGCGCCGCCGTCCAGAGCGCCGCCTCGGCGGCCGCAGCCCAGGAACCCAGGGCGCGGGTGGTCGTGATCCCCTTCGACGTCGGTGCCCCCGCGGGATATGGCAAAGTGCAGATCACCTTCGCGCCTGGACGCGTCGGCGACAGCACGGTGGAGGCCCTGGTCTACGGGGCCGACGGAGGCGTCACCGCGGTGCCCGAACTCCGTGTCACGCTCACTCACCAGGCCGAGCGGATCGGCCCGCTGGATGCGAAACTCGTCGACCGAGGGGGCTATTGGTCCGCCGACCGCATGCGGCTTCCCTCTCCCGGTACCTGGACCGTGCGTGTCACCGTGCGCATCACCGACATCGACCAGGTCACCGTCAGCAAGAACATGACCATCAAACCGCCACTGCTCTGACCGACCACACAGCCACGCTCGCCGGCTCAACCGCGTCCCGGGCGGAACATCCTCCGTCAGCGAAGCGGAACACCGGCGCTGACATACCGCCGACAGCGATCCCGAACATCAGGATGCTGTGGCTGGGGCGGCCGCCGATCGCAGAGAATCCGCGCGGCAGCGGATCGAACGGAACGGGCACGTGCCATGGCGGTCTCTTCTCACCTGGCTACCGCTACGAGGCCGATCAGCCTGAAGGCGTTCGGGCGCACCACGGCTCGTCCGCCCGACTGTCTGTGGGGCGGACGAGCCGCCGCCCCACAGACAGACACGGCAGCCTGGGGTCAGCTGGGCGACGAGGTGGAGCGTCGCTTCAGCAGCCACCACGCGCCGCCACCCAGGGCGAGCAGTGCCACGACGATCCCTCCGATGATCAGGCCCGTCGAGCTGCTGTCGTCCTCCTCGGCGGCTTTGGTGTCGGTGTCGGAGCCTGCGGCTGCGACGTCCGACTCGGTGGCCGACGGGGTCGGGCTCGGGGCCGCACTGTCACTGGGGCTCTCGCTGGGGCTGGGGCTCGCCGGCTTGGCGCCCGGAGCTGCGGCCTCCAACTTCAGGAGTGGAGCGGGCTGTGCGGGCTTCGCGCCCCCGCTGGGCAGTTCGATCCAGCGGGACACCTCGCCGTCGCTGTAAGTCTCGACGGTCTTGAACGCAATCTCTTGCGCGTCCGGGAGCTGCCTGACCTTGATCTTGTGCTCGGCGTCGACACCGGCCTTCAGTGAGGGGCCGGCGACGGTGTACCCATCATTGGTGGCCTTCAGCTTCCAGCCCTTGGGAGCCTCTTCGAGGGTGACGTCGGAGGGTGCGATGCCCTTGGGAAGAACGACACGCAGTTCGCTGAAGCCCGCGGAGGCGGACTCGGCCTCGGAAACGAAGCTCAGGGTGACGTTCTCCGCCAGAGCCTGCGGACGGTCGGCCTCGACCTCCGCATGCGCGGCCGCCGGCGCGGCCAGGGCGAGTGTGGCGGTCAGCGCGACGGCACCGGCGAGTACGAAACGTCGGCCGGCACGCGCCAGTGGACGGGTTGACTTGGGCACAGGGGGACTCCTTGCTGATGCGGGAAGATTCGGCCCCGCGGTGCCGGGGCCGGGTGGTTACCGAAGGGTCCTCCCGCCGCGGTGGGCCCCTGCGCACCACCGCGTGCTTCAGTACTTCCTCCCACGCCGGTGCTGCCACCGGGAAGAGCCCATGGACTCCCCGGCCGGGCAGCCCGGGCAGTTTCGGCTCCGGATCGGCGACAGGTCGTGGCAGCGTTTGGGCCAGTGTGGCCACGGCGGCCCTGGCCAACGTGCGCAGCGTGCCGAGTGCGGCCGTCATCCGCGCGTCCGCCCGGTGCAGCAGCCAGGCCACCACCAGCGCGGCGACCGTGTGGACGACCATCATCGGCACTTGCGCGTGATGCCAGGCGTGCCCGTCCCCCGGCGCGGCCGCCAAATGCCCGGCGTGCATCGCGTGCTCCGGCATCGCCGCCGGTGGGTCACCGTCTGCGGAGGACAGCGCGAGATGCAGCACGCACTGCATCGCCAGCGTGACCGCGACGGTCGCAGCAGGTACGTAGCGGCGACGGGCGAGGGGCCAGACCGCCGCGAACTGAAACACGACGAGCCCGCCCACAAGCCGCCACGGCACAGCTGTCTCAGCGATCGCGTGGTGCCCGAAGATTGCGAGCACGGTGCCGAGCACGGCGAACAGGCCGGCCCGCGCGCACGCTCCCGCACGGCTGGCCCGGCCTGCTCCGGCACGCTCCTCGCGCCCGGTCGCGTGATCAGGTGGCACGGTCGCCCATCATCTCCTAGCGGCCGGCCGCCCGTACGAGAAACCGCCGTACGACGCCCAGACGTCCAGGCCGCGTCCTCACGGCCGTGGACCGAGCGCCTTGGCCAGCAACTCGGGCGTACGGGTGGACAGGTAGAGGTAGGGCGTGGGGTCGTCGGGATCGAGGACCTCGACGCGCACCGCGCCGGGGACGAAACTGCGCATCACCATGAAGGCCCGCAGATCGGCCTTGTAGGTCCGCCAGGCCCGCGCGTCCTCTCCGTGGAGGGCCTCCGGCTGCCCGAGGGCCACCAGAGGGATGCGGGCGTCGGCCACGAACAGCATGTCGGCGGTGACCCGGATCCGTGTCGAGCCTTGTGCACTGACGTACATCCCGGCCAGGCAGGTGCCGACGGCCAGACCGATCAGTGCGGCGACGAGGCCGTAGGGAAAGAAGACCAGGGCCAGGGCAATGCCGAAGAACACGGCTATACCCCACCAGGCTTTCGGGGCGGTCAGACGTTCGTCGTAGACGAGCCGGTTGTCGGGGGTCACGGGCGATCACCTTGTCGTATACGTCGGAAGGGGCGGGGCTGTTCACAGGGGCAGGAAGGAGCTGGCGCGCGGGACGTACTGAAGGGTTGCGCCTGTCTCGATCTCGTGGAACCAGGCGTGCAGGTGCAAGGACCGGTCGGCGAGCCGGTGCACCACGCTTGGATGGTTGCTGAGCGCGTCGAGCTGGGCGAGCACGTGCCAGTGCCCCGCGGCGGTGAGGTCTCCGGTCAGCGGGGTCAACCCCTCGCCGGGGCCGTCGATGCCGGCCGCGGTCAGGTGGTCGTGCAGGGCCGCCGTGACGACCTCGCAGTACGAATGACCGCAGACGATGATGTCCGAGACGACCAGCTCGTCGACCGCGTACTCGATCGTCCGGGACTCACCGGTCGGCCCCTCCGGGTCGTAGGGAGGGATCACCCCGCCATATGTGCGCAGTTCGAAGAGGTCGCCGGGGCGGGCGGCCGTGATGAGAGCCGGTACGACGCGCGCGTCGGAGCAGGAGATGAACATCGCCCGCGGCTGCTGGGACTGTGCAGGTGCGCCCAGGCTCACGTCGTGGGCCGCCGCGCGGGCGGGGAAGACGCGCGCCTGGTCGATCAGGTACTGCATGGTGTGGGACTCTCTGTCCCCCGGCGGGGCTGCCGCCGGGACGAAGACGAAGGGGACCGACGCGTCCGGCGGTCATCCTCGCGTCGTACCCCTCAGGGCAGACTCGGACCGCAGAGCGGCATCGGCCGGAAAACGACGAACGGACTGCGCCCGTGCCTGGGGGGAGCCCTGCCCTCGTGCAACCGCACGAGCAGCGCCGACACCCTCGGTGCGCTGCTCTCGGGAAACGTGATCTGTGGGCCGGAACCATGACGGCCGCGCAGCAGCGGCCACAGGAACACGAGCAGGCGTTGTACGACCGTCAGCAGCGACCTGCTCTGCCACAGAAGCCGCTCGCCCAGGCCGAGCAGGCGGACAGCGAGCAACAGAGTCACCAGATGTCCGGCCATCAGTACGCCGGCCGGCGGACCGGCCACCGCGTCATGCTCGATCAGCCGCGCCAGACCGCCGCCAGGCTTGTCCGCGGCGACCGCCGCGCAGGCCCCGGGCAGCGAGTAGGCCGTGTGGTAGGCCAGCTGCGTGGCCGCGAACACGGCCAGCAACTGGGCGTCCGTCAGCTTGTGCCGGGTCAATACCGCGGCGCCTGGCACGGCTACCGCCGCCGTCCCGGCCACGATGATCCACCGGGGCGCATGGCACTGCGCCAGTACGTGTCCGGCGAGCGGCAGCAGCACACACAGCACCGCCAAGGCACCCGCCCGAAGCCCGCGCAGCACGCCGGACGCCGGGGAGGCGGCTCCTTGCGGGCGGTGCGGTCGCATCAGGATCGGGCTTTCAGGAGCCCGTCCGGAGTGGACGGGGAGGCGGGCTGCGGGCACGGGGGTCCCGTATGCCCTGGCAGGGTACCGACCTCCCGACCGACAGTTCACGACAGGGTGGCACTCGCGAGGGTGCCGCCGCAGCCTTATCCCTGTCCGACGCGTTTGCGCGGGTCAGGAGGCCTCTTATCGGACATGACAACGGTCACCGATGCAGCCTTTGATGATGGGAGCAAGCGTGCGTTTCACTGCGGGCAAGGCATCCGTCGCGAGGGGGAAGGCGTAGGCATGAAGCTTCGCTGAGTAAGCCCGGGGCGCGGTGTCGGGATTGCTCCCGGTCCGTTTCCCCGGACTTCTCGCCGAACCGGACATGCGCCTCTCAGCGCATCCGGCTCTCCACGGAGACTGTCGTGGGCTGGATCGTTGGCCATGGGCTGGGGATCTTCGCTCCTCGCCAGCGGTAGCGGGTGACCGCGACCGTCTGGAGATCGAAGAGGTCGGTCCCGTCCGCCGAGATCGGCCGCTAGTGCCCTTGCGGGGTGACGAACCGGCGGCGGATGTCCTTCCACGTCCAGTGGTGCCGGACCTTGAGCATCCTGATCAGCCGCCACCAAACGAAGTGGGCGAGCGCGCTGAACTGGTTCTTGGCGACGGCATGCTGGAAGTAGGCGGACCAGCCGCGCAGGATCTGGTTGATCCTGCGGAGCACGGACTGTAGATCCTGTTGCGACTGCCTGCGGGTCAAGGCCCGGATCTTCGCCTTCAGCTGCCGGATGGGACGTTGGCTGATGAAGGTGTAGACGTGCCATTTCTCCGTCCCCTTCTTGCGGCGCCACTGGATGTGGAACCCCAGGAAGTCGATTCCGTCGGCCAGGTTCGTGATCTGGGTCTTTGCCTCGGAGAGGTTCAGACCCAGAGGTTTCAGCACCCGGCTGACGTCCTCGCGGACTGCTTCGGTGTCCTGACGGGTGCCGTTGACCAGGACGACGAAGTCGTCCGCGTAACGGACCAGCCGCCAGTTCGGCAGTCCTCGGCGACGCCGATACCCGCGTTCCCAGGCGAGCGACATCGCTCCGCCCGGCTTCCACGGCCCCATCAGATGCTCATCGAGCACTGAGAGAGCGATGTTGGCCAGCAACCGGGGAGAGGATGCCGCCCTGCGGTGTCCCGGTCATGGTCCCCTTGTTCTCGCCGAGTTCGGTCAGAATCCCGGCCTTGAGGAATGCCTTGACCAGGCCCAGGACGCGTTTGTCCTTCACCCGGTGTCGCACGCGGTCCAGCAGGGCCGTGTGGTCGATCCGGTCGAAGCACGCCTCGATATCCGCGTCCAGCACCCAGCGATACTGCTTGGTGCCGAAGTGGTGGATCTCGGCGATCGCGTCCCAGGCCCGCCGCCCGGGCCGGAAGCCGTAGGAAACCGGCGTGAAGTCGGTCTCGAAGATCGGCTCCAGTACGAGTTTCAGCGCGGCCTGCACGATCCGGTCCGCCACCGTCGGAATCCCGAGGGCGCGGACCTTCCCCGACCCGCCCGGCTTGGGGATCTTGCGTTCCCTGACCGGGAGAGGCCGGAACGAGCCGTCCTTGAGGGCGACACGCAGATCGTGCAGGAACCCGGGCACCCCGGTGTACTCCTCGATGTCGGCGACGGTCAGGCCGTCGACGCCGGGAGTGCGGGAGCCCTTGTTGCCCGCGACCCGCTCGAATGCCACGATCAGCGTCGCCGGGTCGTGCACGAGGTTGAACAGGTCGTCGAACCGGCGGCCGGGATCGGCCGCCGCCCAACGGTGCAGCTTGGCCTGCATCTCCGATACCCGCTTCCGGGGACCGACGGTCCCGGTGGGCGGAGCGCTGCCGTTCGGCGGCGCGTCTTTCGGCATTGCAGCCTCCTTGTTGCTCGTCTTCCGCTGCCGCCGCAGGGTAGGCCGCCGGCGAGGTGTCCGCTGATGCGGACCCTTTTCCGACGACCCCCCACCGAACCGGGCATGCGACTTATCACCGCACCCGGCTCTCCAGCGTCGATTCCATCGATTCCTGCCGAACGGAAGGTCCGCTGTGGATTCCGCTGTGACAGTCACGGCAGACGATCAGGGTCTTGCGGCGGCGTGATGCCATCTGCTTTGCCCAGTCAGGCTGTTGAGCCTGACTCCCGGGGCGGAGGTCACTCAGACGTCGAATGTGGTGCACTTTGACTTCTATTTGCGCCTTGCAGAGTTCGCAACGGCCGGACATGAGCCGGTCGATGAGTTCTGCGGGACGCTTCCTCCATACCACCGGAAGCTCGTCTTTGAGGGTTACCCTCGTGGTCCTTCGTGCCAGCGAGACTCCGCCCCAACGGGCGACCAGCGGCTTCTTTCCATTGCCGCGTTCGACTTTGACCTGGAGGCCCCTTCGGGGGCCAGCAGGTGTCTGCCAGGTGGCACGGTAGCGATTCCAGACCTTGTTGACGCTGATCTTGTTCTTATGCCCCAGCGTCTTGGTCAGGGAGCGTTCCGTAATCCACCTCAGCAGGCCGAGGCGGTGCCGGTTGTAGGCCAGCTGGTAATACTCCGCGAGGCCCCGGAACTCTGACTGAAACCGCGTGACGATCCGGAAGTCCGAGTCGTGCACGCGCTCCAGCAGGGCGGCCGGTTTGCCGCGGCGCATGTAAGGTCTGCATTTTCCGCGCACGACGTCCATTGGCACTTTCAGGCCGATCTGCCCGTTGATAGAGCGATGACCGTTCCGATCGCGCTTGGCGTCGTCGTGCAGGACCACGATTTCGTAGCCGAGGAAGCAAGCGGCCTGTGTCCGCCCGTGGGTAATCAAGGTCTTCGGCTCGGAGAGCTCCAGCTTCAACCGGTTACGCAGGAACTTCCCGATCTTCTCCTTGATGTACTCGGCTTCCCGTCGCGTCCCGGAGAACCCCAGCAGCCAATCGTCCGCGTAACGGACGTAGTGCAGCCGCCGGAAGCCCGGATCATTGGGATCGTGGGAGGGGAGCCGTTGCAGTTGACGACGCAGCTGCCGTGCTTCCTCCCGCTGTCCGCGCTTCTCCAGTTTCCAGGTGGCCTTGTGTATCCGCATATACGGCAGATACGGCTTGCGGCCGGCCCCCTGGTTGAAGACGGGTAAGAGTGTTGTCTCGACGTACTTGTCCAACCGATCCAGGTAGATATTGGAGAGTAAGGGGCTCAGAATACCCCCTTGTGGCGCACCACTCAGTGTTTCGTGATAACGCCATTCCTCCAGGTACCCGGCCTGGAGAAGTCCGTCGATCAGCCGCAGGAAGCGACTGTCGTGAATGTTCTCGGCCAGGATGGAGTGCAAGACTCCGTGATCCAGCCGATCAAAACACTGGGAGATGTCTCCCTCGACGAACCAGGTGACACTACGCCACGTCTCAGATATCTCCGTGAGCGCAGTGTGACATCCCTTTCCTGGCCTGAAGCCGTGAGAGCGGTCGGAGAACTGCGGCTCGTAATACGCTTCCAGCAGGGAGCGAATCACTTCTTGCAGCAGCTTGTCCGACCACGAAGGCAGACCTAGAGGCCGACGCTTCGCGGGTGATCCCTTCTTGTCGATGTATACGCGTCGCACCGGGGTCCATCGATATCGCTCATACCGCAGCGCATCGATGATCGTCTGAATCTTCTTCAGACTCATACCGTCCACGGTCTCCTGGGTGGAGCCGGGCGTCATAGAGCCGTCGTTGCGATAGATTTTCCCGTAGGCCCGCAAGTACAGCTCCGGGTTGAACAAATGCCGGTACAGCCTCTCCAGGGGCAATCCTCTCTTGCCGCGTTCATGGATGATCTCCATCAGGGCTTCGGCTCTCTGCATTACGCGTACCTTGCCTCTCCGGATATCGTGGACACCTGTGCCACTTGGCCCTGTAAGCGGCTCTCCCGCTCTCCCTGGTGGGGCATTACTCCCACGACTACTACTGGCACTCCGTCACCGTAGGGCTCGCGCCCCTTAGGTGATCCCGAATTCCTCTTGCATTGGACGTATCGAGCGTGACGTAGGCGGCCTGTCCGTTCCCTTGAGTGAGCTCGTTACCCACCGTCCACCAGCCGGAAGGGTTGGGGCGAAGCAAAGGGGATTCGCCTGATGCTGATGGCTCCGCTCCGGGCGTTGTATGTCGGAGGATGCACATTTCCATCCCTGGGAACTTGGCTTCAAACAGTCTGGTCTTCGCCATATCACACGGACTTTGCGCGGCAGCGCCATAAACGCCTTCACAACGCTCCACGCTTTCCCGCCATGCTGTTGTCCCCTCGCGCTTTCGCGTCCAGGTAAGGCGGGTAGTCCAGAGGTTTCTCCTTCCGAACCTCTACTCTCTGAGAGAGTGATCCAACGCCGAGTTACTGACCCTCAAAGCGTGGTGTCGTAGGGGCTGACGCCTCGTGATCCCTGCGGTATGCCGACTGCATGAGGTATGCGCAAGGGGGCGGACTGACCGGTGAACGGCGGGTCTTCCGCGAAAAGTTGAGGATGGAGGCGGCCGAGCGGTTCGCCCAGGGCGATGAGAACTCGGTCATCGCGCACGACCTGCGGGTCAGCGTCCGATCGGTTCAGCGCTGGCGCAGAGCCTGGTCGCAGAACGGGCCCCGGGCTCTGGCCTCCAAGGGTCCGGCGTCACTGCCGCTGCTCAGTGACGAACTGTTCGCCGTGCTCGAGCGGGAACTGGCCAAGGGGCCAGTGGCACACGGCTGGCCGGACCAGACCTGGACCCTGTCGCGGATCAAGACGCTGATCGGGCGCCGCTTCCACAAGAGCTACACCGTGCAAGGAGTGGCCGCCCTGCTCAAGCGGCACGGCTGGAGCTGCCAGGTCCCCGCCCGCCGGGCACTCGAGCGGGACGAGGCGGCGGTGGCCGGCTGGGTGAAGGAGACCTGGCCGAGCGTGGAAGAACCGTGGCGGCGCTCGACGCCTGGCTCGTCTTCGAGGACGAAGCCGGATTCTCGATGACGCCGCCGACCACCCGCACCTGGTCCCGCCGCGGCCACACCCCCGTGATCCGCGTCCGGGGCCGCTCCCGCCGCCGCTTATCGGTGGCCGCCCTGGCCTGCTACAAGTCCGGCGAACCCTCCCGGCTCATCTACCGCCCCTGCCCGGACGCCCGGCCCGACGGGCGCAAGAGCTTCTCCTGGAAGGACTACCGCGACCTGATCCAGACCGCCCACCAGCAGCTCGGCGGCCCGATCGTGCTGGTCTGGGACAACTTGAACACCCATCTGACGGCCGGCATGCGCCGTTACATCGCCGACCGCGACTGGCTCACCGTCTTCCAACTGCCGCCCTACGCACCCGACCTCAACCCGGTCGAGGGCATCTGGTCCGTCCTACGACGCACCACCACGGCCAACCGCGCCTTCGCCGACCCCGACGATCTGATCACCGCCGTCCGGCGCGGCCTACGCCAGCTCCAGTACCGCCCCGGCGTCCTCGACGGCTGCCTCACCGGCACCGGCCTCCGGCGCCAGCCACCATGACGACATCACGCATTCAAGGTCAGTAGACGGCGCAACTTCCCCATGTGGCCGGCTTTCCCGGCCTCGGAGTACTACGGCGGCTCCGCCCCGTCCCCGGCCGATCGACGGTCGATGCGCCCAGCCCCCGCCGCCGCGCTGGAGGCACGGGCGGAGGCGAGGCCGGGGACGGTTCCCACGTTCACCGTGATTCGCTGGATGGAGGAGGAGCCCGGCTGTGCCCCAGCGGCATCGCCACGAGTACGCCGTAGACCTTCCTCGTGGCCTCCCACTCCGCAAAGGGATACCTCGTGGGAGTTCTCCCGTTTTCGGTACTTCCTCCGAACGGAGGATGCCCGTCAACGCGATACGCACCGCGTCCGGCCCAGATCCGCCAGGTTCGAGCCGGTGTCCAAGTTGAAGGACGTAACAACGCCGGTTCCTCGCGTACTCCTCTCCATCTCGCCGACCGGACCCGCACCATCTGGCAGTACTGGCACGTCCCGGTCGTGTCGGGGCTGCTTGCCGCCCTTCCCGGCATCACCCGGATCAGGCTGCCCCCAGCTTCAATCCACCTGCTACGACAGGCAGATGACGGTGGTCTTTCACCTCCGTACGAACCACAGCGCCTCGTGGCGCAACCCTTGATGTTGGACACCTGGAGACTGGGACATGAGGTTCCAGAAGAAGTAGTGCCAGGTGGGAAGCAGGAGCAACCGCAGCAGGCCGCGGTGGGTGGCAGAGGCGGCGGCTTGCAGCAGGGAGGTGAAGGTGACCGCTCCGGTGGAAGTACCCACGCCGTAGACGGTCAGCGCGCCTGCGGCCACGGCCGGGTGGATGGTGACGGCCAGCGTCAGATCGATACCGCCGTGCACGGCGAACGGGCCGAAGACATACAGCGGGCGCCGGGAACCCTCAACGCGCCGCAGCACCAGCAGCGGCCCGGCCGCACGCCGTCCGCGACCTGCTCGACGCGCGCCTCGCCGAGATCGACGCGACCATCACAGATCTCCTGGCGCTGCGCCAGACTCTCACCGAGACCCGCAGGGCCGCCGACGACCGGCCCTGCGGTGAGCCGGCCGCGGTCTGCTCGATCATCGAGGACGCCTGAGCCCCGCCACCTTGCCGTGCCGGCTACGTGACGGCCGGGCTGCGGCGCTCGACCAGGACGACGTCGCGCCACACGCCGTGGTGGCGTCCGATCCGCTCCCGCGTACCGATGGTGCGGAAGCCGTGGCGCTGGTGCAGGGCGAGGCCGGCAGTGTTCTCGGGGAAGATCTCGGACTGGATGGTCCAGATTCCGGCCTGCTCGGTGGAGTCGATCAGCGCCTTGAGCAGGGCGGAGGCGATGCCGCGGCCGCGGGCGGCGGGGTGGACGTAGACGGAGTGCTCGACCACGCCCGCATACGCGCACCGGTCCGAGACCCTGCTCGCGGCGACCCGGCCCAGCACCGCCCCCTCGCCCTCGTCCAGGGCGGCGAAGCGGTGCTCGGGCAGCTTCGCGGCGTCGTACGCCTCCCAGCTCGGCGCGTTGGTCCCGAAGGTGGCGTTGCCCTCGTCGATGCCCGCCCGGTGGATCGCCGGCACCTGGTCGGCGTGCTCCGCCGCCAACGGCACGACCACCGCACGGGGCGCCCCGCTCACCGTTTTCCCCTCTGTTCTGTCCGTCCGGTCGTCAGGCCGCGGCCGGCATGGCCAGCAGCTTGCCCATCGCGGCCAGTACCGACGGCTCGACCCGGTAGTACACCCAGGTGCCGCGCCGCTCGGAGGTCAGCAGCCCGGCCTCCCTCAGCTTCTTCAGGTGGTGGGACACCGTGGGTTGGGAGACGCCGACATCGGAGATGTCGCACACGCACGCCTCCCCGGCCTCGTGGGAGGCGACGGCGGAGAACAGCCGCAGCCGGACCGGGTCGCCGAGCGCCTTGAACATCCGCGCGGCCGTCTCGGCCTCCTCGGCGGTCATCGGCCGCTCGGTCAGCGGCGGGCAGCACGGCGCCACACCCTGAGCGTTGGCTTCGAGCAGCGGTAGCACCTTCGCATTCGACATGCATCTATGTTGGCACATGTCGAACCAAAGCGAGGTCCGTCACCGGCGCGCGAGGTGGGCGGCCAGGCGCCGGGCGATCCGGTCCGCGTCCCGGCCGACGCCGCGCAGCGAGTTGGACGACAGGCTGCGCTGCCATTCCAGCCCGACGTACGCCAGCCCCGGCACTCCAACCGAGAGTCCCTCCCGGTGCCGGGGGTTCCCGACGGCGTCCAGAGTGCCGTCGAGGCGGGCGAGGTAGGGCAGGTCGGGGCGGTAGCCGGTGGCGAGCACGATCGCGTCGACCTCCTCCCGCTCCCCGTTCGGCCAGACGAGCTCGGCTCCGTCGACGCCGGTGAACAACGGCCGGCGCTGCGGCCGTCCGGCGGCCAGGGCCGTCCGGTAGTGGCCGTCGTCGAGAACCGGCTGCGCCGGAGGGCGCGGGAGGAGCCGGCCGAGGGGCGCGGTGTCCAGGCCGGTGCGGGTCAGCCAGAAGTGCAGGTCGCGGCCGAGGGCGCGTTGCGTCGTGAACTTCACCGGCCCGCGGGTGGCGAGCGTGACGCGCGCGGCCCCGGCGAGCTCGGCGGCGATCTGCACCGCCGAGTTCCCCGCCCCGACCACCACCACCCGGCGGCCGGTGAACGGGGCCGGGTTGAGGTAGTCGGCGGCGTGCAGCACCTGGCCGGTGAACTCCTCCAGGCCCGACAGCGCCGGCCGGTGCGGGCGGCCGAACGACCCGGAAGCCGCCACGACGGCCCGCGCGGACAGCCGACCGCCTCCCTCCAGTTCCACCTCGAAGGCGTCGCCGGTGCGGCGGACCGCGCTGACGCGGCAGCCGGTGCGGATCTCGGCGTCCAGGTGGCCGGCGTAGGCAGTGAGGTAGGCGACAACCTCGTCGCGGTGCGGATAGTGGTTCCGGTCGGCGCCGGGGAACGGCATCCCGGGCAGAGAGCTGTACCGGGTGGGCGAGAACAGCGTGAGGCTGTCGTAGTAGCGCGGCCACGACCCCGCCGCAAGGTCGGACGCCTCCAGCACCACCGGCCGCAGCCCTCGGCGCAGCAGGGCGTGGGCGGTCGCCAGTCCGGACTGGCCGCCGCCGATCACGGCGACGTCGACGTGCTCCATCAGCAATCCCCCCGGTTTCGATGGATGTCTATGTTGACACTCATCAATACAGGTGCCACGCTGGATCGCGCAAGCCATCGACAGATGTCGAAACGCGCAAGGAGTCGCCGTGACCGCGCCCGCCACCACCGAGCTGCCCGTCGTCGTGACCGGAGCAGGTCCCGCCGGTCTGGCCGCCGCCGCCCACCTGATTGACCAGGGCCTCGAGCCCCTGGTCCTGGAAGCGGGCCCGGTCGCCGCCGCGGCCGTCCGCGAGTGGAGCCATGTGCGTCTCTTCTCCACCTGGGGCGAAGTCGTCGATCCGGCCGCCGAGAAGCTGCTCGCCCCGACCGGCTGAGTGCGGCCCGCCGCGGACACCTACCCCTCGGGCGGCGACTGGGCCGAGCAGTACCTCCAGCCGCTCGCCGACGTACCGGGCGACCGGGTGCGCCTGGGCGCCCGCGTGACCGGCGTCTCCCGCGCCGGCCGGGACCGTATTGTCGACGCCGACCGCGAGGCCCAGCCCTTCGTCGTGCACGTCACCCACGCCGACGGCCACGAGGAGCGGATCCTCGCCCGCGCGGTGATCGACGCTTCCGGCACCTGGACCACCCCGTCCCCGGCCGGTGGCAGCGGCCTGCCCGCCCTCGGCGAGAAGGCGGCGGCCGACCGCATCACCTACCGCCTCCCCGACCTCAACGACCCGACTGTCCGCGCCCGGTACGCGGGCAGGCGCACCGCCGTCATCGGCTCCGGCGCCTCCGCCTTCACCGCGCTGGCCCACCTCGCCGACCTGGCCAAGGCCGACGACGGCACGGGCACGCACGCGGTGTGGATCCTGCGCCGGGGCATCTCCGGCTCCACCTTCGGCGGCGGCACCGCCGACCAGCTCCCCGCCCGCGGCGCGCTCGGCCTGGCGGCCAAGGCCGCCGTCGACGAGGGCCACGCCGACGCCGTCACCGGCTTCCGCACCGAGACGATCGAACGCGACGGCGACGGCCGCCCGGTGTTGGTGGGCGAGGACGGACGGCGGCTGGAGCCGGTGGACGAGGTGATCGTGCTGACCGGGTTCCGCCCCGACCTGACCTTCCTGTCCGAGGTCCGCCTGAACCTGGACGAGCGCCTCCAGGCCCCGGTCGAACTCGCGCCGCTGATCGACCCCAACCAGCACTCCTGCGGCACCGTCTACCCGCACGGCCACCGCGAGCTCTCCCACCCCGAGCAGGGCGTCTACCTGGTCGGCATGAAGTCCTACGGCCGCGCCCCGACCTTCCTGGCCATGACCGGCTACGAGCAGGCCCGCTCCCTCGCCGCCGCGCTCGCCGGCGACCTCGAGGCGGCCGACCGCGTCGAACTCACCCTCCCCGAGACCGGAGTCTGCGGCGGCGCGGGCCTGTTTGACACCCCCGACGCCCAGCAGGCCGACGGCGGCTGCTGCGGCTGACCCGAACCCCTCTCCACCCCCACTCAGGAAGAGGTACGTCATGTCCCGCGTACAACTCGCCCTCCGCGTCCCCGATCTCCAGGCGGCGATCACCTTCTACGGCAAGCTGTTCGACACCGAACCCGCCAAACTCCGCGACGGCTACGCCAACTTCGCCATCGCCGAGCCCCCGCTCAAGCTCGTCCTCTTCCAGGGCGAGCCGGGCGAGGACACCCGCATGGACCACCTCGGCGTCGAGGTAGCCACCACCGACGAGGTCCACACCGCCACCGCCCGCCTCGCCGACGCGGGCCTCACCACCCGGGAGGAGAACGACACCACCTGCTGCCACGCCCTCCAGGACAAGGTCTGGGTCCAGGGCCCCGGCAGCGAACGCTGGGAGGTGTACGTCGTGAAGGCCGACGCCCCAGCGCCGGCACCACCACAGAGCGCCTGCTGCACCAGCTCCACGCCGGTGAAGGAGGCCGCCGCAGCCGGTGGCTGCTGCTGACCGTTCATGACCAACGCGCTCACCACCTCGGCCGCGACCGGAGCAAGGGACCGGTCGCGGCCCCGCGCCGTCCTGCCCACCCTCTGTCTCACGCAGATCACCAGCTGGGGCATCGTCTACTACGCTTTCCCCGTCCTCAACCCGCAGATCACCGCCGCGACAGGCTGGTCGGCCGGAGCGACCACCGCGGCGTTCTCCCTCGGCCTCATCGTCTCCGCGCTCGCCGGCATCCGCGTCGGACGGATCCTCGACCAGCGCGGCCCGCGCGCCGTCATGACCACCGGCTCCGTGGTCGGTGTGGTCAGCCTGCTGATCGTGGCTGCGGCCCCGAACGTCCCGGCCTTCATAGCCGGTTGGGCGCTGGCCGGGCTCGCGATGGCTGCCACCTTCTACCAGCCGGCGTTCGCCGCCCTGACCCGCTGGTGGGCCCCCGACCACGTGCGGGCCCTGACGGTCGTCACCCTCGCCGGCGGGCTTGCCTCCACCGTATTCGCGCCCTTGACCGCGACCCTCGCGGACCATCTGTCCTGGCGCCACACCTACCTGGTGCTCGCCGGCATCCTCGCCGTCGTCACCATCCCGGCTCACACCCTGACCCTGCGCGCACCCTGGCCCGACGCCCCCACGGGCCTTGCGCACGCGGCCGCAGGCGTGGCCACGGTTGGGCGCAGTCGGCCGTTCCTTCTGCTCGCCGCCGCCTTCACCCTGTCCAGCTTCGCGCTGTACGCCGTCGTAGTCGCCCTCGTCCCGCTCCTTCTGGAACGGGGGTACACCACCAGCCAGGCCGCCTGGGCCCTCGGCATCGGCGGTGCCGGACAGACCCTCGGCCGCACCCTGTACGCAGCCCTCGCACGCCGCACCAAAGCAACGGCCCGCACAACGATTCTGATTGCCCTCGGCGGACTGACCACCGCCGCCTTCGCCGCCGTCACCGGCCCCTACGCCCTGATCATCGCCGTATCCGTCGCGGCCGGCATGGTCCGCGGCAACGTCACCCTCCTCCAGGCCACCGCCATCACCGACCGCTGGGGCACCGCCCACTACGGCCGTCTCTCCGGACTCCTCGCAGCACCGGCAACCACCGCGGCAGCCTTCGCGCCGTTCGCCGGCGCCGCCTTGGCCGTGCCGCTCGGCGGCTACGGGCCCCTCTTCTTCCTCCTGGCTACCGTCTCCGTGGCCGCCACGCTCATCGCACCGTGGACAGCCACCGGCGCCGTACGCCGCCGATCCCCACGGCTCTGACAACCGCCGCCCCCCTGCAGGCACAGACGAACCCGCCCTCGTTACCGGCTCCAATTCGGCGACGACGCGCGGGTTCAGCGGCTGACCCCTCCGGGAATTCGCGAACTCGCGCGCTTTCGGCTGCGGAAAGGCCAAGCAGGACCGCCGCGTGACCGCTGGCGCGATGTACGTCGGCACCTTCCACGGCTCCTGCCGGGAGACGGCCAAAGCCCTGCTCCAGGACGGCGGCCGCCAGTACATCCTCTCCGCTGCCCACGGGCTCCTCGACCTGTCCACGGAGATCGACCCGTACGACATCACCGTGGGCGACCCCGGCAGCGTCAACGCGGACTTTGTGCAGGCGCAGGTACGGGAACGCGGCATCGAGTCGGCGGAGGTGACGGTGCTGGCCGGCAGCAAGTACGTCGCCCTCGCGAGGCAGTCCTGGCCGGACCTCAAGGCACCCCTCGCCGGTGCCAGCGGGATCGGGGAGATGAAGCAACGCCTTTCCCAGATCCGCCTCGCCGCGCGAGCCGAAGCCGGGCAGCAGCGGTGAGCGCGCCGCTCGGGCCCGCTTCGGCGCAGTGGGAGACCATGGCCGCCGGCCGCGCCGAGGGCTGGACGCAGCGCTGGAGCGGCGGTGTGCCGACGTGGGTGCACACGTCGCAGGGTGGCTTCGACCGGCGCCGGTACGAGGTCGTCGAGCTGGCGGAGGCGCCCGCCCGGAAGTACATCCAGGCGAACCACTATCTGTCGGGGTGGCCGCCGGCGGTCCACCGATTTGGGCTGGTGGACCTCAAGCCTGCAGAGGACGACCACGGCCAGGAGGTCGACGGCGGTCTGCTGGTTGGAGTTATCGTCCTGGGCGTCCCAATGAGCCGCCGGGCTCTGACCAGGGTTTTCCCTTCCCTGGAGCCCTATACCGAGGCCCTTGAGATGTCTCGGGTGTGCTTGTCCCCCTCGGTGGCGAGCAACGGGGAGAGCTTCGCGGTCGCGGCGGCATTGCGCCTGGCCGCGGGGCACGGCGTACGGGGAGTGGTCACCTACGCGGACCCCGTCCCACGGCTGCGGACCCTGTCGGACGGACGCACGGCCGGCTCGCCCCGAGGGCACCTCGGGATCATCTACCAGGCCCTCTCCGCTACCTACACCGGCCGCAGCACGGCGCGGACGGTCATCGTGCTGCCGGACGGCCAGGTGCTCCCAGCGCGGTCGATCGCGAAGTTTGTCGCCGGTGACCGCGGTGCCGACGGGTTCGAGCGGCGCATCGTGGCCCTGGGCGCCTCGGAGCGACCTGCGGGTGCTGGCCGACGGGCCTGGCTGCACAACGCGCTGGAGCAGATCGGAGCACGGCGCTCGCGGCACCCTGGGACTCACCGCTACGCCCTGCCTGTGGGGCGTAATCGGGCAGAACGGTCGAGAGCAGTCTTCGGCATGCCCGCACTCCCGTACCCGAAGTGGGCAGACGCCCGTCCCCCTGCCTAGCTTGTTGCTTATTTGTGTTCAAATGTGTAATGTGATGGTTGTGATCGAGCGGCGCCCGCGCTGCTCTCACCGTCATCTCTGACCGTCACCCCGAGGAACAACCGTGGACACTTCCATCCCCGAACGCAAGGCTGCTCGCTACGCCGCGGCGCTGGAGGCCGGCGTCAACATGGATTCCGCGCGGGAGTGCACCCTCGCGGACCGTGCCGCATGGGCCAGTGCGGCGCTGGAGGCCTACAACAGGCAGGCCCCCAATGCTCTGTTGCCCGTCCCCAAGCTCGCCGAGCGGGTACGGCTCGGCGTCCTCGCGGCCGAGACGATGGCCCAGATCGCCTTCCACCGCCCCGACGAGCGGGTCGTGAACGACCAGGAAAGCGCCGATCGCGTGATCGGAGATCTGGTCGCTCAGGTCTTCTGCCTGACGGACGGGCGGGTCACTGCCCATGAGCTCCACCAGGCTGCTGAGGGACTGCGCAGCGAGGCATATCCCGTGAAGCTCGACGTCCTGTGCGCCGTCGCTGCCGCGGGGGCTGAACGGGAAGCTGCCATGCTCGCGGCGCTCCTGGACGCGGCCCAGTCCTTCGGGTGTGACGTTCCCGGGTTGGTCGACAGCGCCCGCGCCTACTTCGAAACCCTCAAGGCCGAGGAGGAGGGAGAAGTGGAGACCGAGGCGGCGCGCGCCTGAGTCCCGCCGGGGAGCGAGGGCGGGCCCCGGCTGCTGCGTTCGCTCCCCGGCTTGGCCGCCCACAGGACACACCTGATGAAGCTGGTCATCCCTACCTTCGAGCAGCACTGACGCGTCTCCGCACTCGAGTCACCGCGACGAGGCCACTACCGAGATCACCAGCCGCCTCACCCGGGACGCCTTCTACGTGCCCGGACGTGATTGGCAGGGCGCCGAAACTCGCAGGTGCATGGCCGAAGTCTTGGGCCTCACCTACGGCACCGGCACCGGCCTTCACCGCGCCCGGCCTCGCTGCCACGCCGCACCCACGAACTGACGCGCTCGGCACGGACCATTCGCCAGCATCCCGCCGCCCCCAGGAAGGGCCCCATGGACACCATGCACCCGGACACCCATGCTCAGCAGCACTGGTACCTCGCCACCCTCGGTCACAAGGCGCTGGTGCGGGAGCTCGCCTCGCTGGGGCTCCCCGCCTCCGCCGCTACTCACGATCCGCTCTCCCTCGCCGGACGGTGCCTGATCGCCGACCCGATCGGCTACCCCGAAGCTCACCGGGCCGCAGAACTGGTCCTGGCCCCGCTGCACACCGCCCAGACGTTCACCGCCACCGTCACCGACGAGGACAACGCCCTAGAACACACCGGCGTCGTGCCGGTCCTTGAAGAGCGCCAGGCCGGAGCCGTCACCGGCTGGTACGCCGAGCTTCTCCTCTTCGAGCACAGCACGCGGCTCAACAAGGCCGCTTACCGCCTGTCCCGGATGCCCGGAGACCCGACCTGGATCATCGACAGCGACTTCCTGCCCAGCGGCCATCCCGGGATGCTGCGGCCCTTCGGCTCGCGGCGCCCGGGAAGCGGCAAGCGGACCCTCCTGCCGCCGTTCGTCGCCGAGCTCGACCGTCTCATCGCGCAGGGGCCTGGGAGCGCGGCGTGACCCTATACGGCATCCCGCCCGCCGGTATGCGCCGCGCCATGGCGCCCGAAAGCGGGCGGGACCACGCCCACGCCATCGCCGAGGCCGCGCACGCCTGGTGGACCTCCAACCGCGGAGGCTCCAGCGACCGCGCCATCGCGGTCGGCACCCTGGCCGCCCTCGCCCTCTGCGCGCCCTCACGACCGGACGGACCCGACTACGGCCCGCTCCTGCTCCCCCTCGACGACGAACAGCTCGTCGACACGTTGCGAGCCGGCTGGAACTCGTTCTGGACCTACGACCCGGACCTGACCGAGGCCGCCCGCCCGCTCCACGACTGGCTCTCCCACCCCACCGACAACGCCATCCGCGGCCTGGCCGAATACGCCAGGATCCTCCTGCGCGCAGGACTGCTGGAGTACTGCTCCGACACCGCCCGCGCCGAGGCCGACGATGTCCTCGGCCTGCTCATCACCCGCATGCGCAGCTACAGCGAACGGCAGAGCACCGGTGAGTTCTTCACCCCGGCCGTCGTCACCAACTTCATGGGCGACACGCTGTTCTCCGCCGACCGCAAGCCCGGTGACCTGTTCCTCGAACCCGCCGCGGGCACAGGGGCGATGGCCCGGTCAGCTGCCGCCACGATGCGGTTCTTCGGCACCGACCCCGCCCTCTACCACTGGTGGCTCAACGATCTCGACCCGCTCAACGCCGCCTGCTGCGCCGTGAACGCCCAGCTGTGGAGACTCGGCAGGCAGGTGACCGTCTCCTGCGGCGACGCCCTGAACCATCCTCGGCTCCTGGAGCAGGCCGTACGAGAGCGCGCCGAGCGGGCGACGTCCAAGCAGAAGGCCCGGCCGGTGCTGTACCCCACCACGACTCGCCCGCCGTTCTGGCCGTGGAACTTCGTTCCGCCCTCCTGATCCGACCCGGTCGGCCGTGCCGCATCCCGCCGCCGGCCACCGCTCACCCTCACCCCTGCTCGATACGGAGCCTCCTCATGGTCATCAACACCACACCCTCGCCCGCCATCGCCACCTTGGTTCCCGACTCCGAGGGGCACGGCACGGTTCTGAGGATCGTCTACGCCCATCACCTGGACGGCGAGTCCCTGGCCTTCCAGCTCTTCCACCGGTACGTCCACCGCCTGCAGGCAGGCTCCCCGCTCCCGGACGAGATCACCCGCTCCGAGGTGATGACCCTCCTCGGCGAACAGGGCGCGGACTGCGCCGAGGGCTGGCACTCCTCTGCGAACGAGCCCACCGAGGAGGCCTCGGCCGAGGCGTGGCAGTGGGTCTGCGCGCAGGTGAACCGCCTGTTCCCCGGCCTGTCCTGGAAGGTCGAGCCCGACCGGCGCATGAACATCCCCGGGGTAGACGACGACAAGGTCGCCGACATCGTGATCCGTGCCCGCCCCCTGGCATCGGACGTGACCCGCCCCGCGACCATGTTCGATCCCGCGCTCACGTACTACGCGGACGGAACGCACGTGGTGATGCGGGCACGGGGGACGGAGCGCTCTGGGCGCACCTTCGGTGTGGCGGAAGGTGCCGCCCCGTACGCCTACCAGGCCGTGCGCTGGGACGACGTGGGAGCCGACTTGGTCGCCCCCCACGTGCTGCGTCGCGCCGAGAGCACGCCCCAGGACGGCGTGGCGTAAGCGGACGCAGGGGCCGGCGTTCGGAAGGCGGCGTCCGTGGCTTCTGGGATTCTCCGACGGCCGAGTCCGGGAGAGCGCAGGAGCCACGGTCCACCCCGGCGATCAGGCGCTCGTGACGGACTCAGGTCAGGGGAGCGACGCACAGTCTGTTGCGTATTGCTGCTTCAATATGTATAGTAGTTGTCGTGAGGGCGGGAAGCGCCCTCGTTCAAGCCAATCCGAAGGAGCCGCTCACGCGGCTCGCCCTGGCCGTGGCACTCCCCTCGGCGGCCGGGGCCGCGAGGCCCGGACCGACTTCCCTCCGTGGTCCGGGCCTCGCCCCCTCCACAGGCCCCAAGGAGACGACGTGACCATAGGGACGGACACAGACGCAGCCCTGAACAGCGCTTCGGGGTACCGACTGCGGCTTGTCTTCGATGCCGGTCCCACGATGCCGATGTGGCGGCCGCTGCTGCGCAAACTGCGCCAGTCCCTGGCGCAGAGCGGCCACTTTCAGAGCGTGACGGTGTCCGTCCTCATGGCCGACGGCACAGTGCGCGGGCGAGAGGGTGCCGGCGACCGACTGGTTACCCTCGTGCTCAGCGACTGCTCCGGTCCGCAGTGGTACCCCGGCCCGGCTGGTGAACGCTGGTACGGGACTTTGGGCGCCTGGGCGCGTGTGCGGCCGGTGGCGGTGGTACAGCCGCTGCCGGAGCGCATGTGGCAGCGCACTGCACTGCCCGTGATGCCCGGTCTCATCCATGCCCCGGCCGCCACAGCAGCCAACTCCGAACTGAGCTTCACGGCGTACGACA
The DNA here is from genome assembly GCF_040612485.1 of Streptomyces sp. NPDC006385. Classification (NCBI taxonomy): domain Bacteria; kingdom Bacillati; phylum Actinomycetota; class Actinomycetes; order Kitasatosporales; family Streptomycetaceae; genus Streptomyces; species Streptomyces sp. NPDC006385. Next base: position 39,805 of record NZ_JBEXQG010000029.1, read on the forward strand.
ACGCGCCGGACATGGGAGCGGACAGCATTCCTGTTCCTGTCCTGGAGCCCGCTTCTCCCTGGCTGGACAACTGGCTCGCGCTGATCGATGGCCGTGCCGAGGTCCCGGCGGCAGTCGCGTTCGTTCCGCCCGCACTCCCGGCCGAAGGGGCCACCTCCCCGACGACACTCACCGCCGAGGAACTGGTCCTCCGCTTCCGTGCCACTGCTTCCCCCGAGGCATTCCGTCTCGCGGGCCACTTGGCGGCAGGCGTCCCCCAGTTGCCCGCGATGCACATCGTGCACAGCTCTGTCGAGACGACTCCGTGCCCGAGCCACCTGGCCGAGGTGATTCTGAGCGGCATGCTCCGCGCAGTCCCCGGTTCCCCCGGCAGCTACGCCTTCCGAAAGGGCGTTGCCTCCGTGCTGCTGCGCACGGTGCCGCGTTCCTCGCTCGCCCGCACGGTGGCTCGGCTCAGGGAAGCTGAGTCGTCAACGCGACGCGCTCTGGTGAGCGAGGAGGCTTCGCGACCTACCGGCTAGGCGTGCGGTCTCCCGATCCATCACTATCTTCCGCTGCTGCCTCCCTTCCCTCTTCAACGCGCTTGGGGCGTCCCGCGTAAACGGCCGCCCCGGAGCGAAGTCAGCCGCCCATCTCCGGTGGCCCGTGTTGCCCTGCCCGCCGTCGCATCCGGGCCGGCGGCGATTGTCAGACCCCTAAGAGAGGATCACCCTCATGACGACTCTTCCCGCCGTTCAGGCGCAGTTTGCCGTGTCCAGCCGCACCCAGTACGAGGCTGCGATCGAGCGTCTGCGTGAAGCCTCTCAGGCGTATGAAAAGGGCGTCAGCGTCCTGGACGACGCCTCGTACGACCAGCTCCGGCGCTCCGTGCAGGCCTGGGAGCAGGCGAATCCCGGTGAAGTGTCCCCCGACTCCCCTATCGAGCTGGTCGCCGACGGCGCGGTACCGGGCGGCGACGTCGCACACACCACGCCTCTCCTGAGCCTGAACAACGCCTTCGACGCCGACGACCTGATGAAGTGGGGGGCGTCGCTCCAGAGCCGTCTGGGGCGCGCGCCGCAGGGCGGGTACGCCGTGGAGCCGAAGATCGACGGCGCCGCCGTGGCCGCTCGGTATCGTGACGGCCGTCTGGTACAGCTCAGCACTCGCGGGAACGGCAGCCACGGCGAGGACGTCAGCCACGTCATCGGCCAGATCGACGGTCTTCCCGAGCAGCTGGCCGTGCCTGCCACCGTCGAGGTCCGCGGTGAGGTCGCCTTCACGCAGGAGCAGTTCGAGAAGGCGAACGAGGTCCGTGCCGCTCACAACGCGCAGGTCTTCGCCAACCCCCGCAACGGCACGTCGGGGACGCTGCGGGCTAAGGACCGTCCGTACCGGCTTCAGATGACGTTCTGGGCCTACGGCGCAGTCGAACTGGACGGCGTATCGTTCCTGCCCGCCGGAGCCACGCACGCCGAGACGCTGGCCGCTGTGGCCGCAGCCGGTATCCAGACGACCGCGGACTCCCCGGCCGGACTCCACGTCGTCGCCGACCTGGCCGCCGCCCAGGAGCGGGTTGACGCGATCGCCGCCATGCGTGCGGGCCTGCCCGTCGGGATCGACGGTGTGGTGATCAAGATGGACGATACGGCGGAGCAGGCCGTGGTCGGGGTCGGCACCCGTTTTCCTCACTGGGCCATCGCGTTCAAGCTTCCGGCGGTCGAACGGCACACCGTGCTGGAGGACGTCGTGTGGGAGACCGGGCGCACCGGGACCCTCGCGCCGACCGCGATTCTCGCTCCGGTGGAGATCGACGGCTCCACCGTCACCCGGGCCACGCTGCACAACCCCGCCGACATTCGCCGGCGCGACCTCCACATCGGTGACACCGTGACGGTCTACAAGGCCGGCGACATCATCCCGCGGGTGCAGGGGGCCGTGGTCCAGCTGCGTCCGGAGGGGGCCTTGGAGGTGCCGCTGCCGGAGGTTTGCCCGAACTGTGGCGGTGAGATCAACAAAGCGCAGGAGCGGTGGCGGTGCGCGAAGGGCACCGCGTGCGCGCTCCCGGCACTCATCGAGTACGCCGCGCAGCGGGAGATGCTCGACATCGACGGCCTCGGGAAGACCTACGTGGCGGCCCTGGTCGCGTCCGGCGACGTCAGCGACGTCGCCGATCTGTTCACCCTGACCGTCGAGCAGCTCACCAAGGCGGCCAAGAGCGCCAAGCGGGCCGCCAAACTCGCCGAGCAGATCGAGGCCGCCAAGGCCCTTCCGCTCAGCCGGGTCTTCTGCGCACTGGGCGTGCTCGGCACCGGGCGCAGCATGTCCCGCCGCATCGCCCGGCACTTCGGAACCATGGAGGCCATCCGGCAGGCCAACGCGACCGCTCTGCAGGGCGTCGAGGGCATCGGCCCTGAGAAGGCCCCGGTCATCGTCGAGCAGGTCGCCGCCCTGGCACCCGTCATCGACAAGCTGATCGCCGCGGGCGTCAACATGACCGAGCCCCAGGAGGCGTCGGCGGCGGAGGGTGCAGGTCCGCTGGCGGGCAAGGTCGTGGTGGTCACCGGCAAGATGAGCGGACCGCTGGAGGCTTACGGACGGTCCGAGATGAACACCCTGATCGAGAAGGCCGGCGGCCGTCCGGGCAGCAGCGTAAGCACGAAGACATCCATCCTCGTCGCTGCCCCGTCAACTGGAGGCAAGCCGAGTTCGAAGGCAGTCAAGGCGGCCGAACTCGGCGTCACGGTCCTCACCCCCGAGGCCTTCGCCGAGCTGGTTGCCGACTTCCTGGCCTGACGCAAGGGACCGGGGCGGGCGTCGCACAGTAAGGGCGGCCCCGCCTCGCCGCCTGCGCGGCCCAGCGCACCGAACGGCCGAGCCAGGACACGTGCCCGCTGACCGGGTACCGGCCGGGCGAGGCTCCCACTCCGTGCGATGTTGCCTATTCCAGATTCAATGTGTACTGTCATTTCATCGCCTGGTGCTCGGCACCCGCGACCTTCTCCCCAACTCCCCCGCGTCCAGGTAGGGATGGCATGCACTCGAACACGCCCGAGCTGTCGGATTCCGAACTTCTGGCGATCGCGGCCCGGGCCGCCAAGCGGGCCCCGAAGAAGCCCAACGATCTCCTGATCCTCACCCAGCTCCAGTTGGAGCTCTACCGAGAACTGCACGCATCAGTAGGTCAGTTGGTACGGCCGCCCGTCCCGGCCGAGATCTCACCGTCATCCTCGGCGCGGGTGCGGAGCGCCATCGACGCCATCCTCGCCGAGGAAAAGGAGATGGCCGTCTTCCGGCAGATGTACGACCACCTGGCCCTCGCGGCAGGAGACCGCCAGGTGGCCGACCGGATGCTTGCGCTGTCCAGCGGCCAGCACGGTCCGGGCGGCTCGTTCCTCAAGCGCATGCTGCGGTTCGCGGTGGCCGACGCGTACGCGAACACGGTCCAGATGCTCGTCGTCGACTTCCTGAGAACTGCGGACAAGCAGACGATCCGCGCGGTGCTGGCCCAGCTCGCGGGCATGGAGTGGACACTTGATCCGGACGACAGGCACCAGCGAATGACCCCGCCGGACTTCGTCGTGAACGACGCCGACGCCGAGATCCGCCGTTTTCGCGAACTCGGCCTGATTCCCGGTGACGCCCACCCGGGCCGGAGTCTGGCACGCTCGGACGAAGCGACCTGGGAGGTCCCCGACCAGCACCGCATCCGAACCTGGCGGCGCCGGTACGTGGAGGCCCACAGGCAGAATCTCGACTGGGCCCGGGCGAAGGCGGAGGAGTACCGCTGGGAGCGCGAGCGGCTTGCTCCCTACGGGCACCCGGACGGCCTGGAGGCGGCCGTCGTGTTGCAGCTCCGACAGGAAGCCGACCGGGCCGCCTCCGCCCGTCTCTTCCAGATCGACGATTCCCTCGGCCGGATGGCCTTGCGCCGCGTGATGCGGCGGGCGGAGAAGACGACGACCCCGTTCGATCCCGCCCACCTTCCGACCTCGCGCGGCATGCTGTTCCTCGACACTCCCCTCGCACTGCCCACCGGCCGCCGCATCGTCGGCTATGTGTGGGGCCCGTGGTCGCCCAGGGCCGAAGAAGGCTGGTGCATCGTGCGGCCGGACCAGTTCCTGGAGCCGGTGGACCCTCCGCACGACGACGCCCCCTGGACATGGGTCACTGCGCTGACGTGCGACCAGTCGCTGCTGAAGCTGCCGTTCTCGCCGTACGAGACCCTTCTCGCGCGCCCCGGCGACGTTCTGGACCCCGAGACCCGGCATCGCGACCCGGCCAACCCTGAGCGCTACCTGAGCGGCTCGGGCCGCCAGGGCTGCCAGGAACTGATGCTCCGCCACGTGCGGGCCCTGTGGGAGCTGCTGACCCAGCACAAGCGGTCCACAGTGCGGGTTCTCGCCCACCAGGTCCACCAGCTCAAGCCCAGCAAGCGCGATGCCGAACGGCGACGGGGCATCTCCGACTCCGGCCAGGTCGAGAACTGGTGGGTGGACCCGGACGCGGGCGAGCGCTACCAGGAGCAGCAGCCGCGCCAGCCGCGCGAGGGCGGAACCGGCCGCACGCTGGCCGTCCGCTACTGGCGGGATGAGCATGAGCGCCAGCAGTGCCCGAACTCCCACCAGCACGCCGCCCTTGAGGCGGTGAAGCCCGGCAGCTGCCCGCACTACGAGATCACCATCCCCGAGCACCCCGTCGGACCCGCCGACGCTCCGTGGTCCGACCGGCTGCGCCACGCCCGGCATCGCCCCTCGGCGCCCCGGCGCACCTCAGACACCTGACAGCCCCTGTGGCCGGGCGGCCCCGTCCCGCCCGGCCACAGGCCACGCGGTCTGCTGCATCAGGCCGACATCCCCATCGCCCTCAGCCGAGGAGAGCCATGTCCGAAGAACTGCGTCCCCGCACCGTCCAGCACCGCCGCTGCCAGCCGCTGCACACCGTCTACGGGTTGGTGGCACTGCTGGCCGGCTGCGGCGTCCTGCTGGAGCAGCCCGTCATGTGGCTGTTCGTCGTCCCGCTCGCTGTCCTTGTCGTCGGAACCCGCCGGCTCGCCTGGAACCGGGCCTGTACCGCCCTCCGCAGGCGGGAGGAACGCAAGACCGCACCAGCACCCCGCTGGGTGTGGGGCGCTGCTGCGGCCGGTCTGGACGCCGCTCTCGTGGTAGGCGCCTTCGCCCTCTGCGCCGTGCTGCTGCTCGGCCACGGTGACGCTCTCGTCCTGCGCGGACGGGCAGCGGACTATCTGGTCCTCGGCGCAGGGGCGGTGTTCGCCGGCGCCCACGCGCTCGCTCACTGCATGTCCGCCCACGCCCGGGAGACAGAGGAGTCCGGGGCGTGACAAGTCCCTTCTGTCGCACTGTGCCGTCCGATCGCCCGGCACGCCCCTTCCCTCAAGCCCGCGGAGTGACCGCGGTGTTGCTTCACCCCGAACGGCTCGGCCGCGGCACCCCTGTTCCGCGTATGGTGCTCCCTGCGCGATGCCGGTCCCGGGCGCCGCCGGAGGCCGCGGAGCCGGCCCGCCCCCTGCGAAGGTCGAGCCGCCCGGCGCGTAAGAGATCTTCATGGTCCTCGGGCTGAGAGACGACCACGCCGGCGCGCTGGCGGACGCCGTCGCCACTCGGGTGGGCCGGCGGATCGACACCTTCCACGCTGAGTCGGAGGGACGCGGCAGGGCCGCGCGAGCGCAAGTCGAAGGCGGTGACTGCTGAGATACCCCACGCTTGTTGCCTATTCGCGTTTCAATGTGTAATGTGATTGAACGTCGGGTCCGGAGGCAAGCCCCAGACCCGGACCACGTCCCTTCCCCTCCTCCAGCCCAGGAGACGACTGTGCCCACCCGTGTCGTGACCCGCACCCCCGACCGCCGCGTGCCCAGCCAGCGCGGCCTCCAGACCCGCCAGAAGCTGATGGACGCGACGATCGAACTTCTTGCCACGAAGTCCTACCGCGACATCAAGGTGCTGGACATCGCCCAGGCGGTAGGCACGTCGCCCGCGACGTTCTACCAGTACTTCCCCGACATTGAGGGCGTCGTCCTCGAAGCGTCCCGGCTCCTGGTCAAGGAGACGAACGCGGCACTGGACAGCTTCGAGGACGGCTCCTGGTCCTCGGACGGGCTGTCCGGCGCCACCCGGCTCGTCGACGCCGTACTCGACGGCTGGAGCGATTACCTCCCCCTCATGCGTGTACTGACCGCCGTCGCGGCCGAGCGGGACCCCCGCTTCGTCAAGGCGTACTTCGCGGCCACCAGGCCCATTGTCCGGGCCCTGACGGCGGCCACGCCCAACGCCGAGGGCAAGGAACTGGTCCACGCCCTCGTGTCCAGCCTGACCGGCGCCGCCGGACACGAGAACGCCGGAAGCCTCCAGGGGCTGTCCAAGCGCCAGCGTCGCCGGGGCCTCGCCCGCCTCGTCCACGCCGCCGTGACCACGGCCGACGCCTAGGCCTCCCGCTTCACCACCAGCCCGGCCGCAACCCCAGGGGGAACACCTTGATCCAGCCAGCCTCTCTCGCTATCGGCTTCGCGCTCGGCGTCCTCAGCGTCCTGCTCCGCGCCCTTGCACTGCGCATCCGGCCGCGCCGCCCGCAGGTCCCCCTCTCGGTCGCCTCGCCGAGCCCCGAACTCGTCACCGCACTGTCTCTGGCCGTCGCCGAGCGGTACCCGAACCTCGGAGGGTTCGACTACGCCACCGTCAGCGTCTTCGAGCACAACTCACCGGAGAACACGGTGCACCTCTACCCCGCACGCGGGCCCCACAGGGGCGCCATACGCCTGGACCCGAGCGACCCGAGCAGCCCCAGCGGCAAGGCCGCCCGACTGCTGGCCGAGATGAACCTGCCCCAGGTCGGCGTCCTGGTCATCCCCCTCAGCTCGCGCTGACCCGGATCTCGCCGCCCCCGCTCGACTCCGGGGCGGCGTCCGACCGGCCTGCCGTGGACGCCAGCCGCCCTCTCCCATCCCCGATCCCCGACCCGACAGCGAGGAACCGTGACCACCCCTTCCCGCCAGATGTTCAAGTACGGAGGCTGGGTGTTCGACATCGACCGGGCCATGCGCCTCCTGGAGGAGCACCCCCGCGCCGTCGAGCAGACCTCCGTGGCCGACTGGTCGGCGGCCTACCACTTGAACCTGCTCAGGCCGGACTACAACGGCCCGTCCTGGTGCCCGATCTTCGGCCCGGACCAGTCTCACTTCGACGTCGAACACGCCATGGGCACCGACCTCGACCAGCCGGTGATCATCGCCACCCTGGAGTTCGACAGCGGCCCGGCTCGCCTGCTGATCGACGGAGTGCACCGCATGTACCGAGCGATGACCGAAGGACACCCGACGCTGCCCGCGCACGTCCTGACCATCACCGAGACCGCCAAGATCCGCCTCGACTGACGCCGCCCTCCACCCCTAGGAGTCCCGCATGACCTCCATCGGCACCGCCCGTCACTTCCAGCCCCACGGCACGCCTGGCCACGTGTGCCGCGACCACAACCGGGCAGTCCTGGCCCCGGCTGTCGCCGTTGAGGCCCTCCGCCAGGGCCTTGGGCCCGACCTGACCGACGCCCAGCTCGACCAGTGCGCGGTGATCGCCGAGCGCAACCCCCTGTCCGACACCTCCCGCGCCGCCGTCCGTACCGCGCTGGAGCCCGCGCTGTCCGTGCGCAACTCCCCGGCGACCGTGCACCATCAGCTGTTCAACCTCCCGCCCGGACACCCTCTGCGGGTCCGCGTCGGCGACACCGAGTACTTCCTCGTCCCCATCCCCATCACGCTGTGAGTCGCCGCCCAGCCCCGCCGGCGCCGAGGGAACGACTCCGAACACCGCCGAAAGCCGATACGGTCGGCATTCAGGATTGGAGTTGCCGATGATCGCCACCAGCGCCACCCCGTCGCTCCTCGACGTACGAAACGCTCTGCGGAACGCAGGCCTGCGCCAGGCTGAGGACCACCCGGGGCTGCCCGTGGTGCCGGAGGTTGAGACGTGGGCCTCCAACGGAGAGATCATCATCAAGATCGGCGTGGCGCCCCATGAGCGCCTGGGTGCCGATGCCATCCCGGCGCGCGTTCACGATGCCCTCCTGGCATGCGGTTTCGGCCTCAGCATGACGACCCGCTGCGATGACACTTCGGACAGCCGCTCACCAGCCGCTGTCCTGGCTTCAGGAGATGACGTCGCCATCATCTGCACCCGCTAGCCATCGCGGCCGCCGTGAGGCGACCCGCTCAGCATGGGAACACCCAGGAACACCCCTGCCGTCCGATGACAGCGACCCGGGTCAGGAAGTTCGTCGGGGCTCGCAGGCACGTGACTGGCTGAATCGGACACCCCCCACAAACGCGCCCGGCCCCGGCCGGGCGCGTTTTGGCATGATCCCTCTCAACCGAGATCCGGTACCTGACGAGGGGGAACCATGTCTGTGCGCCTGCGCCACGCCCTTCCGGCCGTGCTCCTTGCCGGCACGGTCGTGATCTCCGGCTGCGCCGGCTCCGACAGCGGGCCCAAGGCCGACGGCAAGCCGACGAACAGCGCCCCGGGGCCCAGGCCGTCGCCTTCCACGGTGCTGCCGGACGGCATCGCCAAGCCGGGGACCGCCCTTCCGGTCGGCGATGGGGCATGGACGGTGACACTGCGGGGCTTCGAGCGCCTGCCCGCCGACACCGAGCTCGGCGTGCCGGCCGGCTCGAGCGCGTACAGGGCGCGGGTGACCGTGGCCAACCAGCGGGCGCAGGTCGCCACCGCGCCCCGGACTGCGGTCACCGCCCGTTACGGAGCTCTCGGGCGCACGGCTGTGGAGGCCACCGACAGCGGCGCTTCCTCTTCCACGGACGAGCCGCAGCAGGTGCGCCCCAACGGGTCCGTCGACAGGGATCTGAAGCTCGTGCTTCCCGATCAGGCCCAGGGCCTGCCGGTCACGGTGACCGTGGAAGCGACCGAGGAGGGGCTGGCCGAGCCGGAGCTGCTGTTCTTCGAGGGCGCCCTGCCGGGCAGGGCCGCCACCTCCCCGGCCCCGCAGGCGCCGCAGCAGGGTGCGCCGGCCAGGCAGTCGGTTACGCCGGTTGGGCAGTGGAACGGCAACGTGCGCGTGGGCAAGGTGACGGTGAGCGGCGAAGGGTCCTCGCGCGCTGCGAGCTTGGAGCTCAGCGTGGTCAACCGCTCCGGCGACCCGATGCCCGGCCTGGGCACCACGCTGCGCATCCTGACCGGCGAGGACCTGCGTCTGGCCGCCACCGTCCGTCCTGTGTACGGGTACCGTGACGCGGCGATCGCGCCGTTCCGCACCGCCACGCAGACCGTCTCCTTCACCGTCCCCGACGCGGCCGTCGGCGGCCCGGTGACGGTGGAGGCCGTCGACGCGGCCGGCTCCCGGGTCACCTTCGAAGGCGTCCTCGGACAGTGATGAGAAGGGGCTGGATGGTGCCGGCGCGAGCAGGACCGTCGTGCTACACCCGAGCCCGCGATTCAAGTGCTGGCCCGGTAGCGATGAGGACAACCCCGATCACATTGCGGAATTCTATGAGTTTGGCTAATCTCGCTTGCGAGGCCGCCCCCTGCACTTGCCGGCCAGCGCCTCTGGATCCGGCTTACGGAGCCGCGACGCGCGACCACTGCAGAACCCGGCGCCTCACATGGGCGGACCGGCATGACTCGCCGGCCCGGCTGGCCACGGACGGAGCGACATGATGCCCGCAGGCACCGATCGCACGTATACGAACTTCGACAAGATGGCGGAGCGGTACGGCGTGGACCGTACAACGTCCGCCAAGTGGTCCCGCGAGGAGGGGTTTCCCGACCTCCTCTTCACCGAGGGCCAGGGCGGCCTCCATGTCTACGACGCGGAAGATGTCGACGCCTGGGTCCGCGATCACCACTTCGGCTCGTGGTTCCGGTCTCGGCAAGGCAAGGACAACCCGCTGGATCTGCCCAAGGGCGGGCCCCGTGACCTCCTCTCTCTGCGCCAGATCGGCGAGCTTGAGGGACAAGCCCTGAACCGGCCTCCCACGTCGATCACCACCCTGCGTACCTACCTGTCCCCGTCCAAGAGAGTCCTCCCGCCGGCCGACAGAACGCCGGGCGACGGCCTGCAGCCGACGGTCTCGGAGCCAATGTGGTTCCGCGAGACCGCCTACACCTACATCTGCCGACCTCGCCGCACGCGCCGTACGACGCCTGTTGAGGCGAAGCAGCCGAGCGGGCGGAAGTCGGCGCCGAAGCAGCGGGCGGCCGGCGCCTTGCTCGACCTGGATCTGCCGGACGGCGCGGACACCGACCTGCTGACCCTGCAGGAGATCGGCGAGCTCGACGGGAAGGCGCGCGGGCGCGGCAAGGCCACCACCGTCGGTACGTTGAAGAACTACCAGTCGCAGGAGCTGCTGGCGAAAGCGGACCGGACGCCTGGCGACGGCCAGGAGCCAGCCGTCGATGAGCCCATGTGGTTCCGATCCACCGCCTACCGCTTCATCCGCCGGCCGGGACGCCTGGGAGCAGCGGCACGTGCTTCACGCGAGATTGTCGACGCCTCCGAGCCGCTGCGCGAGGACTTGAAGCTCCCGAAAGGGGCGGACAACGACCTGCTGACCTTGCAGCAGATCGGCGAGCTCGACGGGAAGGCGCGCGGGCGCGGCAAAGCCACCACCGTTTCGTCGATGCGGACGTACCTGTACAACGGACTGCTGGCGGAGGCGGACCGGACGCCTGGCGACGGCCAGGAGCCGGCCGTTGACGAGCCCATGTGGTTCCGGTCCACCGCCTACCGCTTCATCCGCCGGCCGGGACAACTCGGAGGATCCCGCAGATGACCCGCACTTCGATGCCCGGCCACCGCCGACCGTGGGCGGATGCGTCAGGAAGTGGAGCTACGAGCTTCGGCACGCCTTGACGGACTTGTCCTCCACGGTGGGGTCGCAGGAACGACGGCAGTACGTCCTCGCCTTTCCGCGGCGCTGGGGGTCGAGGCGGTTCTCATCGGGCCCGACCCGGTGGTTGCCGACGAGGCAAGCACCGGCCCCACGGCCGCGGTGGCCACACCGGCATGAAGCCGGACCTCACCGGGCCGCTCGCGATGGCCGCCCCGCCTGGGTGACGCTGGACTGCGGCACCTGCGCCCCGTACTCGCCAGCCGGCCACGCACCAGCGTGGAATCGGCTCGCCGCGCTCTCCGTCGCATACCTGAATGTGCCTGGCGTCTCGCTGCGTAGCCAGCCCGGGAAGCGGATTGCGCAAAGCCCCGGCGCGACACGGCCGGGGAGCCGGTCACGCCGGGGCGCGAAAGCGTTTGTCCGGGCGGGTTACGCCGCTGTCGGGGCGCGCCGGACGCCGCCACGGCGGCCCAGTCCATGTGCGGTCCGGTAGACGTCGGGCATGTCGAGTTCCCCAGTGGTACGGCGGTCCAGCACGCCTGCGTCGACCAGTTCCTCCAGCAGAAACGGGTAGCTGGTCGGGTGACGCGGTCCGGTCCGGGAGCGGCTGGCATCCGCCACGGCCCGTCGTGTCATCTCCTGGAGCCGGTCAGCCAGACCGATGTTCGCCCACAGCTCGAAGACGTCCTCCTCCCGCATCGGGAGCTGCTGCCCGGCCAGCGGTTCCAGGGCCAGCCGGGCCCACGGCAGCGCCTGGTGGAGTTCCTCGGCCCGCGCACCACAGCTCACGCCGTGACGGAGATCGTCGTAGTGCAGCGGACGGTCGTGCCCGGAGTGGCTGCGGCTGGTGTTCTCCAGCGCGGCAGCCAGGGCGGCGAGGAAGGGGCGCGGGGTGATGGTGCCCAGGGCGTCCTGGAGGTAGCAGAACAGGTAGTTGTAGGTGAAGCCGTTGCGGGCGTTCACGCCCATGTATCTGCCGACGAGGGTGGTGAAGACCTCTTCCTGCGCCTTTCGGTCCCGGCTGAGTTCGTCGGGAGCGAGGAACCGGCCGTCGGCGTCCTGCTGCCAGGTGGGCCAGGCCGCCCGGAAGGCGGCCGCCTCGGCACTGGGGTGGTTGCCCAGAACGTGGAAGAGCAGTCCGAACAGGTCGGCCCTGTCGAATCGGTGGAGGTAATGAGTCCTGCTCCAGGAGAGGTCAGCGGCCCGCGCGGTGAGAAATGCGCGGTCGGCGCGCGGGACACCATTCAAAGCGCCGTCCAGCATGTCCGGGCGGATGAAGACCTTCGCCCGCAGCCGGGTGGTGCGCCGGGACAGGGTGGCGGCGAGGTTGAGCACACCGGAGGCGAGGTGTTCGGCTACGGTGCGGTCGGGGTGGAACTGGTCGAGAGAATCGAACAGGACGATGCGGACGGTGTCGGCGGTGCGCGCGGACGCCTCGATCTCGGCCAGAGAGCGGTCGGTGGCCCCGGGGTTGCGAACCAGCCAGTCGACGCGTTCGGTCCACGTGGTCAGGGTGGCAAGGTCAGGCACGCCGAGGGCCGTCAGGGCGACCGTGGTCCACAGGGTGGTCGGCTGGACGCCCCACGCGGTCAGAGCCCGCAGTTCCCCGGATGACGGCTGGAAGGTATCCGGCCGGGCACCGAAACCGGTGGCCGCTTCGGTCCGTTCCAGACGGGGCAGGCGGTACTCCCGGGCGGCAACCGCGCGCAGCTTGGGGTCGGTCAGGGCCCGGGCCCAGAAGGTCTTGCCCTCCCCCACCGCTCCGCGGACCACGGTGCTGTCCGCGTACAGGGCGGCCCGGTGGGCGTCCGGGGTGTACATCATCGGGATGGGGAGCGTGAGGGCGTCCGTGGCATGGGCTGCGGACAGTGCGTCGTGCAACAGCGTCCGGTATTCCGCGACGGAGAGTGTGCGAGACATCTTGTCCTTCCATTGCCGCTGCGCGGCTCAACTTGCGCGGCTTGCAGCGATGTTGCGGGATGCGGCCCAGTAGGGCGTACCGCAAACATACGCACACTCATAGAGTTAAGCAACTCCCGGCGGCGCAGCCGATCCAGCCGCGGGGGCGCATCCTGCAAGAGATTGCTTAATTCTATGAGTCTCGGTAGTCTTTGAGCCCCGCCGGGGCCCCAGAGCCCAGGCGGGCCCGGACCGCGCGGGCACCGAAGCGTCTACCACCCGGTCCCGAACGCGCACGTCGAGCACCACACTCACCGGCTCCCGCCCGTCGAGACCGGCACCCGCGGCGGGACCGGACATCGCCAACTCCCCTGCCTTCGCTCGCCATGCATTCGTCCGCGATCCGTCGCTGGGCCCCATGTCTGTCGAGCCATCCCTCAGCGACAAGGAGAAGAATCCGTGGAACCCGAGTTCAGTGTCGGAGACCGCATCAAGGTCGTCCTGTGCACCGACGAGCACGACCCCATTCCCGCCGGAGCGACCGGCACCGTCACCCACTGGAACCCCCCACCCGCTGGTCCGTCAGCTCGGCATCGCATGGGACGCCCCGCACGCCCACCGTCGGCTGATGCTCACCCTCGTCGGCGATGGCGACCGCGTCGCCCGCCTCTGACCGGCTGCCGGGCGGCCCCGGCCGCCCGGCAGCGCCTCAGCCCCGCCTCCAACACTGCGAGAACCGACTCACCATGTTCCGAAGCACCATCGCTACCGCCGCCGGCCTCCGCGCCGAGATCGACTTCGAGTCCGAATACGTCCTCCACGTCCGCGAGGACGGCGTCTGGACACGCCCCAAGAACGCCGAGCACCGCACACTGCACGGCATCGACGTCTGGCACGCCATCCGACGCTCCCCCCACTACGGGGCCAACGTCCACGTCTTCGAATCCGGCGTCCTCATCCTCGCCAGCTCCACCGCGGCGCTGCGGTTCATCCCGGCCGGCACCTACGAGGAGTACTTCTGCTCGGGGGAGGACTGCGACGACTACAGCGCCGACGGCGAAGGCTGGGAAGGCCTGTGCGGCAACTGTGCCGACCGCGCGTACGCCGTCGAGTGCGCAGGGGAGGAGGACTCGGACCTCAATGCCGCTCCGCTTACGCCGTCCCAGCCCGCCGTACTTCCGACAACGTCCTGCCCCCGTCCGTACACCATTACCTGGAGACCTTGGTGACCTCTTCGCCCAAGCCGCTGCCGGATCAGTGGACGATCAATCTCCACCCCGTCGCCAACCTGACCATCCTCACCCTCCTCGACGATGCCGGAGTCCAGCGCGAGATCGGCTTCTCTCCCCTTACCCCGCCGGGCACGACCGACCGCACCGTGGGCGCGCTGTCGGAGATTGCCGATCCCGGACTGCGCGCCAGCGCACAGAAGTTGATCAGCACCTTCTACGAGCGCACTGCGCGGGCCCAGGCGAACGCCGAAGCCTTCGGCGCGGCCGTTCCCGACCAGCGGCACCTCTTCGACCGGCTGCGCTCCGTCGTCCCCGGCTGTCTGATCGAACTCGACGTAGACGACGAGACGCTGGCGGTCATCCTCAAGATGACCGCCACAGGCTCGGCGGCAGGGGCTCTGCTCTCCTTGGTAGCCCGCTGGCCCGGCTCCATCACCGCGGACGGACAGGCCGACGGCATCACCCAGGACTTGGACGGTGGTGACCTGACCATGCGGCTCGACCAGGCACACGCCGAGGACTTCCTCACCTGGTTCCGCAGCCAGCCGTGAACTGCAAGGCGGAAGCCGATTACGACGGTCAGATACTCACCAGCGTCTTCACCGCGTCCACCAAGTAGTCAGCCAAGGAATGAGCCGCCGCGGCACTGCTGGAAGCGGTCAGCGGCCCCTGAAGCGCCGAGGCCAGGCTGCACACGGGCAGAAATTTCGGACCGAGTGTCACACCGTCAGCCAGCGCCGCACCTGTAGCAGGTGAACGGTGTTTCCTCCGACACGAACAGGACTCTCTGCCCATGGCCCCTCGCATCTCGGCCGCCGCCCTCGTGCTCGCCGGCGCGCTCGCTGCCTCCGCCTGCGGCCCACTGCCCGCTCCCGGCTCTGCGGCTGAAGCCGCACCCGCTCACGGACCAGTCGCGGCTGGAGACGGAACGGCGCTGACCCAGCTGAACAACCTGACGGTCCGAAAGCGCGTCCCCCTCGCCGGCTACAGCCGCGACGCCTTCGGACCGGCATGGAGCGATGAGGGCACCGTCGAGATGTCGGGAAACTCGTGCCCCACGCGTCAGGACGTCCTGGCCCGCGACCTGGACGACGTCGCAAGGGCCGAGGACGGCTGCACCGTGCTTTCCGGCGTTCTCCACGACCGGTACACGGGCCGGACGATCAACTTCAGGCGCGGCCCCCGCACATCCATGGCCGTGCAGATCGACCACATCGTGCCCCTGGCGCTCGGATGGCGATCGGGGGCCCGGGAGCTGACTGCCGAGCAAAGGCTGAATTATGCGAACGACCCGGATAATTTGATTGCGACCGATGGTCCGACGAACGCGGGCAAGGGGGCCAAGGACGCCGCCGCGTGGATGCCCCCGCAGGCCGAGGCCCACTGCTGGTACGCGACCGCGCAGGTCCGCGTGAAGACCAAGTACCGCCTGTCGGTCACGCCGGCGGAGAAGACGGCCCTGCGCGCCGCGCTGGAATCCTGCCCGGCCGAGGCGGGCCCGCGATGAGGCCGTCCGCACAGCCGCTGCCCTTCGATGCGGACCGAGACCGGTGGACCCACGCCGTCCGGGAAGCAGCCCGGCTCCACCACGCCGTGCGCGCCGAGCTGGCTGGCAGGCTCTCGGCCCCGGCCGCCGTTCGGGCCGCCATGGAGGCGCTGCTGCTGATACGGGAGCGGACCCGGGGTGGGTGGCTGCGCTGGGACGTCTTCGGACCGCACCCGGGGGGTGTGCTGCGCGAGGCGGGCGTCTTCGACCCGGGGCAGCACCGGCTGGGGCGCTGGGCGTGTCGGACCGTGTGGGGGCGCCGTGCTCCCCTGCACATCTGGACGCTGGGAGGCCTCGAGCTTCCCCGCCCCCTCCCGGTCGGTCGGACCGCGCTGTTCACCGTGGTCGCCTTCGCCGCTCTGGGCCCGGCGGCCTCCCTGCTGCCGGCGACAATCGGTCTCCTCGCGGCCGGCGCGGTCGGTTTGGCCGCGGCCGTCGGACTGCCGGCGGCCGTCCGGCGCCTCACCCGGCATCGCGTGCGCGTGGTCGAGTCGGATGAGGCGTACGCGGCGGTCTTCTTCCGGCTGCTGGCCGACGAGCAGCGCTTGCGCATGCTTGCCGAGCGCAGCGGGCGCTACGAGCTGACGCGCGCGGCGGCGGCGTTGCCGCGGCTGGTGTGGGACACGGCCGGGCTGGTGCCGCTGGCGGCGAACGACGTGGAAGCCCGTGAACTTCTTCTCGGATACGCCCAGTCGCTCGCGCTCCTGGTCGACCAGGCCGTCGAAGTCGAGCGGCAGGAGGAAGCGGTGGAGTCGGCGATCCGCGAAGACGGCGCGGCCGCCGCGCCGGTCAGGCCCGCGCTGCCCGAAGGGCTGCTGCCCCAACATCTGCTGGATGAAGTGCGGCTGGAGCTGGAGGAGCTGGGAGAGGGGCTGCGCCATGCCCGGGAAGTTCTGGGTGGGGCTCACAACGACGGAACTCGGCATGCGACGAGCGGAGAGAGCAATGCGTGAGCACGAGCGGACCGGTCGACGTGTTTCCTGGCGGAAGGCGAATCCGGAGGCCTACGCCGAGCTGAAGCGCACCTGGGGGGTGATCGGGCACAGCAGTGTCCTGATGGTGCTCAGCCTGAGCCTGATCGGTACGTCGCTGACGTTGGGCTACCTGCACTGGCCGGGGTGGCTGGAGACTTCCGCGCGCCTGGGCGCCAGCACGGCGGCGGTCGGCTGCGCAGCTGTCGGTCTGTGGCGGCTGTGCGTGCCCTGTTCCGGTCGGTGAGGGCGGTCGTCCGCACGCGCCGGCGCGACGCTGAGGGCAAGGCTCAGGGGGAGACCGTCGAGGAGTCCGTTGAGTCCGCCGCCACAGCGGCGGGGTCGCCCTGAACGGGAAGAGGATGTCGTGTTCCGGTTCGAGAGCTTCACGGTCGGGTTCGTCATCGGTGCCGTGGCTTGGTGCGTGCCGTACGTGCGTGGCCTGGGTCGGCGCGGGGTCACCAGGGGGCTCGTTCTCTGGCGTCGCAGACGGATTCCCACTCGGCGAAGGTGAGGCACTGCTCGGCGGTGCGTGCGCGGCGGGCCCGGTCTGCCTGTGCGAGGGAGGCAAGGATCCTGTCGCGGATGACGAAGCCGGGCGGATCGGGTTCCGGCTCGACGGGCGGCGACACCCTGGTGAGGCGGGCACGGACCGCGTCCATGGCCGCCAGGAAGGCCGCGTTGGGCGGGACCGCGGAAGCCCTGTCCTCGCGGCTATCGGGGTCGGCAGCGCGCTTGTTCCGGCCCTCGGTCTCGCTCCAGCGGGCCATGATCAAGCTGGCTGGGGAGGCCGGCCGTCGGGGCACGCGCCAGACCGACAGGTCGGCGGCGATGTCAGCTGCGGAACGGCCGGTGGCGATCCAGGGGCGCAGGGCGAAGGCGAGGCGGCGCAGGCCCTCGCCCTGGGTCCAGGGCACCCGGGGGCGTACCCAGGCGGCGACCGAGACGGCGTGTGCGGCCTGGTCTGGGCTGGCCCGGTAGGGCTCCGGGATCTCGTGCCGGCGGCGGGGGCGCGGCCGCGCTCCGCGGGGCGCGCTGGTGTTGTTCTTCTTCCCTCTCATCTCAGCTGTAGGACGTGGGTGGTTGGTCTTACAGGAAGGGGTGTCACGGCATCGCGTCGGGCGGGCGCGGCGACGGGCGTCGGCGATGGCCAGCTGCCGTCCGTGTTCGGTGAACCCGATGTGCCGGGCGTGGTAGCCGTGGCCGCTGACACGGTGGCCGAGGGCGTCGTCCCAGGCACGGGGGACGACGGCGGCGTAGATGGTGGCGGTGCCTGCCCACTCGCCGCTTCCGGCAGGCCGGGTGTTGGTCCGGGTTCCGTGGACAGCCCAGACGAGCAGGCCGAGCTCGCGCAGGACGGCGATGTGCCGCTCCAAGGTGCGTCGGCTGATACCCAGGCGACGCCACATCGCGTCGCGGCAGTAGGCGACGTGCCCGTCCGCGTTCAGGCGGGCGGCGAGATCGCGGGCGACGCGCAGCGTGGTGTCGCCGGCCTTGGGGTGCAGGCGATGGGTAATGGCCCAGGTGGCCGCGCGCAGGAAGTCCCCGCGCCGGGTACGTCGGGACGCGGTTGTGTCGACCTCCTGGTCTGCATGCTCATAGACGAGGTCGAATCGGTTGTTCAGGGATATTCGGTTTTCTCCGCGCGTAGGGCACGGCGGAGCGGCGGCTGCGTGGACCGGCGCGTGGGCATGCTGCATCATGGGCAGGGCACGCCCTCCTTTCGGGCATGCGCGAGCCCCTCTTCGGTGGGGCTGGGTTCTTCGGGAACCAAGGTGATCCGCCCTGGCAGGGGCGGTGTTGCCCGGTCTTCGGACCGGGTTCTTCACCGGGCGGGCTGGACACTCGCCGGGTGGTGGCAGAGATGCGGCGCGCAGGCCGAGGTGCTGGACACACCAGGGTTTGCTGCCGCGGGGCAGCCCACGGGGGACTGCCTGCTGTCAGGTCATGCGCTCATGGGGCTCCAAGGTGGCGGGCGGTCGCGGTGGTCAGTGGCCCATGCCGGCGCCGCCGTCGACGGGCACCACGGCACCGGTGATGTAGGCGGCTTGCTCGGAGGCGAGGAAGGCGACGGTCGCGGCGATCTCCTCGGGGCGGGCGAGGCGGCCGAGGGGGATCTGGGTCTTGAGGTTCTCGAGCTGCTCCGCGGTCAACTGCTCGCTCATGGGCGTCTCGGTGAGGCCGGGGGCGACGACGTTGAAGGTGATGCCGCGGGAGCCGAGTTCGCGGGCCATGGAGCGGGCGAAGCCGACGAGGCCGGCCTTGGAGGCGGCGTAGTTGGCCTGGCCGCTCTCGCCGCGCAGGGCGACGGCGGAGGAGATGAAGACGACGCGGCCCTTCTTCGCGCGGAGCATGCCGCGGGAGGCGCGCTTGGTGACGCGGAAGGCGCCGGTGAGGTTGGTGTCGAGGACGGAGGTGAAGTCGTCCTCACTCATGCGCATCAGGAGCTGGTCCCTGGTGATGCCGGCGTTCGCGATGAGGACCTCGACGGGGCCGTGCTGCGCCTCGACCTCCTTGAAGGCGGCGTCGACCTGGTCGGTGTCGGTGATGTCGCAGCGGACGGCGAGCAGACCCTCGGGGGGCTCGCCCGAACGGTAGGTGGCGGCGACGCGGTCGCCGGACTCGGCGAGGTGACGGGCGATGGCGAGGCCTATGCCGCGGTTGCCGCCGGTGACCAGGACTGAACGGGACACGGGATGGCGCCTTTCTGTAGTGCTTTGCGGGTATCTGTCGTGAATTAACTGGCCCGGCGAGTGCCGGAACGGGTGAGGTGTCCACTCATCGCCGCGGCGGTGTCCATGACGGCGGTCACGTAGCGGGCTCGGGTGGCGGCCCGGCGCATGGGCACCTCCTTGGCCAGTAGCGCGACGGATCCGGCGACGGCCGAGCCGTACCAAATGGGCGCCGCGATCATGGTGCGACCCGCCAGCGGGGACGGACCGATGGCGTGACCTTCCTCACGGATCTGTGCGACGTCGATCTTGTTACCGCCGACGGAGCCGAGACAGGCGAAGATCGCCAGGCCGGCGGCGTCATCCTCCAGGGGCGCAGATTCAAGAGAGCGCAAGGCGGTCTGAGGCGAAGTAAGGACCTCGTCAGCGTGTGGCCCGTATGCCCGTTCCGCGCAGATCCTCATCGGAGTGCCGATCAGGTGGGGTCGGTAAACAAATGCGAGCTGGCCGGTTCGCGACTGTAGTGTGACGATCTCGGCCCTCACAGCAGGAGAGGGCGGGCCAGCCTGGAGGGGCTGGGCGGGTGTCGACGAGGGGGGACCGTGCAGCGCGTCAGTCAGCGCGTAGCCAGCGCGCGGCCCAAGCTGCTCCACGGCGCCCTCCCGCATCAAGGCCTGCAGATACCGGTGGGCAGTCGCCGCGGGAAGGTCCGCGGACTCGGCGACCGCGGCCAGGGGATGTTCACCCGGCCCAAGGCTGATCAGTGCTCTGAGCACCGCCATGGTGCGTCCCACGGCTCCACCGACGCCGCCGGCGCGGTCGGGCGGGGTGGCAACAGGCTGCAGCAACGCGAACTCCCCCTCGCGGTTGTGGAGGACCCTCGCGTCTCCCACAACGCGGATGCGATCCATGGCCGATTCTTCCCGGCCAAGATCTCGCCCACCAGGCTCTGAATTTTCCGGTCCCTGAATTTCAGGAGCGCGCACTTCCGGTATATCGCGTGGCCGGTACGGGGATGGCACCACGGGGAAGGGTTGAAAGTTGAATCAGAAGGAGGCCTTGCAGCAGCTGCTGCAATGGAAGCGGGGACAGATAGACCCGGTCGAGCTCGGCTGGCCCAAGCGCGTCGGCCGGGGCCGGCGCTCGCGCGGACTGTCGCAGGCGCAGGTGGCGCAGGCGCTGTTCGTGACCGAGAGGACCTACGCCGAGTTCGAGCGCGGGAACACACCCCAGCCGAGCACCGAGTTCCTCGACAACGTGGCCACGGTACTCAAGATGAATGAGCGCGAGAGGAACGTGCTCTACGTCTACGCGCTCGGCTACGAGCCCCCGTTCCCCATGGATCCGTGCGCGGGGACGAACGTCGACCCGGCATGGCAGCTGGCCGTAAACGGCGTCTCCGGGCAGCCCTGCTACATCAACGACGTCGCCTGGAACGTGCTGGCGGCAAACGACGACTTCAAGCGGATGTTCCCGCAGGTCGAGGGCAAGGCCCCGGAACTGCCCGAGCGCAACCTGATCCGGTGGATGCTCCTACGGGAGGACGCGCGCGAGCACCACCTGGTCGACTGGGACACGCGATGGGCCCCACAGGTCGCGGCCCAGCTGCGCACGGCGGTCGCCGCGCACCCAGAGAACGAAGATCTCCAGCTGCTCGACAAGGAGGTCAACGACGACCCGGTGGCGGGGCCCATCTACCGTGACCACAGCCTCGCGTACATCCACCCCGACGGCGACGCCCGGCCGATGCGGCACGCCGGCTACACGCCGCCGCGCGACGGCGAGGACCACCGCAGCCGCTGCTGCGAGCGCCACGCACCGTCTCAGCTGGGCACGGTCACCATGTGCGCCGCCCAGCCGTTCGGCAGCCCGGGCGCCCGGTTCTTCCTCCTGCCGTTCGCACCCCACCACTGAGGTCGCGCCCGCGGCTGCCCTGGCGGAGGGATTTCCTCGGGGCGGCCGCGGCACGCACAATGCATGCCCATGGCAACCACTGACCTGAAGCAGATCGCCCCCGGCGTCTTCGCCTGGCAGCCGGGAAACAAGGCGACCTGGGGCATGGCCAACTGCGGTCTCGTCGTCTCCGAGGGCCAGGCCCTCGTCATCGACACGCCCTACACCCCCGCCCTGACCGACGCCTTCCTCACTGCAGCCCGCACGGCCGCAGGGCCGGATGCCCTACTGGACCGGGTCGCCGTCACCCACGCCAATGGCGACCACACCTGGGGCCTCCAGCAACTGCCCGGCGCCGACATCTTCGCCACTCGCGCCGCTCTTGAGCACCAGTGCCTCGAGCCGAAGCCTCAGCAGCTTCAGGCACTCATCCACGACACCGACCCCGGCCAACCGCTCGGCTGGTACTTCCGGGAGCACTTCGGCAACTTCGACTTCACCGGCATACAGGTACTGCCGCCGACCACGACGTTCACCGGACGCCACGACCTCACGGTCGGCCAGATGCCCATCGAGCTTCACGAGGTCGGCCCCGCCCATACGGTCGGCGACCTCATCGTCCATCTGCCCCAGCAGCGCGTGGTCTTCGCCGGCGACATCGTCTTCGCCGGAGACCACCCCTCGCACTGGGCCGGTCCGCTGGAACACGTCTCCGCCGCCTGCGCCCGGATCCTGGACCTCGCCCCCGAGTGGATCGTCCCCGGCCACGGCCCGCTCATGACCCCGGCCGACCTCCAGGACTACGTGGCCTACCTCGACGACCTCGCGGACCAGGCCTACGTGATGCACGGCCAGGGCCGGACCGCCGTCGAGGCGGCACGCATCCTGATCAAGGAGGACCGCTACCCTGGCCTCGGTCTCCCCGAGCGGCTCGCCATCACCCTCAGCACCGAGTACCGCCACCTCGACCAGGACTCCACCGCCCCGGACCTGCTAGAGCTGATGAATCACGCGGCACACATCGCCTGGGACCGCTCCTCCACCGGCCCGACCACGCTCTGAGCCCTGCCCGGCAGCCGCACCTCGCCTATTCCAGCAGGTGAAACAGCGCGGCCCCAGCGTTCCGGTCATTGAAATATGAACCGCTTGCGCGGCGTGCGGGCTTGCACTGCGCTCCCCGGGGCCGGTCAACTACCGACGTCGGCGCGCCGTGCACGCACGGGGGAGCGCCGCCCAGGCACCGAGGGCACTCCCACGCCCGTTGACGTGCGCGGTCGAGCAGCACGCGTTGCTGGACTCGATTCCGGATGCCGCCGCTGGCCCCCCGGCGGCGGCATCCGCTCGCAGCCGCCTCGACCAGGGAGAGTTATGACGCCCGCCGCCAGCACCTTGCCGGTCCCCGCCGCCGTCCCCGAGTTCCTCGCGCCCCGCATCCAGAACCTCCGCCACACCCTCCTCGCCGGTGGGCGCGAGGAAGCCCTCACTCTCGCGCGGATCCTCAGCGAGGAACTCGCCGAGAGCCATGGCCCCCTGCACAACTACACGCTCCACGCCCTCGAGCTCGTCGCCTTCTGCGCCCAGCTCGCCGGGCACCCCACCATGGCTACCGAGGTGTCGGTCTACACCGCCGCAGCCTGGCAGCGGGTCCTGGAACCCAAGCACCGCCAGATCCGCCGGCAGGCCCGCAACGGCGCCGCCTCCTGGCTCACCATCACCCACGCGCCCGACGCCGTCAGGACCGGCACGGCTCTTCTGGCGCTGCTGCAGTCGGTTTACGGCAAGGACCACCCCTCCACCCCCTTCGTCGAACGTCGACTTAACGCCATCACCGGCTCAGACCGCGAGGCCGCCGAAAGGGCCCTTAGGGCTTCCGGTCCGGCCCTCATGATCAAACCCTGAGGCCCTGATCAAGGCGTTCCCAAACCACCTACGCCGGAGGCATATACCGGAAGTGCGGCTACAGGAAAAAACGGGACCTGGCTGCATCTGATCTTTCTGGCCAGAATCAGGCTCGGACTGATCGCGTTGTGGGAGACGCCCAGTCCCGGACCGCGAGGGGGATTTCGCGTTGAACCAGACCACCGTCGGCTTCACGACCTGGAACGTCAGCTACGCAGAGACGGCTGGCGCCATTCCTGTCGTGCCCTTCGGCGTGCCCGAAAACGGCCCCCCGCCCGCAGCGCCGCGGCACCTCGCCGGCCTGCCGATCGGCGCCCAGTGGCCGGCGAAGTCCAGCCTCGCCGTACGCGCTGCAGGTGCCGCGACCGGCTCCGGCCGCGCCCTGGCCTGAGGCAGCTCCTCCGTTTCCTACGATCCAAGCCGTCACCACTACTCACAAGGGGGATACGCCAGTGTCGATCTCAACCGCTCACGACACGACTCGCTGGCTGCGCCGAGCGGTGGTTGCTGCCACGGCTCTCAGCGTCGCGGTCACGGCTACTGGCTGCGGAGGCGGCGGCGAGGAGAAGAAGCCGAAGGCCTCCGCCAGCCCCAGCGCCACCAAGAGCTCCGACCCACAGGCCACGGCCAAGGCCGAGGTGTTGGCGGTCTACCGCAACTACTGGGAGGCGCAGGTCAAGGCATACGCGAAAGCCAGCCCCGTCGACACGGGCCTGGACAAGTACGCCTTCGACAAGGCCCTCGGCAAGGCCGAGTCCGAACTCGTCGCGCTCAAGTTGAACGGCAACGTCATCAAGGGTGAACCGAAGCTCTCCCCGGAGGTCACCGCGGTCAGCCTTGACGAGACGCCGAAGAAGGCCACCATCACCGACTGCGTCGACGTGAGCAACTGGAAGCTGGTCAAGGAGAAGACCGGCGAAGAGGTGAAGCTGCCCAAGGAGCGGCTCACCCGGTTCGTCACCACCATCAACGCCCGGACTGTCGGCGACAAGTGGATGATCACCGAGACGCAGCAGCAGGACCGCACATGCTGACCCGCAAGACCGCAGCCGTCATATCCGCGCTCGCCGGCATCATCTACCTGCTCCTCCCCTCCCAGGCCTGGGCAGATGGAGGTGACACGGACGTCGGCTCCTGCAACAGCGCCTGGATCTGCGCCGGTGTGGAAGTCCCCGGTGGAAACGGCGGAGGCAACGGTGGCGGTGGCGGTGGCGGCCACAACGGCGGCGGAGGTGGCGGCGGCGGCAAGGGCGACGGCAAGACCTGCGAGACCGGCGCGAAGGAGCGCCCGGGAAGCCCGGGCTGGGAGTGCTACATCCCTGGCGTCGGCACCTGGAGCGAATCCTACGGTTGCTACATCCGCAAGCTCGACCCGCAGCCGCCGAAGTCCGACCCCATCTGGGAAGGCCACACAACCGGCGCGATCTACGCCTTCGCATGCATGTCTCAGATCCACGCCCGCCCCACTCCCACCGACGGATTCGCCCGCTGGTCCGAGACGGACCCGCTCGGGCAGACCGGTCCGTCGGCAGCCGAGCTGGCCCAGCGCGCGCTGAGCATGATGCGCCTGGACGGCGCCAAGATCGGCAGCGCTCCCCCGGCCGGCTCCAAGGGTCTTATCGGCATGCCTGTGTGGCTGTGGACCGAGCAGACGCCCAACACGTGGGGACCGCTCTCGACCACCGCGTCGGCCGGCGGCCTGTCGGTGACGGCGACCGCACGCGTCAAGTCCATCACCTGGGCCATGGGTGACGGCACGTCCGTGACCTGCACGAAGCCCGGAACGCCGTACGAGAAGTCCTACGGGAAGCAGGAGTCCCCGGACTGCGGCCACACCTACACCAAGGTGCCCGACGGCGGCTCCTACAAGATCACCGCGACGAGCACGTGGGTGATCGACTGGACCGCCACCAACGGTGAGACGGGCACGCTGCCGAACGAGACACGCACCGCCGGAACCGCGATCAACATCGGCGAGCTCCAGGTCGTCAACTAACGAGGAAAACAGCAACCATGGCGACGACGTTCGCGAACAAGAAGCCAGCCGAGAAGGCGCCCGCAGCAGCCCCCGGGCCGCTCCCGATATCCCAGGACGCCCCCCGCCGCCGGCGACGGCCGGTCGTCGTCGGCGCCGGCCTGGCGCTGGCCGCGGTCGGCGCGCTCCTCGCCGTGTGGCAGGTCGACGAGGCCGGGAACCGGGTTCCCGTGATCGCGTTGGCCCACGACGTCAAGGCGGGCCAGACCGTCAAGAAGAGTGACCTGGTCGTGGCGCAGATCGCTCCCGACGCCGCGCTCGCACCGGTGCCGGTCAGCCGCAGCGGCGACATCGTCGGCAAGACCGCGGCCGCCGACCTGCCCAAGGGAAGCCTCGTCACCGACGCCTCGGTCCACGAGGGCACCCCTGTCGCCAAGGGCCGTGACACCGTGGGCATCCTGGCCAAGCCCGGACAGCTCCCTGCGCAGCGGCTGCGCACCGGCGACGCGGTCGCGCTCGTCCACACCCCGCAGGACGACGCCGAGGCGGCGAAGTCGGGCACACAGAAGGCTCCGGACAGCATCAACGCGGTGGTCGTCGGCCTTTCGTCCCCCGACGCGAACGGGGCCGTCGTCGTGGACGTCGCCGTTGCGGGAACGGACAGCCCGTCCCTGGCCACCTGGGCGGCCAGAGGCGCGGTCACCGTCGTGCTGAAGGCGGCCGGCTGATGTCGGTCATCGCGCTGGTCTCCGGCAAGTCCGCCGGCGTCACCTGCTCCGCACTCGCCCTCGCGCTCTCCTCGCCGAAGCCCTCCCTGCTGGTGGAGGCCGACCCGGCGGGCGGCACGATCCGGGCCGGCTACCTCGGTGGCGAAGGCAACGCGTCCACCGGCCTGCACCGCTTGGCGGCCGCGGACCGACAGGGCACGCTCGCCCGCGAGTTCAGCCAGCACTTCGTGAGCCTGGACCGAGATAACACCGGGCAGCGGCTGCTCCTGCCGGGCCTGACCGACCCCACCCAGGCCGCCTCGCTCAGCCGCACCTGGGAGCCGATCTCCCGGCTGCTCGGCGTGATGGACCAGACCGGCCACGACGTCATCATCGACGCCGGACGCATCCTGACGGAGTCGGAGACCCGGCTGTCCACGACCCGCTACCCGACACCGCTGCTCCACCGTGCCGACGCCGTGCTCATGGTGGTGCGCACCACCCAGGCCTCCATCACGGCGGCGGCGCCGGCCATGCGGGTCCTCAGGGAAGAGCTGGCGCACCACGGAACGGGCTCCGATGCACTGGGCCTCCTGCTGATCGAGGAAGGGCCCTTCAACAGCAGTCAAGTCCAGCAGTACCTTCAGGCCCCCGTGGTCGGCATGCTCGCGTGGGATCCCGACAGCGCCGACGTCTTCACCCACGGGGCTTACAAGAAGCTGCCGCGCACGCTGCTGCGCTCAGCCCGTACGGCCCACCAAACGATCAATGAGCTGGTGACCAGGCGCCGCGTTCAGCTGCAGCCGGCCGCAGTGCCGACGCTCGCCGGGAGGGCATCATGACCGACACCCGGCCGGAATCCCCGGCCACCGACTACACCGCCCTCTTCACCCAGGCCCTCAGCGAGCACTCCGCGCAGGGCGCGCCGGTCCTTCGGCCGGTTCCCGCACAGGTGTCCCCAGCTGGCCTGCCCCAGAGCGTCGCCGCCCTCGCCGACGCCTCTGCCCCGGCCACGCTCCCGGTCGGGCACGAGGTGCTGGCCGAGCTGCGCTCTCGCGCCAGCGTGAAGATCGGCGAGGCCGCAGGCGCCGATGCGTCCATGACCGAGCAGGACCGCCGGCAGCGCGGACAGTCGATCATCAGGCAGGTCGTCTCGGAATGGGCGACGAAGTACGCCGCCAGCGGCCAGGACCTGACGCCCCAGCAGGAGCGTGCCGTTCGTGAGGCCGTGTTCGACGAGCTGTTCCGCGCCGGCCGTCTCCAGCCGCTCCTGGACGACCCGAACGTCGAGAACATCATCATCTACGGCGACAAGGTCCGGGTCGACTATGCGGACCGTCCAACGCGCACCTGGGACCCGATCGCGAAGACCGACCGGGACCTCATCAACCTCATCAACCACCTCGCGCGTATGCAGGGGCAGGGCGAGCGTGCGCTGACGCCCGCCACGCCGAACCTGAACCTCCGGCTGGCCGACGGCTCCCGCCTGGCGGCCTCGGCGTATGTCACGCCGCGGCCGAGCATCGTCATCCGCCGCCACCGCACCCGCGGCCAGGGCCTGGACGACCTGGTGCGGTGGGGCACGATCGACGCCTCGCTCGCCCACTTCCTGCGGGCTGCGGTCAAGGGCCGCAAGAACATCATCGTGGTCGGCTCCCAGGGCGTAGGGAAGACGTCCCTGTTGCGTGCCATGGCCCGGGAGATCCCGCGCAACGAGCGGGTGGGCACGCTGGAGTCGGAGTACGAGCTCCACCTCCACGAGGACCCCGAGGGCCCGGAGGTTGTCGCCTACGAGGGCCGCGAGTCCAACGGCGAACGCGGGGCGGACGGCAA
Organism: Streptomyces sp. NPDC006385; assembly: GCF_040612485.1. NCBI lineage: Bacteria > Bacillati > Actinomycetota > Actinomycetes > Kitasatosporales > Streptomycetaceae > Streptomyces > Streptomyces sp. NPDC006385. The sequence goes on from NZ_JBEXQG010000029.1 coordinate 67,266, forward strand.
GCTCCAGGGTGAGCTGACCCTGTCCGACCTCTTCCCGCAGCTGCTGCGTATGTCGCTGCGGCGTGTGATCGTCGGCGAGGTCCGCTCCAAGGAAGTCGTCCCGATGCTGCACGCGATGAACGAGGGCGAAGGCGGGTCGATGGCCACGCTCCATGCCCGCAGCCCCCAGCTGTCGATCGAGCGTCTGGCCACCCTGTGTCTGGAGGCGGGCATCGGCATGACCGAGGCCTTGGCCTACCGGCTCATCGCGCAGGCCGTTGACTTCGTCGTCTACGTACGTCTGGTCGACGAGACCGAACTCGTCGGCCCGGACGGCAAGCCGGGACGCAAGCATCGCTTCGTGTCGCACGTCATGGAGATCACCGGCATCGGTGAGGGCGGCCGCCCCTCGTACCAGATGGTCTTCGCCCCGCGTGAGCAGGACGGCCGCCGTGAGCCGCGGGCCGTGCCGCACGGGAACATCTCCCAGGCCTGCCTGGAGGACCTGGTGCGGGCCGGGCTGGACCGCAGCGTCCTGCAGCGGCCGTGGGGAAGCTGGGGTGCTCCGTTGGAGACGGTGGTGCCGCTGTGACGCTCACCTTGAGCTCTCTGATCGCCGCGCTCGGCGGACTGGCCGCCGTCGGCGGCCTCGTCCTGGCTGTGGCCGGTGGCGTCGGCTGGGCACCCTCGACCACCGTGCGCCGCCGCAGTCGCCTGGAGCGCAAGGTCCGTGCCTTCTTCGTCAAGGACGCCCGCACGCCCACCTCTTGGTGGGCCCGCGGCCAGGCCCGGTTGGCCGGCGCCGTCCTGGCGGGCCTGGGAGTGTGGCTGTTCACCGGCTGGCTGACCGGTGGGCTCGTCACCCTCGCCGTCGTGCTGGGTCTGCCCTGGCTGCTGAACACCTCCGGCAGCGGCAAGTCGCAGATCGACAAGCTCGAAGCGATCGAGGAGTGGGTGCGGCGCATGTCCGACATCCACACCGTCGGCGTGAGCCTGGAGGCCACCATCCAGCGCAGTCTGGAAACCGTCCCCAAGGCGATCCGCGAGGACGTACGGCTGCTCGTCTCGCGTCAGCAGTCGGGCTGGGTGCCCCAGGATGCCTACCGGGCATTCGCTGACGACCTCAACGACGCCATGGTCGACGAGGTGGCCGCCCTGCTGATCCTGCACGTCGAGGACCGCGGCAGCGGCCTGAGCAAGGCCCTGCGCGAGCTCGCCGATGCCCTCCAGCACGAGGTCCTGGCGCGCCGCGAAGTCGAAGCCGACAGGCAGAAGCCGCGGACGAACGACCGCTGGGTGACCATCTTCTGCCTGGGGATCTTCGGCATCACCGCGTTCTCCGGGACGTATGTCGAGCCCTACAACACGCTCACCGGGCAGCTCGTGCTGGCCTTCGTCGGCGTCGCGTTCGTTCTGGTCAAGATCTGGATGCGTCGCATGGCGATCATCGAGCCCGCGCCCCGGTTCCTGTCTCCTGCCGACCGCTCCGGCGGCCCGATCGCCGAGGAGGCGCCGTGATCTTCTCCCCTTATGCCGTCGTCGGCGGCGCCGTCGCCGGCCTCGGCCTGGTGATCGCCGCCCGCGGCATCCTTCCCGGCCGGCCCGACCTCGGCGACGTCCTTAACCGGATGGACGCCACCCGGCTCGAGAACCTCGACCGTAACCGGGACAGCCAGCCCAACACGCTGATGGAGAAGGCCGGCGCGTTCCTGCTGCGCACCGCCGGGGAAGGCACCCTGCGCCTGCCCCGCCAGCAGCTGGAACTCGTGGGCCGGTCCCCCGCCGCCCACCTCGGCCGCAAGCTCGGACTCGCCCTGTACGGGCTGCTGCTGCCCCTCCTGGTGGTGACCCTGGCGGCCTTGGCCGGCTTTCCACTGCCATTCGCGATTCCGGCGATCGCCAGTCTCGGTCTCGCGGTTGTCTTCTGGCTCCTGCCCGACCTCCAGCTCAAGCAGCAGGCGGTGGAGGCGAAGGAGGACTTCCGGTATGCCGTCAAGGCTTACCTGCGCTTGGTCCAGCTCGAACGTGCCGCGGACGCGGCCCCGACCCAGGCCCTGAAGAAGGCCGCCGAAGTCGGGGAAGGCTGGGTCTTCGCGAAGATCCGGGACACCATCACGCGCGCCGAACTCGAAGGCATCAGCCCGTGGGAAGGCCTCAAGCGTCTGTCCCTCGAGCTCGATGTCCCCGAGCTCGGAGCACCGGCCGACATCATCGCGATCGCCGGCGAGGAGGGCGCGGCCGTCGGCGACACCCTCGGCGCGCAGGCCAAGTCGCTCTCCGGCGCCCTGGTCACCGCCGCGAAGGCCCAGGCGAACATGGCATCCGAAAAAATGGTGATGCCCGTCGCGATGCTGGTCCTGATCATGACTGTCTACATCGGCTACCCCGCGCTCTCGCGGATCATGGCCAGCTAATTCCGTTAAGAGACAAGGAAATTCACGATGGGTACCGACCCGAACTTCACCTTCCTGAAGGCATTCTTCAGCGCCCGGATCGACCGGCTGCGCAACGTCCGCGACGACCGCGGCGCCATATCGATCGAGACCATGATGATCATCGCCGGTCTCGTCGTCGCTGCCGGCGTGGCCGTCGCCATCATCGCCACCAAGGTCAGCGAGAAGGCGGCAACGATCAAGTGACCCGCCTCCGCAAGGCCGTACGGCGCTGGTCCCGCGCGCTCGCAGAACGCGACGTGCGGGACCGCGGAGCCTTGTCCCTGGAGATGCTGATCGTCTTTCCCGTCGTGCTCCTGGCCATCCTGCTGGTCGTGCACGTCGGGCTGTGGTGGCACGCGCGCAATGTGGCGATGTCGGCCGCCCAGCTGGGAGTGGAATCGGCCCGCGTCCGGGGGGCGTCCGCAGGCACCGGCACCGCCGAGGCCCGCGACTTTCTCTCCCGGGCTGGCAGCAGCATCTCGGGTCTGTCCGTCAGCGGCAGCAAGGGGGAGACGGTGCGGATCCGCGTCACCGGCTACGTCGACACGATGATCCCCGGCCTGAAGCTCAAGATCGACCAGCACGCGGACGCGGCCACCGAGCGCATCACGGAGGCCCGGTGACCATCGCCCGAAGGCTCAGGGACGACCGCGGCGCGCTGTCGTTGGAAGCCGTCATCCTGTTTCCCGTCCTCATCATGGTGCTCCTGCTGGTCATCGCGTTCGGCCGCATCGGATCCGCCAGCAACGCCGTCGACACCGCCGCCCGCAACGCCGCCCGCGCCGCCTCGCTGGAACGCAGCGGCGGCTCGGCCAGCAGCGCCGGTTCACAGATGGCGCGCAGCGTCCTGAGCCAGCAAGGGCTGGAGTGCACCTCCACGTCCATCTCCATCTCCACCGGCGGGTTCTCCGCACGGATTGGCGAGCCGGCCTCCACCACCGCCACGGTGACGTGCACGGTCCGCCTCTCCGACATCGGACTGCCTGGACTGCCCGGTTCCAAGACTCTGACCAGCAGCTTTACCTCGTCAATCGACTCCTACCGCCAGCGCGGCTGACAGGACCACCGCATGACACCCGCCCGCTTCGCGTTCACCCGCCGGATCCGTCGCGCCCTGCGCGACGACCGCGGGTCGATGAGCCTGTTCGTTCTCGTCACCGTCGTGGCGCTGTTCCTCGTGGCAGCGCTCGTCTACGACGGCGCCGGCAAACTGCGGGCCCTCACTCACGCCGAGGGCGTCGCGCACGAGGCCGCGCGGGCCGGCGGCCAGGCCGTCGATGCGGGCAAGGCCATCTCCGGCGGAGGCATCACCGTCGACCGCAACGCCGCGGTCGCCGCCGCGCGGAGCTACCTCAGCCGCGAAGGTGTCAGCGGCACGGTAAGCGTGAGCGAGGACGGCGGGTCCCTGGAAGTGACCGTGACCGAGTCGTACCGCGCCCTCTTCCTAGGCGGCGCCAGCGGCACCGTCACCGGCCACGGCATCGCCAACCTGGTCTACCGAGGGTGACGATCATGAGAAACCGCAGTACCGCAGCCCGACTCATACGTGCCCTCTTCGCCCTGGTGGCCCTGGTCGCCCTCCTGGCGGGCGTGCCCGCTGTTCTGCTCGGCATCGGGGTCCTGCCCGACCACGTCCCCGGCTTCGACGAGATCACCGCCGCGCTCACCAGCCCCGACTCCGGCCAGCTGTTCCTGGGCGCCGTCACCCTCATCGGCTGGTACGGCTGGCTGAGCTTCGTGGTCTCGGTCGTCTTGGAAACGGGCGCCGCGCTGCGGAACGTCCGCGCGCCCCGGATCCGCATGCTCGGCGGATCCCAGCAGCTCGCCGGCGCCCTCGTCGGCGGCATCCTCGTCCTGCTGCCGACCGGCACGGCGATGGCATCACCTGCCAGCGCCGCCCCCGCCACCGTGGCCACCGTTACCGCCGACGCCCACTCTGCGGCGGCCACCGCCACCAAGGCCGCGGCTTCTTCTTCCGCCGCCTGGGACGGCCCCGTCCACCACGTTCAGGACGGCGACACCCTCTGGGACATCGCAGAGAAGCGTCTGGGCGCCGGAATCGAGTGGCACCGGATCGTCGACGCCAACGAAGGCGTACGCCAGGCGGACGGCTCCCTCGTCACCCCCGACACCACCGTCCTGCAGCCCGGCTGGATTCTGCGCCTGCCGGCCGACGCCTCGCCCGCGCCTTCCACCGATCAGGACGGAGCCCGTCCGCAGACCTCCGGCTCCACGGCCGCCACCGACCAGACCCACACTGTCCGCGCGGGCGAGACTCTCACCGGCATCGCCGAGGACGAGCTCGGTGACGCCGACGCCTACCCGAGGATTGTCGAAGCGAACAAGGGCGTGAAGCAGGACGACGGGCGCGTCCTCGCCGACCCCGACGAGATCTACCCCGGCTGGAAGCTGCAGATTCCCGCCGCGGCCAGCACCGACGACAGCGACCAGAGCGACTCAGCTCCGGAGAAGGCGCAGCCGCCGCACGAGCAGCCCGCCGCCCCGGACCAGGCCGAGGAGCGGCCCGGCGCAGAGCAGACGCAGCCGCCCGGCCAGGGCGCCGATAAGGGAGACAAGGGCGAGACTGCCCAGACCCCCGGTCAGGGCGCGGACAAGGACAGGCAGGGCGGTGGGCAGCCGACCGCCCGGCCGGACACCCCGACCGAGCAGCCGGCCGTGCAGAGCCCTGCACCTGACCGTGAGCGGGAGCAGCACGGCACGCCCACCCAGACACCCGAGACGGACGAGACCGCGGAGACCGCCGACAGCGGTGACCAGAGCGTGCGGACCATCGCCGCGACGGGGAGCATCCTGGCCGCGGCCGTCCTCGCGGTCGTCGCGACCCGTCGCGCCCGCCAGCAGCGCCGTCGGCGCCCCAAGCGGCGTATCCCGATGCCCTCCGGTGCGACCGCCGACTTCGAGAAGCAGCTGCGTGTGGCGTCCGACATCACCGGCATCGCGCTCGCCGACCGCGCCCTGCGCACCCTGGCCGCCAACTGCCTCCAGGCCGGCCGGCCTCTGCCCGAGGTCGAGGCGATGCGCATCACCGCACGCGGCATCGAGCTCCACCTGGCCGCCGTCACCCCGCCCGTTGCGCCGTTCACTGAGAACGAGGGCAACCCGACGGTGTGGACTTGCCCCGCCCGCGGTGCGGCTCTCCTCGACGAGGACGAGGCCGCCGACGTCACGGTGCCCTATCCGGCCCTGGTGAGCCTGGGCGAGACCGAGGACGGCGACGCGGTCCTGGTCAACCTGGAGGCCATTGGCCTGCTGCGCCTGGCCGGCAGCCCGGCCGACGTGCGTGCGGTCATGCTCGCCCTCGCCGTCGAACTCGCCTCCTCCCGGCTGGCGCCCGACACGCAGATCGTCCTCGCCGGCGCCGGCAGCGACCTGCACCACCTCTACCCCGACCAGATCGAGCACCACGCAGACCTCGGCACCGCCACCACCGACCTCCAGGCGCATGACGCCTTCCAGCGCCAGGCCCTCGCCGACGGCGGGCACGACCACCTGCGGGCCGCCCGGCTCAGCGAGGACGGCGGCGACACCTGGATCCCCCGCATCCTCATCGCCACCGCGCCGCCCACCAGCACGGCGGCCACCGAACTCGAGGACCTCCTCACCTCCCGGCCCCGCACCTCGGTCGCGGTCGTCACCGCCGCTGGCGGCGAACTCGACCTGCCGGGCGCCTGGACCCTGCCCGCCCAGCCCGGCAGCATCGTCGAACTGCCCGACCTGGGCCTCGCGGTCAAGCTCCAGCACCTGGACGCCGACTCCTACGACCGGCTCGTCCAGCTGATCGCTACCTCCAGCCGCACCGATGACGTCGCCCCGCCGGCGTGGACCGGGCACACCGGCCCGGCTGACACCAACGGCCCCCGCCCCGCGGCGCCGGTCGCCGAGGCCTCCGCGCTCGCGCCGGAAGCCACTGCAGCCCCCCGGGTGAGCACCACAGTCGCCGTCCAGGGCAGCAACCTGGCGACCGCCCTGCCGAGCTTCACGGCCTCCTCCCACCTCTCGTCCGACGAGGGACCGGTCGACGGTGACCGCCCGGGCGACGAGGACGAGGGCAGCGCTCTGTCCCCCGCGGTCGCCGGGCCTGCCGCCGACGAGGCGCACGACGAGGAGAGCGACAAGGAGAGCGACGGCAACGCGCCGGCCGAGCCCTCCGGCTGGGACGACGAACCTGAGCCGGAGGAGGACTCCGAGGCTGCTTCCGCGCTCGGTGCGGACGTCTGGGGCGAGCCCGAGCCGGACGAGGACTTCGACACGGTCCTCGAAGAGGTGCTGGCGGAACAGGATGACGACTCGCCCCTCCAGCCGGAGGACGACGACGAGGCGGGATCTGGCCTGTCCGCGGCCGCGCTCGGCGAGGACCTGGCCGCCGAGGAAGCAGCAGAGGCAGGCCCGGCGCTGCCTGGGGAAGACGACGACGCGGAGTCCGCGCTGTCCCCAGCCACCCTCGCCGATGCCACGGCGACCGCGGCGGCACCGCCCGCGCGGATCATCCCCCGGCCGAGCGCCGCGACGTCCACCATCCTGGCCGCGCTGGCCACTCCGCCTGCCGAGCCCGAAGGCCCTCAGGTCCAAGTTCTCGGCCCGGTGGCGCTGACGGGTACGCAGGGCCGCGTGAGCAGCGGTCGGCGCAACCACCTCATGGAGATCGCCGCCTGGCTCGTGCTCCACCCGGGCCTGGGCCGCCAGGAGTTGGACAACGCGATCTGGCCTGGGCTGCGCAGGACCGCCAGCACCCGCAACACCGCGATCTCGCGCTTGCGTTCCTGGCTGGGCCGGGACCCCAACCTGCCCGCCGAGGACCCCCGCGGCGCCTACCTCCCGGACGTCACGGACGGTGTCTACCAGCTCGGTCCCGCCGTCACCTCGGACTGGGACCGGTTCAAGGAGCTGTACCAGCAGGGCATGCACCACGACGGGCAGGACGCCGACATCGCCCTCGCCCATGCCCTGGCCCTCGTACGCGGCCGCCCCTTCGCGGACGTCGACCCGTCCAAGTACACCTGGGCGGAGGCCGACATCCAGGAGATGATCAGCGCGATCGTCGACGTCGCCCACGAGCTCGCCGAACGCCGCCGTCACGTCCGCGACTACCGGGCCGCGGCCCAGGCCGTCACCAAGGGCATGCTCGTCGACGCGCAGTCGGAGCTGCTCTACCGGGACCTCTTCACGATCTGCCACGAGATGGGCGACCGCGAGGGCCTGGAGCGCGCCGCCGCGCAGCTGGCCCGGATCAACGCCGAGGAGGGCGTCGACTCCTCGCCCGAGACCGTCGGGCTGCTTCGCACGCTCCTCAAAGGGGAGAGGATCCAGCCCACTTTGGGGTCCGCCGCCTCATGACCACGATCCGTCCGAGATTCACCGACCTCCGGTGTCACACCGCACCGCTCGATCACACCTGTAGAGAGCGAGGGGCCTCTTCGGCCGACCATCCGACGAAGGAGACCGCGCACATGAGCCGCCGCCGGCAGCACGCCGCCGTCCCGCCCGCCGAGCCCACCACCCCGGCGGCCCGCTCCAGGGAAGGGAGCTGCCGATGACCACCTTCCAGTGGTCGCTGTCCGCCGGCCTCGCGGTGGCAGGGATCGGGACCGCGACGACCGCTGCCCTGTTGCTGGGCAGTCGCCGCAGGGCCGCCGAGCAGAACGCCACCGCCGAGGAGCGCGCCGAACTCGCCCTCCAGCGCCGCCACGCCTGGCAGCGCCGCCTCGCCGTGATCGCGCTCGGCATCGGCTGCCTGATGATGTTCGTCCTCGCCGGCATCGCCGCCTGGCTCTCCTTCGGGGCGCAGCGCGAATATGCCCACGCGCACAACGGCGGCGACTGGGACGCTGCGACCGGCTTCGCCTTGCTCCTGGACGCCGGCGCCCTCAGCCTCTCCCTCATCCGCTTCTTCGAGGCCCTGACGCTGCGGTCCAGCGCGATCACGCGGATCCTGCTGCTCGCGTTCGTGTCCGCCTCGGCGGCGATGAACCTTCTCCACGCCCCCGGAACGGGAGCCGGCAGCGCGTTCCTCGCCGTGGTGCCGCCGCTGGTGTACGCGATCCTGCTCGAGATGCTGCTCTACAAGATCGAGCAGGTCATCATGGGCCGGCAGAAGCGCCGCAAGGCCGACCAGGACCGCGGCTACAGCCTGCTGCTGTGGCTGCCCTGGCCGATCGGCGCACCGGTCAAAATGTGGAAGGCGTGGCGGTCCGAGCTTCTGGCGACCGTCGACAACGTCCGCGTGATCGGCTCCCAGCGCCCCCGACCGTCCGGCCCGGCGGAGGTGACCGTGGAACGCGTCGCCCCGGCCGAGATGACGTCGGTGAACGCGCTGGCGGCCGGTGCCCCGCGTGCCGCCACCGTCGAGGAGATCGAAGAGCCCCTGGTGAGCGCGGTGACGCCACCGGCCACTGCTGCGTCGGCGCCGGTCATCAGCTCGCAGGGCGAACAGGTGTCGGCTGCGGAGGAGACTCCGGAAGCTCCCACGGCGGAGCCCCGCCCGGCGGCCATCCCGGAGCCGAAGGCAGAGCCGGAGCCGGAGCCGGAGCCGGGAACTGAGCGAGAGCCTGTCGAGTCTGCCGCCAAGGGCGCGCCCGCCAGCGAGCCGGATGAGAAGTCACGGCCAGGTGGTGGCGAGGACGCGCACGAAGACAAGGAGCAGGAAGAGAAGCGCGAGCGCGAGAAGCCCGTCGCCGAGCAGCACACCCCGCCGAAGGACGAGGAAGACGAAGAGACTCAGGAGCTGAGAATCGACATCGACCTCTCGGTGTTGCCGAAGAACCTCACCCATCGGCAGCGCGCCGAGCGGATCTACATCGCCCACCAGGCCGCCGGCGTCGCCCTGTCGCAGGCCGACCTCGGCAAGTGGGCCGGGTACAAGAACCCGAACTCCGGCGGCAACGAGTACCGCCGCCTGGAGAGGGAGCACGGCCCCATCGTGGTCCGCGAGGGTGCCACCCACGTCGACCTGAACTGGTCCCTCGAACCGGTGGCGGCCTGAACTGGTCTGACTCGCACCTCCCCGGCCGGTAGGGCCGAGCCGGGGAGCGTGGCGTGTCGGACCATGCGGGTAGCCTCACTGGGCGACACCACACCGGGTACAGAAGGGGGCGGCCGGTGAGCAGCCGCTGGCATCGAGCGATCGCCGAGCTGAGCGCCCAGGGCCATGCCGCCCGGGCCGCCGCCCAGCGCGTGGACGACGCTCCGAGCGAGGAGCGCACGACCGCTGTAGCGATCTCCTACACGGCCGAGACCGACTATCTGCGCAGCGCGAGCACGCTGCTGCGTGCGCACCTCACCGACCGGCGTCCGCCCCGGCGACTGCCGGTCGCCCGCGTCTGGCCGTGCTTGCGCGATGTGTGGAAGGCGCGGGCCCTGGACCGGCTTGGCGGGGTGTGGCGGGCCATCCCCGGGAACGCCGCGCTGCGGCAGCTGCGCAGCGCCCCTTCCGACGCTCTCCTTGCCGCTGTCGTCGAACAGGCCGAGGCGTTGCAGGCCAGCCTCTACGGCGACCGGAACGTTGATCGGCTGTATGAGTCGTTCAACCCCGAGCGGACTGGCGACCCGGTCGCCGACCTGGTCGGCGGTGGCAGGTCGGCGCCCACGCTGCCCGGGTTCCCTGACCCCGGTCACCCGCTCAACCGCGCCTTCCCCCGGGGCAGGGGCATGCGGATCCAGCCTGGCCGTCAGGACGAGTTCAATCAGCTCTCGCGCGACCGGTTCGCGGTGCACACCAGGGCCCTCGCGTTCGGTGATGCGGTCCTCGCCCTTCTTATCGATCGCCGGGCTGGCGGCGTCGCTCCGGAGCCCGGGCGGCTGCGCGGGGCTGGGCGCTGGGTGGGACGCGAGCGGCAACTGGTGCCGGATCGGGCGAAGTGGCCGGCGAAGCTCAATGGTTACCAGGCCGCGACGCTGGCCGGGTTCGGCTGGCTGGTGCTCGCGTGCACCGGGCTCCCGCTCACCTTCGGGCAGCGGGCCGACCTGCTGTCCCACTACACGCTGGTGTTCCTGGCGGCCGGTCTCGTCGCCTCCACCGGGACAGCTCTGGTCTACCGGCACGGACCAAAGCTGATCACCGCGCCCGGGCCCCGGGCCGCGTTGCCCGGGGTCGCCGCGGCTGTGATCGCCTTCATGGTGTGGCAGGGCCAAGGGCCCGTCGCCGATTACTACTTCGCTGGCCCGTACGACCGCTACGACCGCCAGTACGCGGATGGGTGCCTCGCCGCCAGCCCCTACCGGCACGACGCCGTCCAGGCCATGGTCGACGACGGCGTACTGACCGTCACCCCCGTTGAGGGGGGTACGACGCTGCGCCTGGGGCCGGCCGAGGACGGCAGTACGCACCCGCTGCGCCCGCTCGACCGGGCGACCCGGGCGGTGCTCGACGAGTACGGGTGCTGACCCGGCCCGCATAAGCCAGACGTCAGGCTGTCGGAACGCTTCTGAAGGCGGAGGCCGCGCCGGCGATGCCGGGCCCGTAGCGGGCGCGTGCCTGGTCGAGGGCGGCCTCCAGACGGTGGAGCTTGTCGTCGCGGTAGTCGAGGGTGAGCTGGTGGGTCGCGTGTTCGGCGGGGCGCAGTCGTTCGGCTCTCAGGCCGATCCCCCGGACGCGGGCGCGCTGGAGACCGAGGTCGGCCAGGAGCTGGCGGGCGGTTCCTACCAGAGCGGGGGTGTGGGCGGTGGCCTCGGCAAGGGTGAGTGTGCGCGTGGTGTGGGTGTGATCGGCGTACGTCACGGTGAGCGTGAGGGCCTGGGCAATCTCGGAGGCTGCGCGCAGGCGTGCGCCGAGGTCCTCGGCGAGAGCCAGAGTGATGCGCTGGTGCTGGTCGGTGTCGAGCTCGTCCCGGTTGAAGTGATGGGTTGCGCTCATGGAGCGAGGAGCGGCGGCCGGGACGATCGGGCGTTCGTCTATGCCGCGGGCGAGGTTCTGGATCTGGCGGGCGGCAGCGCCGAGGATCCTCTGCAGGGTCGCGGGCTGGGTGTCGGCGAGATCGCCGACGGTGGAGATGCCGTAGCGGGCGAGCGTCCGGGCCGTCTTCGGCCCGATCCCCGGGAGGGCGGCGGCCGGCCGGGGGCGGAGGAAGGCGGCGATCTCGTACGGGGTGCCACCGACGATGGTCGCGGCCCCGGGCGGCGTGACGGCAGCGGCCATGGCGGCGATCGACCGCGTGGGCCCCGCACCCGCCGAGCTCTGCACGCCGTGGAGGGCAAGGAGGCGCAGGCGGACCACTGCGACGAGGCCTTCGACGTCGCGATCCCAGAATCTCAGCGAGCCGGTGACGTCCATGTAGGCGGACCAGTCAGCGGGCAGAGGTTCGATGGTGGGGCTGATGTCGCTCAGCACGCCCATCAGCTGCGCGAACAGCGCCTCGCTGCGCTGCTCTGTGTGGAAGTGGATGCGGACGATGGCGCGCGGGCGGCGGGGTGGCTGCGTGTTGCTCAACCTGCGCTCCCTTGACTGCGGTGGCCCAGTCGGGTCAGGTCGGCGGAGCGGCTGCCGGCGGGCTCGAGGTCCGCGTAGGGGTGGAGTCGGGCGCCGGCGGTGCCGTCGGGGATCGTCCGCGAGGGTGTGGGCTGGGCGGGTGTGGGCACGAGCTTCTGGCCGAGGAGGTCAAGGACGGCCTGGGGGCCGTGGGTGGCGCGGGTGGCGGCGAGGGAGCCGAGGTCCCAGACCATCTCGCCGACGACGGTGCGCCGCGGGCCGCGGGCTTCGACCGTGCCCCGGACGAGAAGCAGTCCGTTGTGGAAGATCGTGTGGGCGCACTGCTCGTGGGTGTCCTCGAAGAAGGCGAGGTCGACCAGGCCGGAGCCGTCTTCGAGGGTGACGAAGATGACCCGCTTCCCGGATGGGATGGGCGGGGTCTGGGTGGAGGCCCGGACGCCGGCGACGAGGACCTTCTGCCCGGGGTGCATGACCTTGAGGTGGGCGGCGTCGGTGGCGCCGATCTCGCGCAGGAGGCGGTGGTGGTCCTCCATCAGGTGCCGGGAGACGTCGATCTTGAGGACGCTGAGCTCGGCGTCCAGTTGCTCGCGGGAGGTCATCTCCTTCAGCCCGGCCGGTCCGGCGCTCACCAGCGTGGCGTCGAGGGGCAGCTGGCCGGTGCCGGGACGAGTGCGGGCGTGGCGGTGCAGCTCGGCTGCCTGCAGCAGCAGGTCCCGCCGTGACGCCTCGCCCTTGAGCTGGTCGAGCGCGCCGATCCGGATCAGCCGCTCGGCGGTCGGCAACTTCGGCCGGGCCCGGGCCCAGAAGTCCTGGAGGGAGGTGTAGGGCTGCGCGGCCGCGATCCTGGCCACCTCGTCCTCACTGATGCCGTGCACCGTGGACAGGGAGATCCGCACCCCCCAGCCGTCCGGCGTCGCCTCGACCGTGTACGTGGGCTTCGAGGCGTTGATGTCGACGGGCAGGACGGGCACGTTGTGGCGGCGGGCGTCGGCGACGATGACCCGCAGCGGCCACATGCCGGGGTCGTGTTCAAGCAGGCCGGCGTACAGGGCGGCGGGGTGGTGGGCCTTGAGCCAGGCGGACTGCAGGGCCGGCACGGCGAACGCGACGGCGTGCGCGCGGCAGAAGCCGTACGCGCCGAACGAGGAGACGATGTCCCAGACCTCGTCGAGGACCTTGGTGGTGTAGCCGCGGGCTCCGGCCAGTTGCCGAACCCAGCCCTCGATCTTCGGGAGGCGGTCGGCGTCGCCCAGGCCGCGGCGGGCGACCTCGGCGAGCGCGCGGTCGCAGCCGGTCATCACGGCGAAGATGTCGATGATCTGCTCGTGCCAGATCGTCACGCCGTACGTGTCGGCGAGGACGGGTTCGAGGTCGGGGTGCGGGTAGGTGGGGGCGGCGCCGTGGCGGGCGGCGATGTAGAGGGCGGGCATCCCGCCGGCCACCGGGCCCGGCCGGAACAGGGAGATGTCGGCGATGACGTCCTGCGGGCCACGGGGCTGGAGCCGGCCGACCAGGTCCTGCTGCCCGGGTGACTCGAGCTGGAACATGCCCACCGTGTCGGAGGCCTGGATCAGCGCGAAGGCGAACCGGTCGTCCAAAGGCACGTGGTCGGGGTTGTCCAGGTCGATCGCACGGCCCGTGGTGCGGCGGATCTCCTTCACCGCGTGAGCCATCGCCGACTGCATCCGCACCCCCAGGACATCGAGCTTGAGCAGGCCGAGGTCTTCGACATCGTCCTTGTCGGCCTGCACCATCGGGTACTCGCCGCCCGGCGTGGGCTGCACGGGCAACCGGTCAAGCAGGCTGCTGTTGGACAGGATGACGCCGCAGGGGTGCATCGCGATCCCGCGCGGCAGCTTGTCCAGGCCCTCCGCGAGCTCCCACAGCGGTCCGTACGACTCGGCCTGTGCTGCCAGCGAGCGCAGTTCGGGCAGTTCGACGAGCGCCGCGCGGATCTCGCTGGCGCGGAAGTGCGGGAACGACTTCGCGATCCGGTCCACGGTCGCCGGCGGCAGACCGAGCGCGAGCCCGGTGTCCCGCAGGGCGTGGCGGGCGCGGTAGGTCTCGGGCATGCCGGTGACCGCGACCCGCTCCTTCCCGAACCGCTGGATGATCCGGTCGTAGACCTCCAGGCGACGGGCGGACTCGACGTCAATGTCGATGTCCGGCAGCGATGCCCGCCGCTCGGACAGGAACCGCTCGAAGAGCAAGTTGTGCTCGAGCGGGTTCGCCGTGGCCACCCAGAGGCTGTGGTTCACCATGGAGCCGGCGCCGGAGCCGCGGGCGGCGACGCGGATTCCCATGTCGCGGGCGTCGGCAACGACCTGGGCGACGGCGAGGAAGTACGGCTCGTACTTCAGGCGGCCGATGATGCCGAGCTCGTAGTCGAGCTGGTCCATCGCCCGCTTGTCGAGGTCCAGGCCGCGAGCGATCATGCCGGCCTCGCACCGCTGTCGCAGCAGCCGCATCGCGCCACCCGGCACTGGGTCGGCGCCGACCACCTCGGGCTCGGGGAAGTGCGGCGCGCCCAGCCCGAGATCCGTGACGGCGTCAACTGCGCAGGCCTCGGCGACGGCGATCGTGTCGGCGATCAGCCGCCCGGCCCGTCGCGCGTCGGCGCCGGCGGCCGCGGCGACCCGCTCGGCGATCTGGAGCATTGCCGGCGCCTCCTTGAGCCAGCGCTCGCCGCAGTCCAGCCGCCGCCGGTCGATCGGACGCAGCAGCCGCGCCGCGTCCAGCACGTCCGCGAGCCGGTGCTGCTCGGGATCGGCGTAGCGGACCGCGTTGGTCAGTACGGCCGGGATGCCGAGACGGTCAGCGAGCGCGAGGGTGTGGGCAGCCAGGCGGACCGAGCCCGGGCCGGTGCCGGACAGGCCCCAGCACACCACCTCGAGTCGGAGGCCTTCGCCGACCACCTCCCGCCAGGGGGTCAGGAGCTGCTCGGCGATGTCGGGGCGGCCGGCGGACAGGGCCCGCAGCGGCTCGGATGCCGGACCGAGCAACACCGTCAGGTGATCGCCGGCGCGCTCCTGCAGCCGGGGCCACGCCGCGGCCACGGGTGCCCTGGTGGGGAAGGCGTCGCTGTGGGCGGCGGACACCAGGCGGCACAGGTTCGCCCAGCCGCGTGCGTCTCGGGCCAGGAACGTGGCGCGGTACGGCGCCTCCGCCACGTGCGCGCCGCCGCGCACCGGGGTTCGGCGCGGCATCTCGGTCGGCACGGTGGAGGAGGCGATACCCAGGTCGACGCCGAACACGGGACGGATCCCGTTCTCCATCGCGGCTTTCGCGAACCGGACGGTTCCGGTCACCATGTCGCGATCGGTCAGAGCCAGGGTCCCGATGCCGCGCTCTGCAGCTCTCGCGACGAGAACGTGCGGGTGGGAGGCGCCGTAGCGGGCGGAGAACCCGCTCGCGACATGGAGGTGGGGAACGCTGTCACGCATCACGAACTCCGGTCTAATACCCCCAAAATCGGATCAACCGCCCTGGCTGAAACTCCACGCTACTCGAACTAAAATCGAACATGCGAGTCCGATCCGCCTTCTCTCACCCACTCGGGCATGCACCGCGTCCGGACGCCGGTTGTAGCCGGACCATGCGACCCGCGGGCCACGGGCCTAGAAGCCGGTGACCAGGCGCGTGCGGGCGGTGTTGACGCAGCGCCCAGCCCAGGGTTCGGTACGCGAGCGCTGCAGGGCGATGGGGATGAGCGGGAGAAGGTTGCTCGGAGAAGCCGTAGGGCCGTGCAGGGCGGCGTGCCCGACCAGCAGGTCGGCCAGCGCGGCTCGGAAAGCCTCGCCGCTTCGGGCCGCCTTGCCCCGCTGCGGTCGTGGCGGGCGCCGGGCTGGGTGGAGGGTGGTGCGAGGTGGATGGGCGGTGCGGCCGCCATTCCCGCGTAGGGGCTCGCGGGCCCTGGGATAAGCGGGCGTACCGCGCGCCCACCCACCTCTCCCGCCCGGGCCGAGGGCGGGGGCCTTCGCCGCTTCAGGCGGCGGACGCCTCCGCCCTCGGGCCGGGCGATTTGCCGGTCAGGCTGCCCGGGGGCGGCCGAGGACGTGCCGGTAGATGGTCTGGGTGCTGACATTGAGGAGCTTGGCCACTGCCACGACGGTGGCACCGGGTTCGGCGAGCAGCCGACGGGCGTGGTCGATCTCATCGGGGTCCAGCGGGCTTCTGCGCTGCAGCATGGGAGCGTCCGGCCGCCCTGGGTCGTAGTTGAAGGCGACCGCGTCGTCGTATGGCAGGCCGGTGGACATGCACCGGTACAGGCACAGGACCAGGCGGCGGCCGACCTTGCGCAGGGCGGTGGCGTGCGCGTCGCCGGCGGCGCGGCGCCGGCGGTAGTAGTGCTGTGCTCCCGGCGACTGCATGGCCAGGCTGAACGCCGCCGTGTGCAGTGTGCTGCGGAGGTGGATGGAGGAGGCCCGGCGGAAGGCCACCCGGGTGGTGGAGCCGGAGGCCCAGGTGACCGGGGCGACGCCGGCGTAGGCGGCCAGGGAGCGCCCGCTGCCGAAGCGCTCCTCGGGCCGGTCTCCGATCTCGGCGAGCAGGTAGGCGCCGAGTACGGGGCCGATCCCCGGGATTCGGGCGACGAGCGGGTAGTGCCGCTGACGCGTGTAGTGCTCGTGCATGTCTTCCTCCAGGGTTGCGGCTCTGGAGACCGCGCGGTCCAGGACGGCCACGAGGTCCTTGATCCGCACCGACTCGGCCTCCTCCACGTGCGGGTCGAGGAGCATGGCGGGGCGGCAGAACAGCAGGTGTAGCCGCTCGGCCTCGTCGTCCACGGTCCTGGTCCGGCCGGCCTGGCGCAGGAGTTGTGCCAGTTGTGCCCGGGTGAGTCTGCTGGCTGCGCGCGGTCCGGGAGCGGCGGCCAGCACCGCCCTGGCTTGGGCGTTGCGCAGACCGCCGAGCGTGGAGGGCCAGGCCGCCGTGGCTGCGGGCCAGATCCGGATCAGTGCGGCGCGCAGACTGTGCGCGGCTTCCGCTCGGGCTGCGACGGCGTCGCGGTGCGCGTGCGTGAGGGTCCGCAGCGCCTGGGCCTCGGGACTGCTGTTGACGACCGGCCGGTAGACCCCGGCGCGGACCATGGCGGCGAGCATCCGTGCGTCGGCCCTGTCCGACTTCGCGATGCCCAGGGCGCTTCGGTGGCGGGCCGCGCGCGTCGGGTCTACGTGGACCACCGTCATGCCGGCTGCGGCCAGGGCGCGCGCGAAGAGGATGCCGGTGTCCTCGATTCCGGTGACGGCCGACCTCCACCGCCGCGCCAGCGGGGCGAGGAATGCCTGGTACTCGGCCACCGGGTCCGGGGTGTCGGCATAGGTGATGCGGCGTTCGGCGAGCACGGCGCCGGTGTCGCTGAGCACGGCGAAGTCGAGCCATTTGTCCGACCAGTCGCATCCCACGAACAGCACCGCACAGTCCCCTTCCCCACAAGATCGATGGTAGAAAAAATTACCACCCGAGATCGTTCGGGTCCGAGACGGGGATCAGGGAAAATGAGGCGTTCAAGGCACCAGGCGATAACAGTCACAGCGGGGTGGGAGATGGCGCGGGAGGTGATCCCCCGGGACCACCTCGCCCAGGGTGAATGGCCATCCGGCGACCTCACGGACGACGCGCCACCTGGTGCCCACCTCGGCCAGGCGCTCGCGAAGAACCTCAAAGCAGCCATGAGCCAGCGGCACCTCGGCGTGCGCGAGCTCGCCCGGCTGGCCCAGGCAAGCCACCCCACGGTCAAGGCCGTCCTGGACGGGACCCGGCTTCCCGCCTCTCACACGGTCCTTCTGCTCGAGCTCGCGCTGGACCTTCCGCTGTACCCCGCGGGTCTCTTCGAGCAGCTCCGGCCCACGCCCGACGACTGACCTGGCCGCGCCAGCTCCGCCCTCCACTCGGACGCGCACGCGGAGGAGCCCCGCGCACCCGTGCCGCCGCCCGAGGCCGAGACCGCCGGTCCCCCTCTCCGGCACCGTTACGGACCGAGCGGTCCAAGCCCGACGGGCGCGCGCGGCGCGCCGGGCGTAGGAGTGGAAGAGTGCACCTGTCTCCGCCCATCGAGCCGATGCTGGCCCGCCCCGTCACCGCGCTGCCGTCCGTGGGGGCGACGCCCGCGCTGTTCGAGCAGAAGGCCGACGGGTTCCGCGTGCTGCTGTTCGCCGCTCGGGAGCCGTTCCTCCAGTCCAGGCGGGGCGCGGATCTGGGCCCCGCGTTCCCGGAGGTCGTCTCAGCCGCGGCCGCGCTCGGCGTTGAGGCGGTCCTTGATGCCGAGCTGGTCGTGTGGGGAGCGGATGGGCTCGACTTCGCCGTGCTGCAGGAACGGGCCCGGCGCCGGGGTGCCACGGCCAGGCAGGCGGCGCTGGAGCGACCGGCCCACCTGATCGTCTTCGACGTGCTCGAGATGTCCGGCGCGACTCTCCTGGATGAGCCGTTGCGGCGGCGCAGGGCTGCCTTGGAGGAGTTGTTCGCAGAACGCCGGCTGACGGCACCGTGGGCACTGTGCCCGCAGACCTCTGACCGGGAGGTCGCCCTCGGCTGGCTGGACCCGGTCTGGGGGGCGGCCGGGATCGAGGGTGTGATGATCAAGAATCCCGACTCCAAGTACCGGCCCGGGGAGCGCGGGTGGCTGAAGCTGCGGGCCCGCATCACGGTGGAAGGGATCATCGGCGCGGTCACCGGCGCCGTGACCGCGCCCCGGAGCCTCCTGCTGGGCCGGCTCGACGCGGCGGGCCGGCTGCGCCTGGTCGGCCGCTCCACACCGCTGCCCAGGAAAGCGGCCGCCGAGCTCGGTGCCGCCCTGCGGCCGGCGGGAGCGGAGCATCCCTGGTGGGGGCGGACCCTCTCGGCTGGTTGGGGAGCGAAGCAACCGCTGGTGTTCCGGCCCGTGGTGCCCGACCTTGTCGCCGAGGTCGAAGCCGACACCGCCCTCGACCTGGGCCGGCACCGTCACCCGGTGCGCTACCTGCGGCTCCGGGACGACATGACCGCCGGCGACGTCCGGGCCTGATCCGTCACCGCGCGGCCGGTCACACGCCCAACACCTGGCCCGTCCGCGGCGCCCTGATCCTTCGGGACCGGTGGGCGGAGGTGAGTACGCGTACTCACGCCGAGCCGGTCACCGCCCCCATCCGCCGTGCCGCCACGTCTACATAGGGTGCTCGTATGCCCGACCAGACCATGCCCAGCCCCGCCACCAGCCCCGACGCGCCCGAGCCGAGGGCTTCCTCTCGCGCCCTGGGCGCTCTGGGATGCGGCGGCGCCGCGCTCGTCGGCGTCTTCCTTCTGATCGGCCTGCTCGCATGGGGTTCGTGGGCGTCGACGGACTTCCCCCGCGTTGCGCCCGAGGAGATGGCGAACCGCGCCCTCCAGCGTTCCCAGGAGGCCTACAGCGTCATGGGCTTCACCCGCACCATAGAACCCGGAGTCGAGAAGATCGGCGTCAGCACGGAGAACACGCTCGGCTCCAGCTTCTGTTACGACGGCGGCTTGCTGGGGCTGAAGGACGAGACCATCGACGGCGCCTACTCGATGAGCCACAGGTGGGCGCTAGACCACGTGCCGGCGGGCCAGGCGGTCCCCGGTCTCCGCCACCTTCGCCGGTTCCTCCAGGATGAGGGCTGGAAGGTCACCTCCTACCGCGAAGGTGAGCATGGCGGGTCCTGGGACCTGTTCGTCCAGCGGAACGACGGCAACGAGCGGATGTCCTTCACCTGGTACCCGGACCGCGAGTACTTCACCGGCGGCGCCTCCGTGCCCTGCGCCTACGACCCGGAGTGGAAGCACGGCGATGTCGGGCCTGCCGGAGACGACCAGCGGCCGCCCGTCTTCGGACCCACACCGAGGGACTAGCGAGGCCCCTTGGGCGCCACCGCGCGGAAGCCGTCGCCCACCCCGCTCCCAGCATGAGAGCTGGGTCACAGCAGTAGCGTCCAATCGTGGACGACGGCTCTTCCCCTCGCCGGTCATGATCGAAGCCTCAGCATCGACCAGGAGGGGGTGCCGCTGTGCCGGTCCTGCGCCAGATCACCACGTGCACCGAGCCGTCGACCGTCGTCATCGAACGCCGCGTCCGCACACGCGACCGGTCAGTGGACTACCGGCTGGAGGTCTGCCGGCGTCACAGGTGGCTGGCGAGCAACTGGACCGGTCGGCGCAGCGCCGAGGGATCGGGCGGACGGTGCGGCACCGTCATGGACTACCGCCCCTACGCCCAGATCGTGCAGTCCCACGCCGACCTGTGGCTGCGGCCGTTGGCCGCCAACGGCCCCGAGGACCACGACGGCGACCTCGCGGCCGCGCTGCGCGCGGGGTTCGAGTTTCTGACCGCGCACCGAGAACCGACCGGCGTGGCGATAGCGCTGGAGCACGCGGCGCGGATCACCGAGGCGATCGCCGCCGGCGCCCTGCCCCTGGTCGAGGGCCAGGCCCAGGTCTTGGCGGCCCTCAGCGCGGCGGAGACCCTCGACGCCGGAGCACGAGGGGCCTGACCGGCTGCCGCACGCCAGCCACGGCCCGTCCGTTGTCACGGGGGCGTGGCGAAGGGAGCGGTCGCGCGGGCCGTAGGGTCGAAGCCGACCGGCCCGTAACGGGGAGGCCGGGCTGTGAACGAGGAGTCTGTCTTGCCCGCCCTCAGTGTTGCCCTGACCGCTGCCATCGGAGCCATGGCCGGCGCTGCGGCGCGCCCCGTCGTCTTCGCCCGGTCGGTACCGGCGCCTGCGGCCGCACGCAACAGCTGTCCGCACTGCGGCGGCACCGTTCTCGACCGCCGGCTGCCGGTCCTGCCCGCCTCCGGGCGCTGCCCGGCGTGCGCACAGGCGATCGGTCCGCGCCCGCTCGTGCCGGAGGCGGCGGCCGCCATCGCGTTCGCCGCCATCGCGTCGGGCGGAGCGAACGGCTGGTTCGCCGCCGCTCAGTACTGGGTGGCCGCGTGCGGGGTCGCCCTGGCGCTGATCGACATCGCCGTACAACGACTCCCCGACGTTCTCACCCTTCCAGCCTGTGGCGGAACGCTCCTTCTGCTCACGGCGGCCGCGATGGCGGGCGAGCCCGGGAGCCTGGGCCGCGCGGCGGCCGCCGCCGCCGTGCTCACCGCCGTCTTCCTCCTCATGGCGTTCGCCGGCGCCATGGGGCTCGGAGACGTCAAGTTCGCACCGGCCGTCGGGGCGCTCCTGGGCTGGAGCAGCTGGACGGTCCTGTTTTGGGGAGCGGCTGCGGGCTTCATCGTCGGCGCCGTCTCGGAGGTGGCGCGGATGGCGGCCGGCCGCGCCCGCCGCTCGCACGTCTCCTTCGGCCCCTACATGGTCATCGGGGCCCTGGCGGTCTCCGTCACGTCCTGACCTCACCCGGAATTTCCGGAAACGCCGCTTCCTGTAATTAGCCTTCCTGCATATCAATTTCCTGAGCGGCTTCTACCTGGCCCCGATGTTCCGGAATGCGTTTTCCCGGAATGAACCAAGCCTGGTCAAAGCTTCTGCGCGACACGAAGATCGAATCCCGAAACGAGACGAATCGATTCTTCGCCGCCTTCGCCAGCCTCATCGGCACCGCGATGGAGAGGCCTCGCGCAGGCCGCCGGCGAGCGAATTCTGGCCGACGACACCAGGAAGAGCCGCACATGAACACCCTCACCCGCCGCGTCGCGACCGTGGCAACCACCGGCGCGCTGCTCCTCGGCGGCGCCGTCGCAACCGCCTCCACCGCCAGCGCCGCGACCGTCGGGGCCGGAGCCTGCACCCACCAGATCAGGCTCAACACCGACGTGTACACGACCGTGAAGTTCCGCACGGGCCCTGGCACCGGCTACACCGCCACCGGGCAGCTCTCCAGGGGCACCGACGTGTACTGGCAGTGCAACAAGGGCGACAACGGCAAGCCCGGCGCCTGGGGCTACGTCACCGTGAAGTCCGGCGCCCACAAGGGCAAGAAGGGCTGGGTCGCCGCCCAGTACATCAACGTGCCGATGCAGCTGGACTGACCCCCACCCTGTCGGCAGAGACGCCCAACCCGAGCTCTCCCGGCCCATCCAACGCCTGAGCCGTCACTACGAACAGGCCCAGGACGACGCGACGGCGGCCCGGCCCCCTGTGAACCCGGGCCGCCGTCCGCGTACCCCGCGCACGGAACCCGGCTCCCATCCCGCAGCTGGTCTTCCGCCGGTCCGAGCCCGAGAGCCGCCGACCGGGCGATCGAGTCCCAGGACGGGCACCTTGAATCTCACTTCCTCGCCACTCCGCGCACCGGCGTCCCGCCTGGAGTGGGCAGTAGCCCGTGCCCGCGGGCAGGAGCGGGCCGCCCTCGCTGCCTACCTCCCCGCCGGCTACCCCACGCTCGACCAGAGCCTCGACGCCCTGCACCTGCTCGCGACCACCGCCGACGTGATCGAGATCGGCCTGCCCTACAGCGACCCCCTCATGGACGGTCCGCTCATCCAACGAGCCGCCGAGCAAGCCCTCCGGGCCGGATTCCGCACCGAGCACCTCTTCACCACCGTGCGGGAACTCGCCGCGGGCTCCAACGCCGCGCTCGTCGTCATGACCTACTGGCAGCCCGTCCACCACTACGGCCCCGCTTATGCAAAGGAAGTCCAGATGTCTCAGCCGTGATCCCCGAGTGACATGAGGCCCCAGCTGCGGCTGTTAGGTTCCTGCCGCTTGGATGTCTCATGATCATGGTGGTACGGAGTGGACTACTTCTTTGTCTCGCGCAGCAAGGTGCGTCGCTTCTATGAGGCTCCGCCAGGCGTCGATCTCGACGCTCTGGCATACGTGTCACGGAAGGGGGCGCTGAAGGAGGGAACTCCGTTCTTCCTCGACTCTGAGATGCGCCCGGCGGAGCCGTTGGTCTCCTTCTTCCTGGAGATGGCCAAGACGCTGAAGGCGAAGTCGCTGCAGGACTACACGTACGACGCCCTCGATCTGACCGAATTCTTAGAGAACGAACTCGACCCGCCGGTCGATCTCTTGTCGGCGATCGAGGAAGACCTCATCGCGTACCGGGAGGACTGCACTGAGCATCGCGAGTCGCCGGATGCGCCGGCGACGTGGAAGCGGCGCCGGGCCGTGATCAACGGTTTCTACGACTGGGCCGAGGGCGAGAAGCTGATCGAGAAGCGCCCCTACTTCCGCCGCCGGAACGGCCGCGATGTGCTGTCCTGGGGTGCCACCACGCAGCTCGACGTCCGTCATCTGACGTGGCGGCAGTGGGCCTTCCTCAAGCAGGTAGGACTGCGCGGCTACCTGCCGGACGGACGGATCGATCGCTCGTTCCGCGGACGGTCCCCGCTGCGCGATAGCGCAGCACCCGAACTCTCGATCACGACCGGCATGCGGCTGCAGGAGTTCAGCTGCCTGCTGGATATCGAGGTCGGGCCACCGCGACGGGAGGCTTCCCCGGCGGAGGTGCCGCTGCAGGCGATCGCGAAATTCGGACTGCCCCGCGTGGTTACGATCCAGGATCCGACGCTGCGGGAGCTGGACATGTACCGGCGTACCGAGCGTGCGGCGCAGGTGCGGGCCGGGGGGAAGGCGTTGTGGCGACGCCGCGAGGAGCTGTTCATCGTGGATGACATCGACCTGCGGCGGATGAAGGTGAGCGGGATCCTCGATGGCCGGCGCCGCGCCTTCCGGGTCGAGAGCATGAACGCGGACAAGCGCCGTCGCGCGGTCATCGAGGGTGATCACGGGTTGGAGCCGATGGCGCTGTTCGTCGGCCGCGGTGGGAGAATGCCGACCAGGCAGCGGTGGGAGCAGATATTCGATGCCGCCCATCTGCGTGCTCTGCGGGTGAGCGAGGAGCACAAGGTCGACCTCGTCCTGCCGCGCAAGGTCCACATCCACGACGCCCGGCACACCTTCGCGGTCTACATGCTGCGATTGCTGACCAAGCTGATCCTCCAGGAGGAAGCCGAGGAGTATCTCGCCGGTCGGCACACCGGCTACCTGACAGACCACGTTTCACGGAACCCGCTGCTGATCCTGCAGGGCCTGTTGGGACATCGCCGCCCACAGTCGACTTTGCGGTATCTCCGGTACATGAGGGACACCAACGCACTGGTGGCGAAGGCGATCGCCGAGTGGAACAACAAGGACGCCACCTACGCCGACTACGCGGCCGCGATCGCCGAAGCGAGGGCCGCCTGATGCCCCGCCGCGGTGAGCGCAAGCAGCGTGTGCGCAGCAGCGCCCCGGAGCCGCTGCCCACCCGGGACCTGGACCACATCGGGATTCGGACGTTGACCTGGACCCGCCGGGGCGCGAAGGCCAACCACTTCATCAATCCGGCGAAGTACCGGTGCAGCGTCCTGGCCGCCCAGCTGGCCGACGAGTGGATCACCTACACCCGATCCATGGCCCTGGCCAACGGCGGAGCGGACATGGCCAACGCGGTGCGGGGCTTCGCCAAGTTCGTCGACAAGCATCTGCCTACGCTCGGCGTGGACCCGGCAAAGGCCCGCCTGGACGGGTACGTGGTGGATCTGGTCGAGGTCATCCACGCGTGGGAGGAAGACCTGCGTCAGCACCACGGTCTGCGTTCCAACTCCCCGTACGCGAAGACCAACAGCCTGCTGACGCTGCTCGAGCAGCGCGCGCTGAAGGACACGAGCATGCCGGAGGCACTGCGGGTGCGGGCGCAGGCTCCGCCCGCCTATCCGCCGCACCCCGGCGAGCCGCTGGATGAGTTCTCCAACGCGGAGCGGATCGCTCTGCGGGACGCGGCGCGTGACGCTGTCCGGGCGCTGGAGTCCCGCCTGGCCCGGGGTCGTACCCTGCTGGAGAGCGGGATCGATCCCCGCGAGGGTGGGTGGCACGAGCCGGCGAACCTGCTGTGGGCGGCGACGCACCCTTCGCTGCTGACGGTGAAGGTCCTCAAGCCGCAGTTCCGGCAGAACGTGCTGAGCTGGCCGGAGCCGGTGAAGGCCCTGTTGCCCACCGCTGCGGACGGCACTCTGCTCAAGCGCGGGTTCCGCTATCTCGTCGCCGAGGTGGGCCGCCTTCTGTTTCCGACCGAGATGGACCTGCAGGCGTTCCGGGTGCTGTTGCTGCTGGGCATGAGCGACACGAGCCCGGAGGAGCTCCACTACCTTCAGCTGCCCGACATCGAGTTCACCGACAGCGGTGTCCGCCTGGTCCAGCGCAAGATGCGGGCCCACCGTGTCCGTGCCGACCTGCACCCCGATCCGGAGGCGGAGGAGGAGGCGCCCGAGTTTGCCGGGGACGGGGCCTGGGACGTCCCCGGCCTGCTGCGGCGGCTGCTGGCTGCCACCGAGCTGTCCCGGAAGGTCTTCCCCGACGCCGATCCATGGCTGTTCCTGGCGGTGGAGCGGCGACGTCGGGGAGTCCTGGACGCCGAACTCGCCGACTTCACCGACCGGGAGCGGCGCTTCGGCGGCTGGATCGCCGAACAGCGCGATGCCGCCGGGAGACCACTGAAGATCTCCAAGCCGCACGAGATCCGGCGGCTGCGCAAGACCGCGAAGGTCGTCCGCGCGGTCGCGCTCGGCGGCACCGTGAGTGACCTGGCGGGAGACGACCACCACGTGGAGGTCTACCGCCTGCACTACGCGCACGGCACGACCGCGCACGTCCTGGCCGGCCGGTCGATCAACCGGGCCCAGAAGTGGGTCTTCGACCGCATGACTCAACCCGCCCGGCCGGTGCTCGTGACCCAGGAAGCCGAGCAGCGCCTGGAGGATCCGGAGGTCGCCGACGACCTCGGCCTGGATACCGAGCAGGCCAAGGCCCTGCGGACCGGGGAGCTGGACATGGGCCTGGTGAACTGTCGTAACCCGTATGCCTCGCCGCACCGTAACGACGCCAAGGTCTGCCACGTCGCGCCGGCGATGTGCATGCTGTGCCGCAACGCCGTCGTGTTCACGTCCCAGATTCCGCGGCTTGTGCTGCTGTCCGATCACATCGAACAGATGCGCGCCCGCCTCACCCCGCGCCACTGGCATGCCCTGTGGGGCCGGCAGGCAGCCGCCCTGGCGGAGGTCTTCTCCGAGTGCGCCGACCTCATCCCCGCGGCGCGCCGCGAGATCGCCGAACTCGGCCTGCGCCTCGACCTCCCCCTGGGCATGAGGACGGAGTTCGACCGATGATGGCCCGGCCCGCGCCAAAGCCGCTGACCTCGTCGGCCTTCCGCGACGACGAGAAGGTCTTCAGCTACGGCGGCTACCAGCTCCTCGACGACATCTTGGTGCCCCGCTTCGGCGAGCCCCACCGGTGGCCCGCCGACTGCCTCGGCCGACCAGCCAGCCGGAAGCCCGGCGAGTGGCGGTTCGTCTTCCCGCTGGAGGACCCACTGATCAACCTGCAGCTGCGCGAGTACTGCTTCGCGCTGCTCAACCCCTCCCACCCCGTCCTGCGAAAATTCCTGATCTTCCTGCCTGCTGTCCCACCGTCCGTGGCCACCATCCGCCCTTCCATGCTGGAGATCAGAAAGGTCATGGATTGGGGCCGCGAGCAAGGGCTGCCGACCGATCTCGGCTTGTGGGACCCGGAGGACTGGCATGCGGAGATCACCCACAAGGCATCCCAGGTCGACGGCGTGAAAACCGTCGCCTTCCACGTGACAGCCATCCGCCGCTTACGTCAACTCGCCCCGGTGCTCACCGGGATCAGCGCCTTCGATGACCCCTGGGGCGGCGAGCCAGCCTCTAAGGTCGCGGCCAAGGCGTACGACGAGGAGGTACCCAGCCGCGACACCCTGGCCACTCCCGCCATTCCGCCGGAGACCTGGTGGCCGCTGCTGCGCGGGGCCTGGACGTACATCCACGCCTTCGCCTCGGACATCTTCCGCTGGCGGGAGCACTTCGCCAAGCAGCGGGAGGCTCCTGTCGGCCAGCCGCGCTCCACGAAAGCCCGGCCGGTGGATCCCCGGGAAACCGACGTCCTGCTGGAGAAGTGGCTCACAACACCGGGCAACGCCGTACCCGTCCACGAGGTCGACTTCCTGACCACCAAGGCCGGCACCCCGATGTGGACCGCTCTCAGCAAGATGATCACCGAAGGCAGGACCATGAACGTCTTCGCCGACAACCAGAGCGAGCGGCCCCGCAAGCGGCGGGCCACCGTTCTGGCCGCGGTCAGCGAGGGCCGCGTCGAGACCGTCACGGCGAGTGTGGGACGCGGCAAGGGCACCACCGCACCCCGCTACGTAGCCCCTGGCACCAGCACGGGCGTCACCCAAGAGCAGCTGGACGACGACGTACGACAGTGGCTGGCCAACCCGGACACCCTGGTGCCCGTGTACGCGACCGACGAGCAAGGGAAGACGGGTGAGCCGATCTGGGCGATGGCCGCCCGCACGATCTGGGGACCCACCCCACCGGGCGTCAACCGGCACCGGAACACCAGGCGGTTCGACCCGCGCAACCGCAGCGGCGCGGCACGCGCGCGCCTGGTCATGCAGGCGGTAGCCGACGGCCGAGGCATTCCCGTCGAATCGGACCTGTGGGGCGGCTGGCGCGCCTACCCCCTTCAGTGCCCGGACGCCGCTCACATCCAGCGCGCGGACGGCACTACAGCGCCCTGGCGCACGCAGATCAGCGACGTCGAGCTCGCCTTCGAACTGCACATGCTAAGAGCCGCGATCTACGTATTCGTCACCGCCTTTTCCCTGATGCGTGACTCGGAGGTCCAAGAGATCCAGCGCGACGCCGTGCGGACCTACTTCGGCTCCCCGGCCGTACGCTCCCGCAAGACCAAGCTGGACCCCACGCGCCCGGAACTCTACTGGTGGATCATCGAGCCGGTCGCCGAAGCACTCGCGGTCCTCGAGCAGCTGTCCTGGCACCCCACCCACCTGTTCGCCACCCTGCGCCCGCCCACCGGCAAACAGACCCATACCGAGCCCGGCATCCATTCCGATGCCGAGATCGACTTCTTCATCAACGGCATCAATACCGTCGCCCACCGGCGCGGGTTGGCCAAGATCCCGACCGCGCACGTCCGCTCCCACATGTTCCGCAAGACCATGGCGCAGCTCGCCGGACGCGAACCGGACTCCGAGATCGCGCTCGGCCTCCAGCTCAAGCACGCCGCCCGCCGTGCGCTGGCCAACCGCACCACGCAGGCATACGCGCAGATGGACGCCAGCTGGGCCAAGGAGTTCGACACCGAACTGCAGCAGGCCGCCGCCCGCAAACTCGTGGACCTGCTCCGCGGCCGCCGCCAGGGCGAACGCGTGGCGGTCGGACCCGGCGCCGCCCGCCTCCATGCCGGCCTCGACAAGGTCATCGACACCCTCGACAACAACCCGCAGCTGAGGGCACAGATCGCCGACCAGCGGGTCGAAGAGACCCTGCTCGCCGCCGAATTCCCCAACCTGCACCTGGGCACCATCAACCACTGCATGTTCGACGCCCCGCAGGCCGAGTGCCAGGGCGAACTGCAGGAAGACCAGCGTGGACTGGCACCGCTGCTCGGCGCCTGCCAGCCGGCCCGCTGCCGCAACTCGACCATCACCCGCACCCACGCACCCTTCTGGGTCGCGGAAGAGGACGACCTGACCGCGCGGGCCAAGAACCCGCGGCTATCGCCGCCGAACCGGGAGGCGGTCCTCGTCCGCCTCGCCGAAGTCCAGCGCATCACCCGCGCACTTGAAGAGGAAGGCACCGCCTGATGCCGGTATCCGCCGCATCCGCCCAGAAGCTGCGAGCGGCCATGGCCCGGCTGCTGGCCGGAGAGCCCCTGCACACCGACGGCGCCCTGACCAAGGAGAACCTCGCACGTGAAGCCCAGGTCAGCCACGCGACCGTCCATCGCGCCGAGGACATCCTCGCCGAATGGGACGCACAGGTCGCCCGTCCCGTCCTGCGCACGCCCGGCGAGGTCCAGCGCGACGACACCATCGCTAAGCTCCGGAAGCAACTTCGCGAGGCACGGCAGCAGGCATCCGAGGTCCAAGGCAAACTCGACGCCCTCGCCACGGTGACAGCGAATCTCTACGCCGAGAACCTCACGCTGAAGAAGCGACTCGGCCGCAAGGGCATCGTGGTACTGCCTGGATCGGAACAACAGTAGCCTCCCTGCCACTGCCGTGAGCGCCAGCCCCGGTAATCGGGGCCAGCGGCCTATAAGTGGTCACCGCGTCGTATGCGGAATGCCCAGATTTTGGGCCAGCGGCTGCGGGGTCGATGCGGAGGCATGGTCCGGCGATCTGGGATGCCTTCGCATGCCACGGCTGCGCTGCCCTCGTTGTTCGAAGGGTCATGGGAGACTGCCTCGCAGGCGCGATGTGGTCGGTCGATTCCAGCCGCACCGCAGTCACCTTCCTGGGCCGCACCCTGGCCCGGGGAGCGGCTGTCGGCGACGCCCTCGGCCTGGGCCTTGGTCAGCCCGTAGCTGCGGGCAGCCTTGATCGCCTCAGCC
>NZ_JBEXQG010000030.1:0-95960 GCF_040612485.1 Streptomyces sp. NPDC006385
CTGTGGCACAACTCCGACCTCCTGGCGAAGGTCGACGAGTTGACGGGCACCTCGCCCTCCCGGTTCGTCGTCGTGGGCGCCGGACAGAGCGCCGCCGAGAACGTCGCCTACCTCCACCGCCGTTTCCCGCAGGCCGAGATCTGCGCCGTCTTCTCCCGCTACGGCTACAGCCCCGCCGACGACAGCAGCTTCGCCAACCGGATCTTCGACCCCCAGGCCGTCGACGAGTACTTCGCCGCGCCCGAGAACGTCAAACGCCGGCTGATGGACTACCACGGCAACACCAACTACTCCGTGGTGGACATCGACCTGATCGACGACCTGTACCGGCAGATGTACCAGGAGAAGGTCCTCGGCACCGAGCGCCTGCGCTTCCTCAACGTCTCCCGGCTCACCGACGTCAAGGAGACCGAGGACAAGGTACGGGCCACGGTCACGTCCCTCGTGACCGGCGAGGAGACCCTGCTGGACGCCGATGTCGTGGTCTTCGCCACCGGCTACAGCCCCGCCGACCCCGTCGGTCTGCTCGGCGAGGTCGCGGACCGCTGTCTGCGTGACGACGAGGGCCGCGTCCGTGTCGAGCGCGACTACCGCATCGCCACGGACCCCGAACTGCGCTGCGGCATCTACCTGCAGGGCGGCACGGAGCACACGCACGGCATCACGTCGTCCCTGCTGTCCAACACGGCCATCAGGGTCGGCGAGATCCTGGACTCGCTCCTGGAACGGGGCCTGAAGTCCGCCTCCGACGAAGCCCGCAGGATCGCCGACGGAACCGGCAGCGCCGCCCGCTAGCCGTCCACCGGTTCAGCCGCACACCCGGCCACGCCCATCCGGTGGATCGCATCGGGCGGGCGTGGCGGCACTGATCAAAGGGATAACGTACGTCCACATGGGCACGACTGCAGTTGAGCGCCCCGCGTCCAAGACCACAACACCGGTCCGTCGGCGGCGGGTTGCGGGTTTGGGCATCCTGGTGGTGGTCCTCGTGGCCGCGGCGGCGGTGTCATTGGCCGTCGGCGCGCGCGCGTTGAGCCCCGCCGAGGTGTGGCACGGGTTGTTCGCGGCGCCGGAGTCCGACCAGCGGCTCACCGAGATCAGGCTCATCGTGGAGACGGTCCGGGTGCCCCGGACGGTGCTCGCGATCGTGGCGGGCATCGCCCTGGGCATCGGCGGAGCGCTGATCCAGGGGTACACGCGCAACCCCATCGCCGACACCGGTCTGCTGGGCGTGAACTCCGGTGCGTCGTTCGCCGTGGTGACGGTGATCGCCGTGTTCGGGCTCTCCAACCCGTTCCAGTACATCTGGTTCGCCTTCCTGGGGGCGGGGCTCGCCGGTGTGGTGGTGTTCGGGCTCGCGAGCATCGGGCGGGGCGCCGGCAACCCGCTGACGCTCGCCCTGGCCGGTCAAGGGGTCACGGTGTTCCTCGCGGCGATGACCACGGCGATCGCGCTGTCGGACCAGAAGTCGCTGAACGCGCTGCGGTTCTGGAACGCGGGATCGGTGGCCGGTGTCGGATTCGGCGTCATCTGGCCGGTGACCGCGTTCATCGTGGCCGGGCTGGTGCTCGCGCTCACCACCCTGCCCGCCGTCAACCTGCTCAACCTGGGTGACGACGTGGCGCGCGGGCTCGGCGTGAACATCGCGCTGACCCGGACCGTCGGCATCGCCGCCATCACCCTGCTGGCGGGCGCGGCGACGGCGGCGTGCGGCCCCATCGCGTTCCTCGGACTCATGGTGGCCCATGTGGCCCGCTATCTGACCGGGCCGGACTATCGCTGGCTGGTGCCGTACGCCGGTCTGCTCGGCGCCGTCATCCTGCTGGTCTGCGACATCGTGGGCCGGCTGGTGGTGCGGCCCGGTGAGTTGGACGCCGGTGTGCTCGTCGCCCTCCTCGGCGCGCCGTTCTTCGCGGTTCTGGTGTGGCGCGGAAAGTTCAAGAACGCATGAGCGGGGCGGATGTGAAGGCGAACGGGACGGGCGTGGAGCCGAACAGGGCGGACGCGGAGCCGTCGTTGACGCCGGGCGTACGGCTCGGCCGTGTCTCGTTCGTATGGCGGCCCTGGATCGTCCTGGTCACGGTGCTGCTGGCGGCGGCGACCTTCCTGGTCTTCTGCCTGTCCATCGGGGTCGGGGATTTCCCCATCGGTCTGCCCCAGGTCATCGCCACCATCCTCGGCCGGGGCGAGCAGGTGGACGAGTTCGTGATCATGGACCTGCGGATGCCGCGCGCGCTGGCCGGCGTGGTCGTGGGAGTCGCGCTCGGCGTGTCCGGGGCGATCACGCAGTCCATCGCCCGCAATCCACTGGCCAGTCCGGACATCCTGGGGATCACCGGCGGCGCCAGCGCGACCGCGGTCTTCCTGGTGACGGTGTCGGGCGGGACCGCCGCGGCGATCGTCGACTCCGTCGGACTGTCCGCGGCGGCGCTCGCGGGCGGCCTCGGTACGGGGTTGTTGGTCTACTTCCTGGCCTGGCGGCGCGGGGTCGAGGGCCTGCGGCTCATCCTCATCGGCATCTCGGTGAGCGCCGTGATGGAGGCGATCACGGCCTGGCTGCTGGTCACGGCCGACATCAGGGACGTGGCCCAGGCCCAGGCATGGCTGGTCGGCTCGCTGGACAACCGGGGGTGGGACGAGGTCCGGGTCGCGCTCTGGGGCACCCTCGCCCTCCTGGTCGTCGTGACCGGTGTGGCGTTCCAGTTCAAGCCGATGCACCTCGGTGACGACGTCGCCGCCGGACTGGGCGTCCGGTACTCGGCGGTGCGGGCGATCCTGCTCCTGTGTGCGGTGCTGCTGGCCGGCGTGGCGGTGAGCGCGGCGGGCCCCGTCGCGTTCGTCGCGCTGGTGGCGCCCCAGGTGGCGATGCGGCTGGCTCGGTGTCCGACGCCGCCGATGGTGGCCTCCGGCCTGGTGGGCGCGTTGCTGCTGATCGGCGCGGACCTGGTCGCGCGTACGGCCCTGCCCGTCAGTCTCCCGGTCGGCGTGGTCACCGCGGCGATCGGCGGCCCCTTCCTCGTCTATCTGCTGGTGCGGGCCAATCGCAGCTAGCTGGTACAGAAGTCGGCAAGCCTGAACAAGGGGGCCTTGTGGTCACTCAGTCCATCACCGGGGTCGAGTCCGCGGTCGACGACGCCTCACGGCTGGCAGCCAGGGGCGTCACGGTCGGGTACGGCGCTCGGACCGTCATCGACGATCTCGACGTGGCGATACCGCCGGGGGTGATCACCACGATCATCGGCCCCAACGGCTGCGGGAAGTCGACCCTGTTGCGGACCCTGTCGCGGCTGCTGAAGCCGGCCAAGGGGACGGTCGTGCTCGACGGCGACGACATCGCCAAGCTGAGGACCAGGGACGTGGCGAAGAAGCTCGGCCTGCTGCCGCAGGCGCCGGTCGCGCCGGAGGGGCTGACGGTGGCCGACCTGGTCGCCAGGGGCCGCCATCCGCACCAGAGTTGGCTGCGCCAGTGGTCCTCGGACGACGCCGACGTCGTCCACCGCGCGTTGGCCATGACCGGCGTGGCCGACCTGGCCGACCGGCCGGTCGACACGCTGTCCGGTGGACAGCGGCAGCGCGTCTGGATCTCGATGACCCTGGCCCAGGGCACCGACCTGCTGCTGCTGGACGAGCCGACCACCTACCTGGACCTCGCGCACGCGGTCGATGTGCTCGACCTCGTGAACGACCTGCACGAGTCGGGCTGCACCGTGGTCATGGTGCTGCACGACCTCAACCTGGCCACGCGCTACAGCGACAACCTCATCGTGATGCGGGGCGGGTCGATCCTCGCCCAGGGGCACCCGCGTGACGTGATCACGGCCGAGCTGCTGCACGAGGCGTTCGGGCTGCGCGCCAAGGTGATCGACGACCCGGTGGGTGACAGGCCGCTCATCGTGCCGATCGGTCGCACGCACGTTCAACTCGGCTAGTTCCCCATAAAGTTATAGATATTAGGCTAGGCTAACCTAATCGCGCTGCGATACGGTTTGCCTGCCCTCAGACGGGGCGCACACAGCGCGACAAGCAAGGGGATTTCCGGATGCTCCTCCACAGAACGACGCGTACGAAGCCCTGGCGGCGGGTGGCGGCGCTACTGTCCGCCGCGACGCTCGGCGTCGGCCTCCTCGCGGGGTGCGGCTCCGAATCGGACTCGACGGACAAGGCGAGCGGCACCGACTCGACCGCGGCGGCCGGCGCCTTCCCGGTCACCGTGGAGCACGCGTTCGGAACCACGAAGGTCGAGAAGGCCCCCGAGCGAGTCGTCTCCGTCGGCTACACCGACGACCAGACCATCCTCGCGTTCGGCATCAAGCCGGTCGGCATGGTCGACCAGTACCCGAACCCCGAGGGTCAGAGCCCCGACATCAACACCCAGTGGCCCTGGGTGAAGGACAAGTGGGGCGACACCAAGCCCGAGGTCATCATGAAGAACGGTGACTCCGGCCCCAACTACGAGAAGATCGCCGCCCTGCGCCCGGACCTGATCATCGCGGTCTACTCCGAGATCGACCAGGCCGCCTACGACAAGCTCTCCAAGATCGCGCCGACGGTGGGCCGCACCAAGGCCGAGAAGGAGCCGTTCAGCGCGCCGTGGCAGGACAACGCCCTGCACATCGCCAAGGCACTCGGCAAGGCCGAGGAGGGCGAGAAGATGGTCGAGGACATCCAGAGCAAGCTCGACACGGCCAAGAAGGACCACCCGCAGTTCGCGGACCAGACCGCCGTCGCGCTGTCCTGGTACGAGAACTCGGTGGCGCCGTTCACCTCCACCGACGTGCGCGGACGGCTGCTGTCGGGCATCGGCTTCAAGTACCAGACCGAGATCGACAAGGTCGCGGACGGCAGCTTCTACACCAAGCTCTCGCCCGAGCGCGTCGACCTGGTCGACGTCGACCACATCTTCGTCATCAACGACAAGGCCGACACCGAGGCGCTGAAGAAGTTCAAGCTGTTCGCCAACCTGGACGCCGTGAAGAAGGGGAACGTGTCCTACCTGCTCGACAGCGAGGGTCCGGCGGTCGGCGCGGCCATCTCCCAGGGCACCCTGCTGTCCATGCCGTACGCGATCGACCAGCTCGTCAAGTCGGCGGCCGGCTGAGAATGGCGATCACCATGTCCTGTCCCCGGCACGCCCAGGGTGCGGTGTGAGCGCGACCGACACCCGTGTGGCCCCGGCGACCCTGCGCACGGCGACCGGACGCGAGGCCACCCGATGGGTCGCGGCGCACTGCCGCGAGGTGCCCTGGCTGACGACCGCCACCGTGCTGACCACGGTGGCGGGGGCAGCCCTCCAGGTGCTCCCCGTGCTCCTGCTCGGCCGGGTGGTCGACGGCGTGGTCGAGGGCCAGTCGCGCTCGATCCTGGTCACCGTCGGGGCGTTGATGGGGGCCGCCGCGCTGCTCGGCGCGGCGGCCACCGCGGTGTCGACCTACCTGATCGGCCGACTGGGCGCCGACCTGCTCGCCCGGCTGCGCGAGGGCGCGGTCCGGGCGGTGCTGGGGATGCCCAGCGCACGGATCGAGCAGGTCGGCCGGGGAGACGTGCTGTCCAGGGTCGGTGACGACGTCGCCGTCATCTCCAAGGGCATCCGTACGGCCGTCCCCACGGTGTTCTCGGCGGGCGTCCTGGTCACCATCGCCACGGTCGGCATGTTCGGACTGGACTGGCGGCTCGGTCTCGCCGGCGCCGGCGCGCTGCCCGCGTACGCGCTGGCCCTGCGCTGGTATCTCCCGCGCTCCGCCCCGCTCTACCGCAAGCAGCGAGTGGCCCAGGCCGACCGTGCGCAGGCGCTGATCAGCGGTCTGAACGGGATCGACACCGTCCGGGCGTACCGCCTTGAGGACGCCTTCCGCGAGAAGGTCACCAGTGAGTCGTGGCGGGTGCGCAACCTCGGCATCGAGGTGTTCCGGTTCTTCGGGCGGTTCGTCGGCCGGGAGAACCGCGCCGAGTTCATCGGGCTGACCCTGATCCTCCTGGTGGGATACGCCCTGCTGGAGGCCGACGCCGCCAGCCTCGGCGAGGTGTCGGCGGCTCCGCTGCTGTTCCACCGGCTGTTCGTCCCGCTGGGCCTGATCATGTTCACTTTCGACGAGGCGCAGAAGTCGGGCGCCAGCCTGACCCGGCTGGTCGGCGTGCTCGGGGAGCCCGCGCAGGAGCGGCTGGTGGGTGACGCGGCCGTCGCGCCGGTGGACGCCTCGCCCCTGCCGGTGACGGTGCGGGGACTGACGTTCAGCTATCCCGGTACCGACAAGCCCGTCCTTCGCAACGTCGACCTGACGATCCCTGCGGGCGGTTCGCTCGCGCTGGTGGGAGCGACGGGCGCGGGCAAGACGACCCTGGCCGCGCTGATCGCGGGCATCGGCACCCCGCGGTCCGGGTCGGTGCGGATCGGGACGACCGACCTCGCCGGACTGGACGAGGCCGGGGCGCGGGCCCTGGTGAGCATCCTGACGCAGGAGACGCACGTGTTCTCCGGTCCGCTCGCCGACGATCTGCGCCTGTCCGCACCGGACGCGACCGACGCCGAACTGATGGGCGCGCTGCGCACGGTCGGCGCCGACGAATGGGTCGAGGCGTTCCCCGAGGGGCTGAACACCCTGGTCGGCGAGAGCGGTGAGCGCCTGGACGTCACCAAGGTCGCCCAGATCGCCCTGGCCCGGCTGGTGCTGGCCCGGTCGCCGGTGGTGGTGCTCGACGAGTCGACCGCCGAGGCGGGCAGCGAGGGCGCCGCGGAGCTGGAGCGGGCGGTGCTCGCCGCCTGCGCGGGCCGGACCACCTTGTTCGTGGCGCACCGGCTGACCCAGGCGATGGCGGCCGACCGGATCGCGGTGCTGGACGCCGGACGCGTCGTCGAGCAGGGCACCCACGAGGAGTTGGTGGCCCTGGACGGCCGGTACGCGCGGCTGTGGCAGGCATGGCGCGAGGGTAGTTAGGTGAGCCTAAGTCAGATGGGGCTTGCTTTCGTTTCCTTGAAAGGGTGCTGAGTCTTCGATGCTGGAACCGAGCGCTCGTCTCGTACGGCTGTCTCCCGCTCGCCTGGCCGGCGTACGCGGGCGAACCAGCGACTATTCCTACCGGACCATCACCGAAGCATGCGCCATCGGGCTGTCGTACTGGGCGACGGGCCGCGGGAGCGACGGCATCGACCTCGCCCCCGGCACTCTCTTCGCCGACGTCCTCGGATGGGTCGACAACGGCGGGGCCGCGCCCGGCGACTGGGAGGTCGGCGCGGACGGCCGGAGCATCACCGTGCCGGAGGGCGTCGATCCGGCCGACGCACAGCTGGCGCTCGACGACCTGGCCGACTTCCCGGACCGGCCCCTCGGCACCATCGGTCCGTTCAGCCTGGCCACGAGGCTCAAGGCGCTGGCCGAGTGGAACGACACCCATGCCGACCGGGTCCGCCCGAGCATCGTGGAGATGTTCCGCGAGCAGGCGCGGAGCAGGCCGGACGCCGTCGCCGTCGTCGACGAGCACCGTTCGCTGACGTATCGTCAGGCAGCCGAACTGTCCAGTCAGTTGGCCCATCACCTGATCGAACGCGGCCTCACCGCCGAACAGGTCGTCGGCATCTCGCTGGGCCGCTCCGCCGACATGGTGATCGGCCTGCTCGGCGTGCTCCAGGCGGGATGCGCGTTCGTGCCGCTCGATCCGCAGTGGCCCGCCGCGCGCCGGGCCGTCGTCATCGAGGACGCCCGGGTCGTGGTGCAGCTCAACGACTCGGGCGAACACGACCCGGCCGAACCGGAGGCCGTGGCCGTCGACCTGGGCGACTGGCGGTTCGGTTCCTACTCCACGGAGGGGACCCACGTCACCGTCCAGGGCGATGCCCTCGCCTACGTGATCTTCACGTCCGGCTCGACCGGGCGGCCCAAGGGCGCGATGATCCGGCACGAGGCGATCAGCGAGCGCCTGCTGTGGCAGGTGAACGAGATCCTGGGCTTCGGCCATGACGACGCGTCGCTGTTCAAGGCGCCGCTGTCCTTCGACATCTCCATCAACGAGATATTCCTGCCGCTGGTCTCCGGCGCCCGACTGGTGGTGCTGCGGCCCGGCGGCGAACGCGACCCCCACCACCTGCTGAGCGTGATCGCCGAGCAGCGCGTCACCTTCACCTACCTCGTGTCGTCCATGCTGGACGTGCTGCTGGAGATCGCCGGCGACTCCGGGCGGCTGGACAGCCTGCGGCACGTGTGGTGCGGCGGCGAGGTGCTCACCCCGGAGCTGTACGAGCGGTTCCGCACCAAGCTCGACATCCCCATGTACCACGGCTACGGCCCGGCCGAGACGACGATCGGCGTCTCGCACGTCATCTACCGGGGCGCGGCCGAACGCCTGTCGACGTCGATCGGCAAGGCCAACCCCAACACCCAGCTCTACGTCCTGGACGACGAACTGCGCCCGGTCCCGGTCGGGGTCGGCGGCGAACTCTACGTCGGCGGCTTCCTCCTGGGCCGCGGCTACGTCAACGCGCCCGGCCTGACCGCGTCCCGCTTCGTCGCGAACCCCTTCGCGAACGACGGCTCCCGGCTGTACCGCACCGGTGACCTCGCCCGGTTCGCCCCGGACGGCTCACTGGACTTCCTCGGCCGCGCCGACAACCAGATCAAGATCCGCGGCATGCGGCTGGAGATCGAGGACGTCGAGGTCGGTCTCGCCGAGCACCCCGGGGTACGGCACACCTGCGTCGTCGCCCGGAAGAACGCGGCCGGCGGCACCTACCTCGTCGGGTACGTCATCCCGGCGGCCGGCAGCGAGGACCTGCGGGCGGACGAGGTCAAGGCGTGGGCCGCCGCGCACATGGTGGAGTACATGGTGCCCGCTCACATCGTCGTCATGACGGAGTTCCCGCTCACCGCCAACGGCAAGCTCGACCGCAAGGCGCTGCCGGAACCCACGGTCACGACCGGCTCCCTCGTCCAGCCCACCACCGACGACGAGCGCGTGGTGTGCGCGGCGGTCGCGTCGGTGCTGAGGCTCGAAGAAGTCGGCGTCGACCAGGACTTCTTCCAGCTCGGCGGTGACAGCATCCTCGCCATCTCCCTGCTGAGCGCACTGCGCGACGCGGGGCTCTACGTCACGGCACGGCAGATCTTCACGCACAGCACCGTGGGCGCACTGGCGGCCGTCGCGAGCCGCGAGGACGTCTCCACCGCGGACCACCGCGACGTCGCGACCGGTTCCGTCGTGGGATCACCCATCGTGCAGTGGCTCGGCGAGACCACCGACGCCGTCGACGGCTTCGTCCAGTCGGTCGTCCTGAACACCCCGGCGGACCTCACCGCGGACGCTCTCGACGAGATCCTCTCCGCCGTCGTCCGGCACCACGCCATGCTGCGCGCCAGGCTGGTGCGCGGCGAGCGCTGGAGCTTCGACATCCCGGAGGCCGAGCACGCCGTCGTCGGATGGCAGGAGAGCGACGGTCCGCTCGACGCGTGCGTGGCGCTCGCCACCGACGCGCTGGACCCCGACCACGGCGTGATGCTGCGCGCCGTGTGGCGCCGCGCGGCACGGCAGCTGGTCCTGGTGGCCCACCACGTGGTCATCGACGGTGTGTCCTGGCGGGTCCTGATGGAGGACCTGGCCACCGCCTGGCGGCAGTTCGCCTCCGGCACACCGATCGAACTGCCTCCCGTGGGCACGTCGTTCAGGCGCTGGACACAGTTGCTGGAGCGCGCCGCGTTCGACGCGGACAGCTCCTACTACTGGCGTCCCCTGCCGGGAGACGACCAGCAGGTGGGCAGGCGCCCGCTGTCCGCGGCCGACACCGTCGCGAACGAGCGGCTGCGGACCGTCTCGGTCGGCCCCGAGGTGACGGCCGCGCTGCTGGGTGAGATCCCCGCGAAGTTCCACGCCGGCGTCAACGACGTCCTGCTGACCGGGCTCGCCGTCGCCCTCGCCCGGTGGCGCCGCGACCTCGGGCAGGACCAGACCTTCGCGCACATCGAACTGGAGGGCCACGGCCGCGAAGGACACTTCGTGGCGGGCTCCGCCGGTTTCGAGCCCCAACTGTCCCGGACGGTCGGCTGGTTCACCACCCTGTTCCCGGTGACCGTCGACCCCGGCGCGGCAACCGACTTCACCGCGCCCGAGTACCTGACCGCCGCGCTCAAGGCGGTCAAGGAGGACCTCGCCCGGGTGCCGGACAACGGCGTCTCCTACGGGGCGCTGCGCCACCTCACCCACACCGAGTTCGACGCGTCGGCACCGCAGGTGCTGTTCAACTACCTGGGCCGCTTCGACGCGGGCTCGTCCGGCGACTGGCAACTCGCCCGCACCACGGGCCAGTTGGGCGAGAAGCGCGACCCGCGGATGCGCCTGCCGCGTCCCCTGGAGTTCAACGCGATCGCCGAACCGGCCGCGAGCGGCGACTATGAGCTGGTCACCACCATCTCCTGGCCCGACGGGATGTTCACCGACGAGGACATCACGACCCTCGGCGGGTACTTCCGGACGGCCCTGGCCGGGCTGGCCGCGCTCGACCCCCAGGGCGGCCACACACCCAGCGACTTCGGGCTCGTAGCGCTCACCCAGGCCGACGTCGACGCCCTGGACGGCCCGGCGCTGCGGGACGTCCTGCCGCTGACCCCGTTGCAGGAGGGCCTGTACTTCCACTCCGTCTTCGACGACGACTCGGCCGGCGCCTACGTCGAGCAGCAACTGCTCACCCTCGACGGCGAGGTGGACGCCGACCGGCTCGCGGCGGCGGCCACCCGGCTGCTCGCGCTCTACCCGAACCTCGCGGCACGGTTCGTGGCCCTCGCCGACGGTCGTGTGGTCTGCGTACTGGAGAGCGGTGTGCGGGCGCCCTTCACCACGCTGGACCGCCCCGGCATCACCGACGACGAGATACGCGCGTACGCCGAGCAGGACCGCCGCGCCGGCTTCGACCTGGCCACCGGCCCGCTGATGCGGTACACCCTCGTCCGCGGCGGCCCCGGCCGCAACGTCCTCGTGCAGACCGTGCACCACATCATCGCCGACGGCTGGTCGGTGCCGCCGATGCTCCGCGCGCTGCTGGCCGAGTACCACGCGCCGGGAACCGTGTACCCGATCGGTGGGTTCTCCGACTACGTCGGCTGGCTCGCCGGACGCGACGCCGACGAGAGCGACCGCGTATGGCGTGACCAGCTCGCCGAGCTGCCCGGCCCCTCCCTGGTCGCCGAGGGGCACACCCCCTCCGACCGGTTCGCCGACACCGCAGTGGAGCCGGGCGACGACATCGACGCCGCCGCGCGATCGGCCGGGGTGCCGCTGAGCGTGGCCGTGCACAGCGCCTGGGCGGTGACGCTGGGCGGCATCCTGCACGGCACGGACGTGGTGTTCGGCTCCACTGTGTCCGGGCGTGACGCCGATGTGCCCGGCATCGCGGACATGGTGGGTCTGTTCATCAACACCATTCCCGTACGGGCCCGTTGGACCGCCACCACCACGGCCCAGGACCTGCTCGCCTCGGTGCGGGAACACCAGAGCGCGGTGCTGCCGCACCAGCACGTCTCACTGTCGAGGATCGGCCGTCAGGCCGATGCCGGGTCCCTGTTCGACACCCTGGTGGTGTTCGACGTCGCGACCGATGTGGAGAGCCTGCGGCGGCCCGGCGACACCCTGGTCATCACCGACCTCGTGAACGAGGGCGCCCCGCACTACCCGTTGACCCTGGTGGTGGAGCGCGCCCTCGACGGTCGTCCGCGCTTCAACCTGATCTACGACGGCGCGCTGCTGCGGGAGGCGAGCGCCCGGGCGATCCTGCGCACGTTCGCCTCGACCCTCACCGCCCTGCTCACCCGGCCGGACGCCCTGGTCGACGAGCTGGCGGCCGAGCGCGACCGGCGTCCCGAGCGGATCGCCCCGACGACCCTGAGCGGACTCTTCGACGCCGCCGCGCACCGCGACGCGGCGGCCACCGCCGTCACCCAGTGCGGTCTGGACGGCCGCACCCGGTCCCTGACGTACGGCGAACTGGCGGCCGCGAAGGACGAGTTGGCCGCCATCCTGCGCGCGTCCGGTGTCGGACCGGGCAAGCGGGTGGCCGTCGCCGTCCCGCGCTCCGTCGAACAGGTCGTCGCCCTGGTCGCGATCGTCAGCGCGGGCGGCGCCTACGTGCCGCTGGACCTGGCGTACCCGGACGAACGGCTGGAGTACATCCTGACCGACGCCGCCCCGCAGGTCGTCCTCGTGGACCGCGAGCAGCGCGACCGCTTCACGCAGCTGCTGGCCCGGGCGGGGGTGCCGGCCCGCGTACTCGTACAGGGCGAG
This sequence comes from Streptomyces sp. NPDC006385, assembly GCF_040612485.1. Classification (NCBI taxonomy): domain Bacteria; kingdom Bacillati; phylum Actinomycetota; class Actinomycetes; order Kitasatosporales; family Streptomycetaceae; genus Streptomyces; species Streptomyces sp. NPDC006385. The sequence continues at coordinate 12,256 of NZ_JBEXQG010000030.1, forward strand.
GAGCCGCCGCCCGTCGCCGACGAGGCCGGCCCGGGGGCGAGCTGGCACGATCCCGCGTACGTGATCTACACGTCCGGGTCGACCGGCCGGCCGAAGGGCGTCGTCGTCCCGCACTCCAGCGTGGTGACCCTGCTCGCCCGCACTCAGCCCGACATGGACTTCGGCCCGCGGGACGTGTGGGTGCAGTTCCACTCCTTCTCCTTCGACTTCGCGGTCTGGGAGCTGTGGGGCGCGCTGGCGTACGGCGGTGAGCTGCTGGTGCCGGAGTACGGGCTGACACGCTCCCCGGTCGACTTCCACCGGCTGGTGCGCGAGCGCGGGGTGACCGTGCTCAACCAGACCCCGTCGGCGTTCTACCAGTTCGCCGAGGCCGACCGGCTCGCCGACGAGCCGCTGCCCGCCCTGCGCCGGATCATCTTCGGCGGCGAGGCGCTGGACCTCGGGCGGCTGCGGGGCTGGGTCGAGCGGCACGGCACCGCGTCGCCCGAGCTGGTCAACATGTACGGCATCACCGAGACCACCGTCCACGTCACCCACCGGGTGCTGACCGACGCCGACTTCGCCTCCGGCGGCGACGTCAGCCCGATCGGCGGTCCCATACCCGGCCTGGTCACCTACCTCCTCGACGACCGGCTCCGGCCGGTGCCGCCGGGCCGGGTCGGCGCCATCTACGTCGCCGGCGACCAGGTGTCGCTCGGCTACCTGGGCAGGCCCGCGCTCACCGCGAGCCGGTTCGTCGCGAACCCCTTCGCGGGTGACGGCTCCCGCATGTACCACACGGGCGACCTCGCCCGCCGCACCCTCGACGGCGAGCTGGAGTTCGTCGGCCGCGCCGACGACCAGGTGCAACTCAAGGGATTCCGCATCGAGTCGGGCGAGGTGGAGACCGCGATCCGGGAACTCGACGGGGTGGTCGACGCCGCCGTGACGGTGGCCGACAGCGGTGATCACCTGGTCGCGCACGTCGTGGGCCGGGTGCCCGCCGACCTCGCCGGCCTGCTGTCCGCCAAGCTGCCTGTGCACATGGTGCCGGGCCGGGTGCTGCCCGTCGACGCGCTGCCCCTGACGGTCAACGGCAAGCTGGACCGCAAGGCGCTGATCGAGCGGGCCGCACGGGACGAGACCCCGGTGGCCGGGAGCGACTCCGGCGCCGGTGACTCCGCACTCGCCGCCCTGGTCGGCATCTTCGCCGAGACGCTGCCCGGCTCCGAAGTGGACGGCGACACCGACTTCTTCAGGGCCGGCGGTGACAGCATCGTCGCCATCACCGTGGTCAACCGGGCCAGGGCGCTCGGTCTGACGATCGCACCCCGGGACGTGTTCCTGCTGCGGACCCCGCGCGCACTCGCCGAGCACATGGAGACGCGAGCACCGCGGCCCGCGGCGACGTCGGCGCCGGCCGCCCGCCGCGAGGACGGCCCGCTGACCCCCACGCCGATCATCCTGCGCCAGCGGGAACTGGGCGGCTCGCTCGCCCGGTTCGCCCAGGCCAGGACGCTGGTGGCGCCCGAGGGCACCGGGTTCACCGACGCCGAGCGCGCCGCGAACGCCGTCGTGGCCGCGCACCCGGCCCTCCGGCTGCGGCTGCGCGTCGAGCACGGCGTGTGGGCGCTGAGCACCGAACCCGCCCGCGCGATCACGGTCGTACGGCCGGACCCGACCACCGACGCGACGACCGCCGCGAACGAGGACGCCGGACGGCTCGACCCCGAGTCCGGGGACGTCATCGCCTTCTCGTGGCTGGAGGCGAGCCGGACCCTGGTGGTCACCGTGCACCACCTCGCCGTCGACTCGGTGTCCTGGCTGGTCCTGCTGGACGACCTGACCACCGCCCTGCGCGGGGCGCCCCTGGCGGCCCCCACCACGTCCTACGCCGAATACGCCGAAGCCCTGGCCCTCCACTGCGGCCACGCGATCGACGACCTCGGACACTGGCTGACCACCCTCCAGGCGCCCGCGCTGCTGCCCGCGGTCGACGGGCTGCGGGAGACCACGGTCGTCCTCCCGCCCGAAGCGAGCGACCGCGTGACCCGCACCGCCCCCGCCGCACTCGGCGTCGGTCTCACGGAACTGCTGTGCGGCGCCCTGCGCACCGCGCTGACACGGATCCAGCCCACACCCACCGATCTCGCGATAGAGCTGGAGCGGCACGGCCGCGTCCCGGTGCTGGAGCACCACGACTACACCCGCACCGTCGGCTGGTTCACCGCCATCGCCCCCGTACGGCTCACCGCGCACACCGACCCCGTGGCCGCGGCACGCGAAGTCGCCGAACGCCAGCCGGACGAGCGCGCGCACGTCGCCTACGGCGGGTTGAGGTACCTCAACCCGCAGACGGCCCCGCTGCTGACCGCTCGTCCGCAGGTGCTGTTCAACTACCTCGGCCGGGGCAGCGAGGCCCAGGCGGTGCACCTCACCGGCGGTGACCAGCGCAGCCCGTACGCCGTCGAGGTCAACGCCTGGCTCGACGAGGCCACCGGAAGCCTGCACGCGCGGTTCACCCTCGCCGAAGGCGTCCCCGACGCGATCACCGGGCACTGGCGCAGCGCGCTGGAGCGCATCGCGGAGGACTCCGTCCTGGCCGAACGCACCGCACCGGTCACTCCGCTCCAGCGGGGCCTGTACTTCCAGGCCCAGATGGCCGGTTCGGCCGGACACTACGTCGCGCAGAGCTGGTTCACCTTCGACCGGCGGCTGGACACCGACGCGCTGGCCGAGGCGATGGCGTACGTGATCGCGCGCCACCCGGTCGTGGGCGCCGGCTTCAGCACCGACGCCGACGGCAACCCGGTCCAGGTCCTCAAGGCCGGCCGACGGGTCGACGTCCGCACGGTCGAGCTGTCGACGGACGCCGAGGTCGACGCCCTGCGCGCCCGGGACCGCGACACCGGGTTCGACCCGGGTGAGCCACCGCTGATCCGGCTGACCGTGGTGCGTCTGCCCGACGACCGCGACGGCCTGCTGCTGAGCTACCACCTGCTGCTGTGGGACGGCTGGTCCCGCGAGATCGTGCTGCGGGAGCTGTTCGACGCCTACCGGGCACGCGTCGCGGGCGAACCGCTCGACCCCGTCCCCGCCACCCCGAGCTTCGAGGACCACGCCCGGACGCTCGCCGCCAGGGACGCGGCCGTATCGGAACGCTTCTGGGCGGAGCACCTGGCCGGCCTTCCCGGTCCGACGCTGCTCGCCGGTCCGGCGCCGGTCCTCTCCGACGACCTTCCGCGCGCTGTCGTGCACACGCTGTCCGCCGAGCAGTCGGACCTGCTCAGGGAAGCGGCCAAAGTGCACGGCGTCACTCTGAACTCGGTGCTGACCGGCGCGTTCGGCCTTCTCCTGGGCGCCCACACGGGCCGTAGCGACGCCGTGTTCGGCGTGACCGTCTCCGGCCGGGACGGCGAGGGCCTGTCCGACATCGTCGGCGTGCTGCTCAACACCGTGCCCATGTGGACACGGGCACGACCGGACGACACCGTCCGGGAGTACCTGGCGGCCGTGCAGGCGGCCCGGGTCGAGGCGATGGAGCACGAGCACCTCGGGCTCGGCGAGATCCAGCGGGCCACTGGGCACGACGCCCTGTTCGACAACCTGTTCGTGCTCCAGAACTTCCTGGACCTGGACGCGTTCGCGGAGATGAACGCCCGGCACGGCATCACGTCGGTGAAGGCCGACGACTCCACCCACTATCCGTTCACGTGGGTCGTCACGCCCGGCGACCGGCTCACGGTCAAGCTGGAGTACCGCGACGAGGACACGGCGGGGGCTCGTCGCCTCCTCGACGACTACCTGCGCGTGCTCGAAGACCTCGCTCGGGCGACCGGGCCGGTGGGCGCGCTGCGGGGGTTGGGTCCGCAGCCCTCGCGGGGGGAGCGTACGGACGTCGGCACGGACACCGTCGTCGACCGGTTCGACCAGGCGGCGGACCGTGCCCCGGAGCGGGTCGCGCTCGTCGCGCACGGCTCGACCATGACCTTCGCCGAACTGCGGGACCGCAGCCGCGCGGTGGCGGGGGTGCTCGCCCGGCGCGGCATCGGTCCCGAGACGAACGTGGGTCTCGCGATCCCGCGCTCCCTCGACTCGATCGTGGCGCTGTTCGCCGTCCTGCGCGTCGGCGCCGCGTACGTGCCGCTGGAGCTGGACCATCCGGACGAGCGGATCGCCGCGATCGTCGAGGACGCCCGCCCCGACGTGATCCTCACCGTGAGCGCGGTCTCGCCGCGGCTGACCGCGCTGTCCGGTGACCTGATCGAGCTGGACCGCCCGCTGCCCGAGGCCGAGCCGTATCCGACGTTCGCGCCGGACGACCCGGACCGCCTGCGGCACCCCGCGTACACGATCTACACCTCCGGATCGACCGGGAAGCCCAAGGGCGTGGTGACCGAGTACGCCGGTCTCACCAACATGCTGATCAACCATCAGCGCCGGATCTTCGAGCCGGTGCTGGCGGAGCACGGCCACCGGGTCTTCCGGATCGCGCACACCGTGTCCTTCGCGTTCGACATGTCGTGGGAGGAGCTGCTGTGGCTGGCGGACGGGCATGAAGTGCACATCTGCGACGAGGAGCTGCGCCGCGACGCGCCCCGCCTGGTCGAGTACTGCCTGGAGCACGGGATCGACGTCGTCAACGTGACCCCGACCTACGCGCAGCAACTGGTGGCCGAGGGACTGCTCGACAACCCCGAACGGCGGCCGGCGCTGGTGCTGCTGGGCGGCGAGGCCGTCACCCCCACCCTGTGGCAGCGGCTCGCCGAGACCGAGGGCACGGTCGGCTACAACCTCTACGGGCCCACCGAGTACACCATCAACACCCTCGGCGTCGGCACCTTCGAGTGCGAGGACCCGGTCGTGGGCGTGGCGATCGACAACACGGACGTGTACGTGCTCGACCCGTGGCTGCGGCCGCTGCCGGACGGCGTCCCCGGTGAGCTGTACGTGTCCGGCATCGGCATCGCGCGCGGCTATCTCGGGCAGCCCGCCCAGACCGCGCACCGGTTCGTGGCGTGCCCGTTCGGTGAACCCGGCGAGCGCATGTACCGCACCGGCGACCTGGTCGTCCGGCGCCCCGACGGCAACCTGATGTACCTCGGCCGCACCGACCAGCAGGTCAAGATCCGGGGCCACCGGGTCGAACTCGGCGAGGTCGAGGCCGCGTTCGCGGCGCACCCGGCCGTACGGTTCGTCGCCGCCGTCGCCCAGCCCGACCCGCAGGTCGACGGGGCGTACCGGCTGGCCGCCTACCTCGTGCTGGACGGCGCCGACCTGGCGGCGGTCGCCGGCGAAGTCGGCGCCGGGCTGCCGGACTTCCTGCGCCCGACGCACTACGCCCAGGTCGACAGCATCCCGCTCACGGTGAACGGGAAGGCTGACACCAAGGCGCTGCCGGAGGCCAAGCCGCTGGGCGCGCTGACCACGGTGGGGGAGCGCGGACCCGCGACCGAGACCGAGACCGTGGTGTGCGAGTTCTTCGCCGAGGCACTGGACCTGGACGACGACGAGGTGAGCGCGGTGAGCGACTTCGTGTCCCTCGGAGGACACTCCATGCTGGCGGTACGGCTGATCGGGCTGCTCCGCCGCGAGTACGGTCCCGTGATCAGCATCCGAGACCTGTTCACCCTGCGCACCCCGGAAGCGATTGCCCGCCACCTCGATGACAACTCCTGACACGCAGCGGCCCCGCACGGGGTCCGACATCCTGCGCACCGCACTGCGCCGCAACATCGGCGCCATGGCCGGCGGCACCCTCCTCATGGGCCTGTACCAGGCGGGGGAGACCGCCTTCCCGATCGCGCTCGGCATGATCGTCGAGCACACGATGCGGGACCGGAGCCCGGGCGCCCTCGGTCTGTCGATCGCCGCCCTGGCCGTGATCATCACGACCGTGTCGCTGTCCTGGCGGTTCGGCATGCGCACCCTGCAGAAGGCCAACACGACCGAGGCGCACCGCTGGCGGGTGAAGGTCGCGGCCTGCGGCCTGCAGCCGGTCGCCCGGGACGTCGACCTGAAGTCCGGCGAGGTGCTGACCATCGCCACCGAGGACGCCGACCAGACCGCCGACATCATCGAGGTGGTGCCGCTGCTGATCAGCTCGCTGGTCGCGGTGCTGGTCGCGGCGATCGCGCTGGGCCTGGCCGACCTCCGGCTCGGTCTGCTGGTGATCGTGGGCACCGTCGCGATCCTGTCGATCCTGAGCGTGATGTCCAAGCGCATCGGCGCCAGTACGCAGGAACAGCAGGCCCGGGTGGCGCGGGCCGGCGCGAAGGTCGCCGACCTGATCATCGGGCTGCGCCCGCTGCACGGCTTCGGCGGCAACCACGCCGCCTTCCGGTCCTATCGGGCGGTCAGCACGGAGGCGAAGCATCAGGCGATCACGGTCGCCAAGGTCAACGGCGTGTACGCGGGCACCGCCCTCGCTCTCAACGCCGTCCTCGCCGCGGCGGTGACCCTGACGGCCGGCTGGCTGGCGTTCAACGGCCGGATCACCATCGGGGAGCTCGTCATGGCCGTCGGACTCGCGCAGTTCATCATCGAGCCGCTCAAGCTGTTCTCCGAGATGCCCAAGTACGTGATGATCGCGCGTGCCTCGGCCCAGCGCATGGCGCTGGTGCTGTCCGCTCCGCCGGTGATGACGCCGGGGTCGCAACGCCCCGCCGCGGGCGGAGACCTGGAGATCGACTGCGTCCGGCACGGCACCCTGCGCGACGTGAAGTTCCATGTGGCCGCGGGCGAGTTCGTGGCGATCGCCGCCTACCAGCCGCGCGCGGCGGCCGACCTCGCGGCGATCCTGGCCGTGCACGTCCCGCCCGACACCTACGAGGGACAGGTGCGGATCGGCGGGCAGCCGCTCGCCGACCTGTCGATCGAGGCGGTCCGCGAACACATGCTGGTGAACCCGTACGACGGGGAGATCTTCGCGGGCACCCTCCGCTCGAACATCGACCCGTCGGGCACCAGCAGGACGGTGCCCGAGGCCGTGGAGGCGTCCATGCTGACCGACGTCGTCGCCCTGCACCCCGAGGGACTCGACTACGGCGTCCGGGACCGGGGCGCGAACCTCTCCGGAGGCCAGCGCCAACGGCTGTCCCTGGCCCGCGCGTTGGCCGCCGACACCGACGTCCTGGTCCTGCACGACCCGACGACCGCCGTGGACGCGGTGACCGAACAGCTCGTCGCGCGCAACGTGGCGAAGCTGCGCCGGGGCCGCACCACCCTGGTGATCACCAGCAGCCCGGCCCTCCTGGACGCCGCCGACCGGGTCCTCGTCCTGAACGACGGCGTCATCACGGCCGAGGACACCCATCGCAATCTCCTCGCCACCGACGAGGACTACTGCCTGGCGGTGGCGCGCTGATCCGGGGGAACGGTTCCGGCAACGCGCCCGCGCAGCCCCAAAACCGCCTACCCGAGGGCCCAGGCGACGTCCCTGAGCAGGGCCTGCCGCCAGCCCGCCCGGTCGTGACCGGACGCCGACCGCGAGACCCGTACGGTCGCACCGGCCTGTTCGGCCAGCGTCTCGGTCAGCTCGCAATGGGGCAGCATCCGCGTCTCGTGCTCCCCGACGTCGAACGCGACCCGCAGACCGGACAGGTCGGGCCGCCCCCGCAGGCGCGCGGCCAGGGCGCCGCCCACCGGGCCGCCCAACGGGTCGGCCGACCCGATCGCCTCGGGCGTCCACCAGAACGACCCGGACTGGCAGGCGACGCGGGACACCAGGTCCGGGAACTCCAGGGCGGCGTACATCGCGCTCAGCCCGCCGAGGCTCTGCCCGGCGACCACCAGCCGGTCCGGGTCGGCGGGGACATCGGATTCGCCCACCAGCGGCAGCAGTTCGTCCCGGATCGCCTCCCACAACTCGGGCCGGCAGGCGAACTCGGCCTCCCTGTCCTTGGCCGGGAGGAAGACAAGGGTGACTGCGGGCATCTCGCCACCGGCGACGGCCGAGTCGAACGCGGTCATGGCCGGGTGCAGATACAGCCAGTCGTCCCCGTCGAGCAGCAGGACCACCGGTCCGCCACCGCCCGCCGGATGGACCCGCACGGTGCGCCGCCCGCCGAGGCGTGCACTGGCCCAGCGGATCCGGGTGCGGGGGACGGGCAGGACGTCGGCCGCGCCGACGAGGGGCCAGTGCGGCTGGGCCGGGGCGTCCGGTGTCGCGGCGATGGACCGCTCCCCGCCCGCACCGGCAGGGTTGAACGGGTCGGCGTACGCCGCGTCGCCCACGAGGAACTGGTACGTCACCCGCAGCCGTGCGGGCATGCGCACCTGGGCGTACCAGCAGTCGGTGTCGGCCCACCGGCGCAGCGGCACCGGCTCCGACCAGCTCTCGAAGCCGATGCTCGCGGCGGAGCCGCGCCACAGGAACAGGGTCAGCCAACCGCCGTCGTCGGCCGGCGTCGACGCGGGTGCCCCCGCCGCGGCCCAGAACTCGTCCGTGCCGGGTGCACCGGGCAGGCCGAACTCGGCGAAGGGGGCCTCCGTGTCGGCCGCACGGCTCATGAACGTCTCCTTGTGAGAAGAAGGGGGAAAAGCTAAGCTCAAGTGATTAGGCAAGGCTAACCTAATCACGCCTGTCCGCATCCTGATCCACCTCATGATCCGTTCTTTCGGCGCGGCTGTCACCGGCCCGCCGGACCTGAGGAGGCACCGAACGTGAGCACCAACCCCTTCGACGACAACGAAGGCCGTTTCCTGGTCCTGGTCAACGACGAGGGCCAGCACTCCCTGTGGCCGTCCTTCGCCGACGTGCCCGGAGGGTGGACGATCGTGTGCGACGAGAACACCCGGGAGGCGTGCCTGGACTACATCGAGTCCCACTGGACCGATCTGCGCCCCCGGTCCCTCGCGGCGTCCCAGGACGCCTGACCCGGACCCGCGTCGATGCTCTGCGCCAGACTGACGAACGCGCGCTTCCTGACCATGGATCCGGACCACCCCGTCGCCCACGACCTGGGCATCTGGCGGGGCCGGATCGTCGGCCTGGACGAGGGCGTGACCTCCCTGCCCGCCCGCGAGGTGATCGACCTGCAGGGCGCCACGGTGCTGCCCGGCTTCATCGACGCCCATGTGCACCTGCCCTGGACCGGGTTCAAGCAGAACACGCCCAGCATCGCGGGCCGCACACGTGTGGACGACGTGCTCGCGGTGGTGGAGCAGGCCGTCACCCGGAAGAACTCGCCCGGCGCATGGGTGAGCATCGCCGGCTACGACCAGCGGGCCCTGGGACGCCATCTGACGGCCGCGGAACTGGACAAGGTCAGCCACGGGCACAAGGTGTTCGTGCTGCACGACTCCGGGCACGGCTGCGTCGTCAACACCGCCGTCCTCGATCTGCTCCCCGCCGACGTGCCGCACGAGGGGGGTTTCCTCGCCGAGGGCGCCATGGGCGCCGCCCGCGCGCTGCGGTTGCCGTACTCCCAGGAGGAGTTGGCCGACGCGATCGGGCGTGCCGCCCGCACCTGCCTGTCCGAGGGCGTGACGGCCTGCGCCGAGGCGGGCATCGGCGGCACCCTCTTCGGCCACAGCCCGGTCGAACTGGGCGCCTACCAACTCGCCCGGGAGAAGGGCCTGTTGCCGCTGCGGGTGCAGCTCATGGTGTCCGCGGACCGGCTGCGCCCGGTCGCCGCGCACCGGGCCGACGGCATCCCCAAGGCGCTGGACCTCGGACTGCGGACCGGTTTCGGTGACGACTGGCTCTCGGTCGGCGCGCTGAAGATCTACACCGACGGCGGCATGATGGCCCGTACCGCCGCGCTGAGCGGTCCGTACGAAGGGCTGGACCACGCGGGCCAGTTGCAGGACGACCCCGAGGCCCTGGCCGAGACGATCGTGGACGGTCACCTCGCCGGGTGGCAGCTCGCCGTCCACGCCATCGGCGACCGCGCGGCCGACGTGGCCCTCGACGCCCTGGAACGAGCCCAACGCCTGCGCCCCCGGCCCGAGGCACGCCACCGCGTCGAGCACGCCGGCCTGATCCGCCCGGACCAGCTCCCGCGCTTCGCGCGGCTGGGCGTGAGCGCGGTCGTCCAGCCCAACTTCCTGCGGTACTTCGGCGACGACTACGCGGCGATCATGGGCGAGGAGCGGGCGCCGTGGCTGTACCGGGGGAGGGGCTTCCTCGATCACGGCATCACCCTGGTCGGCAGCTCCGACCGGCCGGTCGCGGACGGATCCCCGCTGCGGGCCATCCAGTTCATGGTCGAGCGCGCCTCCGCCTCCGGCGGGGTGATCGGCCCGGAGGAAGGCATCACCGTCGACGAGGCCCTGCGCGCCTACACCGTCGCCGGCGCCTTCGCCTGCCACTGGGAGGACACAGCGGGCAGCCTCACCCCGGGCAAGCGCGCCGACCTGGTCGTGCTCGGTGACGACCCGCGCCGGGTCGACCCCTCCCGCATCGGCGACATCGAGGTGGTGGCGACGTACGTCGACGGGCGCGAGAGCGAGAAGCGGGAGCCATGACGGGGCTCGTCCCGCCTGTGATGAGTGGAACCGACGAAGGAAGACCTTGACCACGGCTACTCCGCGCCCCGCCCCTCCGCTCCGGCACCTGCTTCCCGCGGCGACGCCTGCCGTGCGCGCCGCCCGCCCGGAGGACGCCGTCGCACTCGCCGCCCTGTCCCGGCCGTTCGTGAGCTCCGGCGCGCTTCGCGAACGTCCGGTCTCGCTCTACGCCGCCCAGGCGGCCGACTTCGTGGTGACGCAAGCCCCCGACGGCACCCTTGAGGGATGCCTCGGCCTACGTGTGCACCCGGCCGACCCGGAGCGCGGCCACGGCCCGGCGGGCGTTCTGTACAACTTCTGCGTGGCCCGGCACAGGCAGGGCTGCGGAGCGGGCGCCCGGCTGCTGAGTGCCGTGCTGGCGAGGGCTCGTGCCCAGTCGCTGGGGGCCCTGTTCACGGCGACCACGGGCGACGGCGGCCTGTTCCTGCGCCACGGGTTCGCCCCGGCGAGCGAGCGTCTGGCTCCCTCCTCGTGGGTGGAGTCCCTGGACCCGAGGCGCAACGCGCGTCTCCTCGCCCGGATCCCGCGCCCGCCGTCGCGGTGACGGGACAACGGGCCTGATTCCGGGAGTTGGGGGAGTTGGGGGAGCTGGGAGAGTCGACGGCGAAGGCGGCGCCTGTCACATGGCGTCGCCGCGGTCGTCCGCGCAGTGGTCCGGCAGCACTGTGGTGCCGGGGCCGTCGGCGTCCAGGACGCCGCGCAGCAGCGCGTTCGGCACCCGGCCGTCGACCACGTGCGCCTTGCGTACGCCGCCCCGCACGGCCCGCAGGCAGCCTTCCATCTTCGGCAGCATTCCGCTGGCCAGGCTCGGCAGCAGCCCGTCCAGCTCCCGCGCCGTCAGGCGTGCGATCACTTCGGTGCTGCGCGGCCAGTCCGCGTACAGCCCCTCCACGTCGGTGAGGACGACCAGCCGTTCGGCGCCGAGGGCCACGGCCAGCGCGGACGCCGCGAGATCGGCGTTGACGTTGTAGACCTGTCCGTCCTCGCCGCGGGCCACGGGCGAGACCACGGGAATGTGCCCCTGCTCCAGGAGGGTGCGGACCGCGCGCGGGTTGACGTCGACGACGTCGCCGACGAGGCCGATGTCCACCGGTCGGCCGTCCACCCAGGCCGGTCGCCGTACGGCGGTCATGGTGTGCGCGTCCTCGCCCGTCAGGCCCACGGCGAAGGGCCCGTGGGCGTTGATGTGGCCGACCAGTTCGCGCTGCACACGGCCCGTCAGGACCATGCGTACGACCTCCATGGTCTCCGGGGTGGTCACGCGTAGGCCGGCTTCGAAGCGGGTCGTGAGGCCGAGGCGGTCGAGCATCGCGCTGATCTGCGGCCCGCCGCCGTGCACGACGACGGGTCTGAGCCCCGCGCGCCACAGATCCACGACGTCCTGGGCGAACGCCCGCTGCAGGCCGCTGTCCACCATGGCGTTGCCGCCGTACTTGACGACGACCGCCCTGCCGCGGAGCTCCTCCGCCAGGTGAGGCCCCGGGGCGGACGGCGTCGCGTCCGCGCCCTTCACGACGGACTCCCCACCGACTTGGCCACTGCCTACGGCCGTTGCGACCCGTACGGTCATGCTTCCCGTCTTTCGTTGTGTCGGTGCGGCCCGCTGAAGGTGGTCCGGTGCGCTGATCACCGCGGCGCTCAGCTTAGCTGAGGCTAACCTAAATTAGACACGCTCAGCTGGGGTCCCGCAACCCGAAGTCGGTGTCGGTGAGGCCCACTTGCACCAGTTCCGGACGGGCCAGCAGGCGACGGGCCGGGCGGTCGTTCCCCAGGGCCGCGCGGGCCACTATCCATCCGGCGAGAAGGTGAGCATCGCCGGGGTCGTGCGCGAGGGCTTCGGCGTACCGGGCGAGGGCCGTCGCCGGATCGCCGGCCGCGAGGTGGTCGTCCGCGGTGCGCGGGGCGGCCGGGGGGACGGCGAAGGCGTGGGTGCGGCGGTCGGCCCACAGGACTCGGTCGGGTCGAAAACGCAGGGGCGCCGGACCACCGTCACCCGCCGCGCCGTCTTCAGCGGCTACGACATTGCGCAGGCGCCACTCCGTGCGGTGCAGTGCCGCGGCCGTCCGGGCACGGGCCAGCGCCTCCGGCGCCACGGGCTCACGCAACCAGCCGTCGAGGGTGCCGGCGAGGCCGGTGACCAGCCGGCGCCCGGGTGCGGTGAGGCGTCCGCTGGTCAGCAGGGTGCGCACGACGAGGCGCGCCTGTGCCCGGCGCAGCGCGAAGTGGTAGGCGGCGGCACCGGCGTGCTCGGGCTCGGCCATCCGGTCCCGCCAGAAGCCGGCGACACCGGTGAAGGCATAGGCGCCGTGCAGGCATCCGGTGAGGTGGCGGGGGTCGGAGCGCCAAGGCGCGTAGTACCGCTCCTCCCTGTCGTCGTCGAGCAGCGGGAAGAGATGGAGGAGGGCACCGAGTTTGCTGTGCTGGAACTCGTGGACCAGGGCCTCGGCGAGCGCGAGCCCCGTGGCTGGCCGGGTGATCATCATCGAGCCGAAGGCATCGCCGGTGGAGGCCGACAACTCCACCACCGGTGGCGGCGTGGGCGTGGCGGCGGTGCGGCCCCACGGCACGATGGTGCGGATCAGGGCCGGATCCAGCCGGCCGGGACCGGGCTCGGACCGGACGGCGAGGATGCCGACGGCGTCGTCGAACAGCTTCTGCCAGGCGACGGCCTCGTCCGCGTCGAGCCGGTCCGGGGCGATCGGCTCGTCGAGGTCACGATAGGGACCCAGGTCGTCCAGGGGGATCGCGGCGGCGTCCGCCGACCCGTTGGGCGAGAGGGTACGCAGCGGGACCCAGTGCGCCGCTGCCGCCTCCGGCACGGCGACGGCGGGCGGCGCCGCGCAGCCGGTCGCCGGCACGGTCCGGGGCCGGCACACGAGGCAGGCCTCGCCGTCGACCGACGTCAGTGTCAGTTCGCCCGCCTTGGTCGCGGCCCGGCCGACCGAATGGCCCCGCCGACTGTCCGGCAGACGGGCCAGGCCGAGGCCCGGGAGGACGAGCGCCCCGTCGACCAGGGGCACAAGGAGATCCGACTCCAGGTCCGCCCGCAGGGCCGCTGTGACCGCCAGGACGTTCAGATGGCCGGTCTCCGCCCACAGGGGCGGCCCTGACGCCGTGTGGTGCACCCGGCGCAGCAGATGGGCGAGCCAGCCGCCCGTCTGGGGCGCGAGCAGCAGGTCCTCCACCACGTCGGGCGCCTGGCCCGCGACCGCCTTGAGGACGCGCCAGGCGTCGGCGGGCGCTCCGACGGGGGAGGGCGCCGCGTCCCTCGCGTCCCTCGCGTCGATGTGAGCCAGAGCGGTGCGCAGGAGCAGCAGGCGACGGGCTCTCTCACCGCGTTCGAGGCAGGCGAGAGCCTCGGACGAGCCGCCACCCGTGGCGAGTTCGGCGAAGAGACGGTCGGGCACGCGCAGCGTGGGAGGGGGCTGCTCGCCTGTCATACCCGGGACCTCCGGTGGTGAGTGCGGGCAGGCCGTGCCACTGCGGTCCGGCGGACCACGTGCGGGGCTCGGTTACTCGGCCCTCCCCGGCTGGCCTCCTCCGCTCCTGATTCCCCCGCGGGAACGCAGGACCTCCTGGAGGATGCGGGCCGTGGGAGGAAGGGGAGCGAGGCTGTCCGCCTCGGTGAAGGGCATCGTGGCGAGGTCCGCCAGATCCGACTCCCAGACGACGGTGTCTGCCGTGGGGGTCTGCCGGCCCTCGTCGGCTCCGGCAGTGCGCAGAGCGGGCGTCCGGTCCAAGATGCGTCCCCCTTCTCCCCGCGCTGACACGCTGTGCCCCTGCTCTGCTCATCATGACGGACGCCGTGCCTGTCGGAAACCCGTGCGATCACGCCATGTGATCAGTGCCGTTCCCGCGGTTTCCCGGGCGAGTCGGTCAAGTCCGCCAGGGCGTCGGCGAGTTCTCGCTCCCGCTCCGGGTCGTCGGTGTCCAGGGACACCACCGCGTCGAACAGCTCCCGCAGGGCCTCCGGCCCACGGCGGGCCAGGGTGGAGACGATGCCGGTGACATCGGTGCGGGCCTTGGGATGCCGGGGCAGTGTGCCGGTGAAGCGGGGGCTCAACGCACTGACCACGACCTGCCGTTCCACCGGGTCCGCCATCATCGGATAGGACATCAGCGCGTCCACGGCGCGCTTCAGCCGGGCGAGCGGGGACTCCCGCAGCTCCGGTCCAGCACGGCCCGAACCCTGTCCGGCCGGGGTCAGGACCTCGGTTCGTCCGGGACCCTGTAACCGGATCTCGGGGTACGGAACCGTGCGCCCCGCCGCCCTGAGGTCGGCGACGCCCGCGCGCACGGCGGAAAACAGCTCCTCCGGGGCGGGTATTGCGGGGAGCGCTGCCCGGCGGTCCGCCAGCAGCCCGATCACCAACTCGGAGAAGAGACCGGTGGCCCGCACGGGGTCGTTGACAGCGGCACGGCCCCGGCCCGCCGCGCGCAGCACCGTCTGCCGGTGCGTGAGGGTGCGGTTCCCGAAGGGCAGGCCGCCGGCGGGAAGTTGTTCACGGAAGGCCAGGGCCTCCTCGAAGGTCTCGCACGCGTCCACGACCCACAGCTGTTCCGTGAATCCGGGCACCGAGTCGCTGCTGTAGCGGGCCAGCGCGGACTCCAGGTCGATGCCGAGCTTGTCGGCCGCGGTGGCGTCCGAGCAGAACAGCCGCAGATGACCCGCCCGGTCCAGAACCCCGTGCCCGCCCCACCAGACCCACAGGATGTCACCGGGTGCCGAGGGGAGTTCGTTGACCAGGGTGCCGCGCAGGGCGGCGTGGTCGGCGGGAGCGTAGGCGGTGCCGGGGGAGAAGGGCGCGAGCGGGGCCAGATGCAGCCGTAGGTTCGCCTCCGGGACACCGGCGGACAGCAGCAGCCGGCGGAACGCCAGGGCGTCGCGGGCGGGCCCGGGCAGGTCCCAGGTGTGCCCCGCGGCATATGTCTCGACACCGACGATGAGCGCGTGCACGCGGGCGGGGTCCACGCGAGGCGCCGGATTCGGCGGTGCGCTCACGGCAGCCGTTCCACGATGTGCCGGTAGACGTCGGGATGGGTCCAGTAGGCGCTGTGCGCGGCGGGGAACGGTTGACGGCTGTCCACCATGACGTCGGTGACCCGCCCCGGGAAGAGGCCGGCGCCGAGGTAGCCGAGCAGGTCCCGCGGATCGTAGAGGTTCAGCCAGTCGGGCACGTGGGGCGGCAGCGGTTCGGGGTGGGCCAGAGAGGGCAGCGACCCCGACTCGTACAGGAAGGGGCCCTGGGACCCCACGGTCACCAGCAGCCGCACCTGGGGCAGCGCGGCGGCGACGAGGGTGTCCAGGGCGATGATCCCGCCGAGGCTGTGACCGACGACGGTGACCGGGGGTTCCAGCCCGGCCACGAGGTCGCGCAGCTCCGCACGCGTTCCCTCGCCGCGCGCGAGGTAGCGCAGTACGTCACCCGCGGCAGGGTGGGTGGCCTGCGTGAGGGCACGACGCCGGCGTACGACGGCCCGGGAGGCCGCGGAACCGGCGGCCCGTAACAGCACCCCGCGCAGCCCGCGCTCGGCGCCCTGCGGCGCCGCGCCCAGCGCCGAGGCGAGCCGGTCGACGACACGATCCCGCGCGTCGCCGCCCGCGATGACCGGGAGGTCCGCGTCGAGGGCCGCCGCCATGACACGGGCGGCCAGGGCACGGGCGATCAGGACGGCGAGGTCGCCCGGTTCCAAGGCACTCGCGGCGGGGCCCAGCAGGGGATGCGCGGCCAGGTCCGCCGCGGCACGGGCCAGGCCCGGCCCCAACTCGGCGGCGAGGTCGTCCCCTTGGGCCGCGAGGGACAGGAGCAGCGCCCGGGTCCTCTCCTGCGGTGGCACCGAGCCGGGCGGGCGCTCGACGGCCCTCTCCGCGCCGGAGGCGGCGACCTCCAGCTCACCGTCCGGGTGGGTGTACAGGGCGGCCCAGGCCGCGGTGTCGTCGTCCGCGTCCCACCCCGCGGGGGCCTCGGCGAGGCCACGGCTCGCTCCCCCTTCCGGTGGGAGACAGGCACCACCGGCGGCGAGCGTCGCGCCGTGACGGCCGCCCCAGTAGTAGGGAACCACCCGCAGACCGGCCCGCAGAGCCGTCAGCGCGGCGGCGAACCGGCCGGCCAACGCGGAGAAACCGGGTTCCCGCACCCCGGTCCCGTGGATGAACACAACTGTCGGCATACGTCCTCCCCCTGACGCGGCTCCACGTCCCCTGTCTCTGCCCCACTACAGGGGAAGAGGCGCCAGGTCGCAGTCGATACGGCGACGCTGACGGGCTGCCAGCAACCAGGGGTGATCGGCACGCACCACGAGGTTGAAGCCCTCCACCGCCCTGGTCTCCCACATGTCCGCCTCGGACCTGCGACCGAGGCCCCGCAGATCGAGAGCGAGGTTGGCCGTGCAGGCGAGAGCGAGCGGGTGGGTCTCTCCCGCCATCTGTTTCAGCAGGGGCAGCGTGGTCTCGTCGATCTCCCTGGCCAGCTCGAAGTCCAGGGCCGCGTACGCCGTGTTGGCCCGACCCAGCGCCACCGTCAGAGTCGTCACGTGCTCCGCGCCGAGGGAGTCGGTGAGCCGGGCGGCCGCCTCGTCCTCCAGGGTCCGGGCTTCCTCCAGATGGCCCAGGGCACGCAGGGTCGCCGCCAGATTGACCTGGGTGACCAGGGTCGTCGGGTGGTTCTCGCCGAGACCCGCGACATAGCGGCGCAGGATGTCCTGTCCCAGGGTGCGGGAGCCGTCGAGATCTCCCATCAGGCGACGGTCGACGACCACTTCGGCCGCCACCAGCAGGGTGCCGATGTGGTTCGGTCCGTAGGCGGTCATCAGACGGCGCAGTGTCTCCTCCGCCAGCTTGGCGGCCTCGGCGACGGCGCCGTCGAGACGCCTGGACACCGCCAGGTTCCGGGCGCTGCCCAGGGTCTCGGGGTTGTCGTCCCCCATCGACTCGCGCACCCTGCGGTAGATGTCCTCCAGGAAGTCGCGCGCTCCCGGGTAGTCGCCCCCTTCGCGCATGTCTAGCCCCACGCCGCTGAGGGTGCCCAGCGTCAGACTGCTGGTGGGACCCAGGAGGAGTTCGCGCTGTTCCGCGGTGTCCCGGTCCAGGCTCAGCGCCTTGTCGAACTCGCCGCACAGACGCAGGTCGACGCCCCAGTTGTGGGCCGCCATCAGGGTGATGAACTCCTCGGCGCCGAGCAGGACCCGGCCCTGCTCGGTGGCCTCCCGGTCCAGCGCCTCCGCCTCCCGGAACCGCCCCTGGTAGCGCAACGCGTCCGCCATCTGCGACATGGAGTCGATGAGGTCCTCCGGCTCGACGTCCGTGCGGCGCGAGACGTCCAGAGCTGCCTCGTTGAGCGGGATCGACTCGGGGACCTGTCCCACCACGCGCAGCAGAAAGGCCAGGATCTTGGCGACCCGGATGACGTGGATGTTCTCCTCGCCCGAGGCGGCCAGCCAGGTGGTGTGCGTCTGGCGGGCGAGGTCGACGGCGGTCTCGTGGTCGCCCCAGTAGTACAGGAACAGCACCGTGTCGTAGACCAGCTCCCGTACGAACGTGTCCGTACTGGTCACCGCCCGTGACGTGAGGATGTGGGGCAGCAGGGTCTGGTAGGCGGGCCATTCCACCGACGAGGCGTAGTGGCCCGGTTTGGCAGCCGACAGGAGCTGGTGGGCGGCCTCGCGCATGCTCTCGCGCCGGCCCGGGTCGAGCTTGGCCAGGAGCACGTTCTGCAGCAGCCGGTGCATCTGGAGGGTGTCGAACCGCAGGTCCAGCTTCACCAGCGAGAACCGGTTGAGCTCCCGGATGGCCTTGCCCAGTTTGACCGAGTCGCTGAGCAGCGGGTTGACCTCCGGCGTGATGTCGATGGCGCGGCGGCCGCGCAGCATGGAGAGCGGAACCGGCTCGGGAGCCATGCTGGCGCAGATGTCCAGGAGCTGGCGGGCGCCCGGACTGTTCTCCTTGATCTGCTCCAGGGAGATGTCCCAGGCAGCGGCGACGGAGACCGGGTAGTCGGGCGACGGGTCGAGCTGGAGGATCTCCGGCCGGCGTTCGTTCAGCAGATCGAGGTAGTCGTCGACGAGCATGCCCGTCACGGCACGCCAGGCACCGGCCTGCTCCACCGCGAGCGGCAGGTCGCCCAGCGCGTCGGCGAGCCGGTCGGCGTCGCTCTCGGACAGGTCCGGGGACCGCTTCTGGAGGAGCTGGATGGACTCGTCACGCTCGAAGACGTTCACCGGGAGCGGCGTGGCCACCCGCTCCCAGTCACGGTTGCGGGAGGTGACGATGATCTTCCCCGGGCCGTTGGCGGGGAAGTAACGGCGTACCACATCGACGTTCTCGGCGTTGTCGAACACCAGGAGCCAGTCGTCGTACTGACCCCCGGCACCCAGTGCCTCCAGAACGGCGGGCACGGCCGTGTTGGCGGCCGGGGCACTGCCCTCGGCCCCCGAGGGAGTCAGGCGCAACCGGGCCGCGAGCCCGGCCAGCGCCGTCAGGACGAGTGGCTCCCGCTCGGCGGGAATCCAGCAGATCACCTTGTAGTCCTGCTGATGGCGGTAGACGTATTCGAGGGCCAGCTGGGACTTCCCCACCCCACCCATGCCGTGCAGGGCATGCGGGAGCACGGCCGCGGTGTCCTGCGAGCCGAGCTGTTGCTCCACCGCCCGCAGCAGTTCGGTGCGGCCCACGAACGACGTGTTCCGCAGGGGAACGTTCACCAGAAGGGCAGGTGATCCGGTCGCGCTGCTCTGCATGGGGGACTCAGCCTCCAGGGCTTCGGGGCGGGACACGTCGGTCAGCGGCATCGGCACGGGCTCTCCAGTCGGATCAGGGACTGCGGGCGCTTGATCACTGCCCTCAGCGCCGCCGACTGATCCCCGGCCGGATGGGTCTTTCGCAGCATCGGGAGCATTCGCCGGCACGCTCCCGCTCAGCGGATCGATACGTTTGGCGCGGGCGGAGTACGGACCGGCCAGTGCGCGCATCACCGCCAGCTCGCTCCGCAGCCACCCCCTGTCGGCCGGGTCGGGGAGGGAGGCGCCCGCCGGATCGCGCAACGCGGCGCGCAGGGCGACTCCACGCCGGCCCGCGGCCGGCAGATCACCCAGCACGCTGACGGTGCGGGCCAGCTGGGTACGGGTCGTCGTCGCCAGGAGCGCTTCGCGGACACCGTCGGCGAACTCGGGCCGGTCGCCGCTCCAGTCGATCAGCCCGCCCATCATGATCTCCGCCAGGTGGACCGGCCCCGTATGCGGCATGATCCGGTCCTGTAGCTGCTCGACCAGGTCGAACTCGAAGGGTACGGCGGCGAGTTGACTCGCGAGTTGCCGGGCGGGAGGAGTGGCGAGTTCGAGGAAGGCGCCCACCGTCCGGACCGCGGCACCGGGCATCCGCGGGGCGCGCAGCCCCGGCGCGGGCGCCCCCTTGGTGAGCGTGCCGGCCAGGACCACGGGCAGCTCCCGGCGCACTCCCGGCTCGCCGGTCACCAGGCAGGCCCATGCCTCGACGGAACCCGCCTTGAGGGAGAGCACGGGAACGGGCAGGGAGCCGTCGCCCCCCTCGGGCATCGGGCGCATCGGGTCGGGGCCCCCGGACGGCTCCAGTTGGGTGAGCCTGGCGTTGGCCGCGCCGAAGCCGCCGGCCTCCAGGACGGCCTGGTACGGGTAGAGCGAGGAACGGTGACGCAGATGGGGCGCCAGGAGGTGCACGAGAGCGGTGGGACCCGCGCCGGCCAGACGGCCGAGCAGGGTGTCCGCGGTGGCGGAGGCCCATCCGTGGGCCAGGCCGTCGGTCACGACCAGGTACAGCCGGTCGCCGCTCCCGTCCAGTACCTCGCCCAGGTCCGTGGCGGTGCGTCCGTTCGGCCGGCGCAGCGTCGCCTCGCCGGCCACCGGCACCCGTACCCGCACGGCACGCACGACCCGGAACGCGCCGCACTGCTCGGCGGCCTCGACGAGGCCGGCGACGCTGTCCGCCCAGATCCGCATCGTCAAAGCGTCGTCGACGAGCACCACGAGATCGAAGGCACGCGTGCGGACCGGCTGCTGGAAGGGTAACCAGAGCCGGTCCACCACGCCGCGCTCGGCCGTGGTCCGCTCGTCCAGCTCCGTGGCACGCCGTGACGGCACACGGCGTGCGAGCCGGTGCAGGGCGCGGGCGAGCCGGGCGACGCGCCTGCCGTGGTCCCGCTCCGCCGGCCGCGCCTGCGGGGCGGGCAGCAGGGGCGGCCCCAGGTGCACGGTGTCGGGCCCGTCGGGCGCCGGGACGAGAGCCGGCCTGGGGGGCGGCCCCGGAGCCCCGGTCAGGGGACCCTCCAGCCGGGCGACGGTCCGGGACCCGCCTTCGGAGTCGTTCGGTGGGGCAGGATCCGGGGTTCGTCGTGGCTCGGTCGCCCGCGCCGGACCCTCGGGCGGTGTGTCCGTGGTCCGCCCGGCGGTCGGGAGGCGCTCTGCTGCCCCGGTGTCCCGGGGCGCGCGGTGGTCGTGAGGCCGCGGGGGAGCGGAGCCGCCGCGCGGCGCGGCCGGTCGCGGACCGGTGCCGCGACCGTGGCGGTCCCAGTAGGCCGCGAGCCATACGGCGTCGGCGAGCTGCTGCCAGTGCGGCATGCTGTCGGTCTCAGGGAACGCCAAGGACGACGACGCCTCCGAGGCGGGGTCGGTGTCGCCGGATGCACGCTCCCTGGGAAAGCCGGTCATTCAGCGGCCCTTCGCGAGATCGCGGAGCAGCAGTTCCACGAGCTTACGCCCGTCGCCGTCGGCCTGGAAACCACCAGCAGTAGTCAACTGGACCGCGTTCAGCAACTGATCGAGCGCGTGGGTACCGCCGCCCTGGACGCGCTGCACGAACAGGTCGACCAGCGCCTCCGTGCCTTCCGGACGTGTCGTCAGGTGGCGTTCGACGATGGCCAGAAGTTGCTCTCGCGTCGGGGGCCGCATCTCCAGGGGGATGCAGCGCCTGCGGAAGGCCGCCGGGAACTCACGCTCACCGTTGCTGGTGATGACCACGACCGGGAACTCCCGGCACTCGACCCGGCCGTGCCGCACCAGGGCGTGCCCTCCCGGGTCGGCCGTGTGCACCCGTGCGCTGGCGGCGGCGGCACGCACCAGCTCGGGGACGTCGTAGCTCCCGTTCTCCAGGACGTGCAGGAGGTCGTTCGGGAGGTCTATGTCGCTTTTGTCTAGTTCGTCGATCAAGAGAACGCGGGGACGGTCATAAGGCAGCAGGGCCGTGCCCAGCGGTCCCAGGGTGATGAAGTCGCCGAGAGCGGGCGGTCGCGGACCGTCGTCCGGCCGTTCCGTCCCGTCCGCTTCGGCGTCCTGGGCAGCCGGACGTTCCACGGTGCCGCCGAGCCCCGCCTGCCAGGCCGCGATGGCCTGCGCGAGCCCCATCGCGTCATGGGTGTGGAGT
This sequence comes from Streptomyces sp. NPDC006385, assembly GCF_040612485.1. NCBI lineage: Bacteria > Bacillati > Actinomycetota > Actinomycetes > Kitasatosporales > Streptomycetaceae > Streptomyces > Streptomyces sp. NPDC006385. The sequence continues at coordinate 34,136 of NZ_JBEXQG010000030.1, forward strand.
CCGTCCCGCAGCACCGTGCGGCTGACGATGTTCCACTCCAGGACCCGCCCCAGGCCCAGCTCGCGCGCGAGCAGGTACGCCAGGGAGGACTTGCCGATGCCCGGCGGACCCGTGACCAGCAAGGGCCTGCGCAGGACGAGCGCGGCGTTGACGACGTCGATCTCGTCCGGCCCCAGTTGGGGGATCGTGTCGCCGGGTCCCAGCCGGCGCAGTGCGGCCGCCTCGCCGTCCGGTGGCGGCGGCTGCGCCGGGGATCCGTGGAACCGCCGCCAGGGCGGTGGCGGGGGCAGCGCCGGCAGGGGGTCCCCGGGTGGGAAACCCGTGGCCTCGAACACGCGCCAGCCGTCCCGGGCCGTCTGCTCATGTGGGGTCATGCTGATGCCTCCTCGCTGGCGGGATCGCCGGTATCGGTGGGCTGCATGTCGACGAGTCGGGTGGGGTCGTCCCAGAGGAAGGCGATGTGCCTCCCCAGCAGCAGGGGGCCGTGAGGGTTGGCTTCGGCCTTTCGGCGAAGACGGTGGATGGCCATCGGGACCTGCGAGGGCGTCGGCACCGACGCGAACACGGCGGTCACTACTTCCCGCCGTTCGTCGTGGAAAACTCCCCTGCGGTCCCAGACCGCGAGCCCGATTCCCTCGGCGATGGCCGCCTTCAGCGCTTCCAGCGCCGGTGGCTTGACAGGGGCGTCGAGCACCACGGCCGTCCGTCTGCGCTCCTCGGCGAGCGAAACCTGCCAGTCCTCGAAGCCCCGGGCGTCGGACTCGTCCCAGCTCTGCACCGCTATTCCGTGTTCCCGCAGGGTGCGCCAGCGCTCCCGCCACTGCGCCCTGACCAGGACGTCATCGGTACGCATCCGTTCCAGAGAGCGTAGGTGCACCCCGTACTTCAGCCCGAGCGGGAGAGGGCTCCCGCCTCCCGAGCTGAGCCGCAGCCTGCCCACATCATGGTTGAGGAGGTCATACGGAAGGACGAACTCGACATACGGCGGAGGCTGGTCCTGGTCCTCGTGCGTGGAGACCGGCTCGATCGCCCACAACCGGGCTCCCCGGCGCAGAACGCCCTCGACGGCCGGGCCGAGGCGGTCGAGCGTCGTGGTGACGGGCTCCCCGGGATGGGGCTGCCAGCGACCGGGAACGCCGTTGAGCCACGGGCGTACGACGATCTCGCCGGAACCGTCGCGGGCCGGTTCGACCGCGACGACCAGACAGCGCGGGATCTCCGGATCGTACGCACCGGTCGCGCGCCGGGCGCGGCGGTGCTCCAGGGCCTCCAGCAGACCCGCATGGCGTGCCCACGCCTCCACCCAGTCGGAGAGCGCCTTGCGACGGTCGGCCACCGGGACGAGCCGGGAAGCGTGGTCGATGAGCAGTACGGCGGGTGGCAGGCCGTCCGGCTGGACGTTCAACTCGACCGCGTAGGTGAAGAGTTGTTCGACCGTCCGTCCGGTGGGCAGGTCCACCCCGTGCAGCTCGGCCACGAGGTCGTCCCGTAATCGGACCGCCGGTATCTCGTCGCCGACGGCCTGGAGCAGGGCGTGCGCCGTGCTCTCGTCGTACCCGGAGAGCGGCCCGGCCGGCGCCGTCGGGGCGGGCGGCGCGATGACGGAGCCGACCACCGCCTTCAGGTCGGCGGCCGCTTCCGCGCCTTCGCAGACGTCCACCACCCACACGAGTACGCGCTCCCCGCCCGGCACGCTCAACGCCGCGCGCACCATGGTCACCACGTCCTCACGGAGTCTGATGCCCCGCAGGTCGATGTGGTGCTGAAGCTGCTCGCCCAACAGCGCGGCGAACTGCGCCCGCCCCGAGGCGTCCTGCGTGCACCCCAGTCGGCAGAGCGCTTCGGTCAGCCTGAGCAACAGTTCGAGTCCCGGCTCCTGCCAGGAATCTCCGCCGGACTCGTCGAAAGCCACGCCTGTCTTCACCGACTTTCCCCCACGAGCCGGTACGCCTGCCTGACCAAAGTGCGAAATTAGCATGGCGACTGACGGTTAACCAGGGATCAGTGGGACCGCCGGGCCCAGGGTCCTCTCCGCGGGCGGGCTTTGCCTCCTCGTGTCCCGGCACCTCTCCCCACACCTGGCGTTTGTTTCGTGGGCAAACAAACGCCGTGGAGCGATGACCGGCCGGTCACCGCACCGCCGACTGTCCGCCTGCCCCCCGAGGTGCGACGCTGGGAACGAGAGGAATCCGCCGAGGGAACTCGGAGGGCGCGATGGGACGGGACGTGCCGGCCCTGGTGTTCACGCGGGAGGACCGCCGCCGGTACCGCGAGAAGATGCACACCTGCCTCGATGTGCTGGCGCAGATGCTGCGCGAGTCGACCTTCGAGAGCGAGCGCCCCCGGGTCGGGCTGGAGATCGAACTCAACCTCGTCGACGACGACGGGCGGCCGGCGATGCGGAACACCGAGGTTCTCCAGGCCATCGCCGATCCCGCCTGGTCGAGCGAGCTGGGCCGCTTCAACCTGGAGATCAACATCCCGCCCCGCGAGCTGACCACCGGCGGCCCCGGCGCCTGGGAACAGGCGATCCGCGACGCGCTCAACCACGCCGAGGACCGCGCCGCGGCGGCGGGCGCGCACCTGATCATGATCGGCATCCTGCCGACCCTGGGGGAGGCGGACGTCGACGAGACGGCCCTGTCCGGCGATCCGCGCTACCGGCTGCTCAACGAGCAGATCTTCGCGGCCCGGGGCGAGGACCTGCGGATCACGGTGGAGGGCGTGGAGCGCCTGTCGACGTACGCCGACACCATCACCCCCGAGGCCGCCTGCACCAGCACCCAGTTCCATCTCCAGGTCTCCCCGAAGGACTTCGCGGACTACTGGAACGCGGCCCAGGCCGTCGCGGGCGTGCAGATCGCCCTGGCGGCGAACTCGCCCTTCCTCTTCGGCCGGGAACTGTGGCGCGAGACCCGTATCCCCCTGTTCGAGCAGGCCACCGACACCCGCCCCCAGGAGATCAAGGCCCAAGGCGTACGGCCCCGGGTGTGGTTCGGGGAGCGGTGGATCACCAGCGTCTTCGACCTGTTCGAGGAGAACGTGCGCTACTTCCCGGCGCTGCTGCCGCTGTGCGACGACGAGGACCCGCAGGCGGCGCTCGACGGCGGCGGAGTTCCGCAACTGGGCGAACTCACGCTGCACAACGGCACGATCTACCGCTGGAACCGCCCCGTCTACGCCGTCACCGAGACCGGCCCACACCTGCGCATCGAGAACCGCGTCCTGCCCGCCGGCCCCACGGTGGCCGACATCATCGCCAACGGCGCCTTCTACTACGGCCTCACCCGCGCCCTGGTCGACGAGGACCGGCCCGTCTGGACCCGGATGTCCTTCTCGGTCGCCGAGGAGAACCTCCACACCGCGGCCCGCGACGGCATCGACGCCCGCCTGTACTGGCCCGGCATGGGTGAAGTCCCGGCCACGGAACTCGTGCTGCGCCGCCTGCTGCCCCTGGCCCATCGGGGCCTGGAACTGGCCGGCCTGGACGCGGCGTGGCGCGAACCCCTGCTGGGCATCGTCGAGCAGCGGTGCGTCACCGCCCGCAACGGCGCCCTGTGGCAGGCGGAGACGGTGCACCATCTGGAGAAGACCGGCATCTCCGACCGCGCCGAGGCGCTGCGGCGCATGACCACGGCGTACATGGACTACATGCACCTCAACGCGGCCACGCACACCTGGCCCGTGGACTGACGCCCGTGGACCGACACCCGCGGCGCGGATGCTAACGCCGCCCCGGCACCGGCCGCCCCCTCCACTCCTGCGCGGCCGTCAGCGGCACCGGGACGGGCGGCTCGGCCGACGTCGTCAGCTCGACGCGCCGCCCCTCGGCCGACGACCGCAGCAGAGCGCTCATCGTCTCCAGCACGTGCAGGGCCAGGTCACCGCCGGCACGGGGCGCCCGCTGCCCGTCCGCGGCGACGAAGTCGAGCAGGCCGACGCCGCGTGCGCCGTCGACGTAGCCCGCCGAGGGCGGGAGCGCGCTCCACCGCGTCCCGCCGAGTTCGAAGAGGCGTACCTCGCCGTCGAAGCGGTTGGGGTCCGGGACGGCCAGGGTCCCCGCCTCGCCGTGGATCTCGATCGGGGCCGCCGTGGTGGCCACGCCGTCGAAGCTCGTGGTGATCGTCGTCAGCGTCCCGCCCGCGTGTTCGAGCACACCGGAGACATGGCTGTCCACCTCCACCGGTATCCGCTCGCCCGCCCGCGGACCGGAACCGATGACGCGTTCGGCGCGCAGCCGGCCGGCCGCCCCGATCACGGCACGCACCGGCCCCAGCAGGTGGACCAGGGACGCGAGGTAGTACGGCCCCATGTCCAGCAGGGGGCCGCCCCCGGCCGTGTAGTAGAAGTCGGGGTGGGGATGCCAGCGTTCGTGCCCCGGGGTGACCATCACGGCCGAGGCGAACTGGGGACGCCCTATCCTGCCCGCCGCCACCGCCGCCCGCGCCGTCTGGATCCCGGTGCCCAGCACGGTGTCCGGCGCGCACCCCACCCCGACACCCGCCTGCGCGGCGGCCTCCAGCACGGCACGGGCGGCACCGAAGTCGGCGGCCAGCGGCTTCTCCCCGTAGACGTGCTTCCCGTGGCCGACGGCACCGAGGGCGATCTCGGCGTGGGCCGCGGGGACGGTGAGGTTCAGCACCGTGTCCACGTCCGGGCTGCTCAGCAACTCCTCGACGGTGAGCGCCTCGACGCCGGGGAACTCGGCGGCGACCGCGGCCGAGCGGGAGGCGTCGAGGTCGGCCACCGCCGTGATGCGCACGGCAGGATGGCGGATGAGCGTGTCCAGGTACACGCGGGAGACGACCCCCAGACCTACGACGCCGACGCGGTGCGCGTCGCCCACAGCATGCCCCTCTCGATGACGGTGCGGACGTTGGGGTTCTCCAGCACGTCGAGGCTGTGCCCCGGCGTCGTCACCACGATGCGCCCGGCGCCCCACCTGCGGGTCCACACCGCCGGTGAGCTGACCGGGCGGTGCCAGGGCTGCCACGGCCGGACGGGGTGGGTGGTGGTGGCCAGGACGTCGATCAGGTCGTCGTGGAGCACCCAGTACTGCTCGGTGTGCAGCTCGAAGTCCTCGATGCCCGCCGTGACGGGGTGCTCGCGGCCGAGCTCCGTGACGTGGACGACGTGCGGCAGGTAGTTGTCCTCCTGGACGCCCCGGCGTTCACACGGCTCCTTGCCCGGGTGGGTCGCGAACTGCCCGCCCACCAGGTGGAGGTAGTCGCAGGAGGCGCGGAACGAGTCGGCGATGCCGCCGTGCCAGCCGGTGAAGCCGGTGCCGGCCACGACCGCCGCGCTCAGCCCCGCCAACTGCTCGGCGCTGATCTGCGACATCGTGACGCACTGCACGACGAGATCGGTGCCCGCCATCTCGGCGGAGTCGGCGTAGACGTCGGTCGACTCCTCGACCCGGACGGTGTACCCGTTGTCCCGGAGGAACGGCAGGAACAACTCCGTGGCCCGGACCGGCTGATGCCCCTCCCACCCGCCTCGGACCACCAGGGCCTTCTTGCGTGTCATCTCGTCCCTTCGTAGGCCGAAGCACAGCGCCCTCACTATGCGCCAGGCGCCTCGCCCTCAGGAAGAGTCGCCGGATTCCGCGAAATTTTCGCTCCCGGGTGGCCGTTGAGGGCTCAGATCCAGCCCTGCTCCCAGGCGCGATGAGCGGCGGCGTGCCGGGTCGGGGTGCCCAGCTTGGACATGGCCGCGGAGAGGTAGTTGCGGACGGTGCCGGGCGCCAGGTGGACCGCGGCGGCGATCTCGGTGACGGACGCGCCGGTGCGGGCGGCGCGCAGGACCTCCAGTTCGCGGTCGGTGAGGGGGCAGTCGTCCTCCGTCAGCGCGGAGGCGGCGATGTCCGGGTCCACATAGCGGCGGCCGGCGGCGATGTCACGGATGATCTCGGCCAGCCGGGCCGCCGGGGTGGTCTTGGGGACGAAGCCGCGCACACCCGCGGCAAGGGCCCGGCGCAGTACGGCGGGCCGGGCGTGCCGCGTCACCAGGACGATCCGCGTGGGCGGTTCGGCCAGGATCTCCTCGGCGGCGCGCAGCCCGTCGGCGGGCGGCATCTCCAGGTCGAGGACGGCGTCCATCAGATCGGGGACCCGCGGGCCACCTGGCCGGTGCTCGGGGCAGGTCTGGTGGCCGTGTTCGCCCTCCCCCTGCAGGACGCCGTCGCGCCGTCGACGGTCCTCGTCGCCCTCGCCCTGGCCGTCCTGGTCCGGGGTGTCGTCCGCGGGACTCCGCACGGGCGGGCCTCCCTCGGGGTCCAGGCCGTGGGCGCGCTCGTCTTCGGCGGGCTCGCGCTGGCCGGGCTGGCGGTGGATCAGGACCTGGGCCGCTGTCTGGTGGCGGCCGGGTGGTTCCTCCACGGCGTCTGGGACTTCGTGCACCTGCGCCTGGACAAGGTCGTCTCCCGTACGTTCGCGGAGTGGTGCGGCGTCATCGACGTACTCGTGGCCGTGCAGTTGCTCTTTCTCATCTAGCGAGCCGGAAGCCCTCCGGTACGGAGAACGGCCGAGAAACACCGGGGTGAGGCCCGTAACCGGACCTCGCCCCGTACGTTTGCCACCAGTGGTCTCTCCTGTCCGTCCCGCCAATTCCGCGCTCTGGGAGCCCCCTTGGACCCCGAAGACACCGAAGACGGCCTTGGCCCCGGCCCGCTGTCCCGCCGCAGATTCCTCCAGGCCACCGCGACGGCCACCGCCACGGCCACGGCGCTCGCCACGGTCGGCACGCCGGCCGCGACCGCCGCGTCCGGCACGACCACCCTCACCTTCACCGCCGCCACGGGTGGTTCCGCGACCCTCGCCCCGTCCGGTGACCGACTGGTCGCCGAGGTCCAGAACGTGCTCTGGTCCGTCCCGCGCAAGGGCGGCACCGCCGTCCCGCTCACCCCGCCCGGCCTCGAACCCACCCGCCCGCAGTTCTCGCCCGACGGCAGCCTTCTCGTCGTGTGCGCCTACCGCGGCGGAGGCTTCCACCTCTGGACGCTGCGGCCCGACGGCACCGGGCTGCGGCAGCTCACCGACGGACCGTGGGACGACCGGGGCCCGGCGTGGTCACCGGACGGCACCCGGATCGCGTTCGCCTCGGAGCGCGGCGGCGACACCGTGACCGGCGCCCCGTACCGCGTCTGGGTCGTGGACGTGCGCACCGGCGAGCTGACCCGGCTCACCGGCCGCCCCGCACAGCAGGGACCCGGGCAGGACGCCCGCTGGGAGGACTTCGACCCGACGTGGTCGCCCGACGGGGAGCGGGTGCTGTTCGTGCGCGCCACCGTCACCGCCGCGGGCGCCCTCCGCGCCGCCACCGTCGCGTCCGTGGCCGCCGACGGTTCGGGCCCGGTCACCGTCGAACACACCGACGACTCCGGTGCCCAGCTCATGACCCCCGCCGTCTCGCCCACCGGGCGCCTGGCCCACCTGCGCACCACGGCCGCGCCCGCGGCCTCCTGCGTCCTCGTGGTGGACGGCGAACCGGTCCCCGTGGACGGCGACGTCCTCCCCGCGCCGCTCCGCTGGGCGGACGGCGGGCGACTGCTGCTCACGGTCGACGGACAGTTCCGCCTGGTCGACCCGGACACGCCGGGCAGTGGCGAGGAGATCCCGTTCACGGCCGCGCTGCCCGTGGACCGCCCGCGCTACCGCGGCAAGGCGTACGACTTCGACGGTGCCGGCCCCCGATCCGTCCGCGCCCTGCATCTGCCCGCGCTGTCCCCGGACGGCCGCCGCGTCGCCTTCGCCGCGCTGAACGCGCTGTGGATCGGCGCCACCACCGGGGGGCGCCCACCCCGCAAGGTCCTCCAAGTCCCCGCCACCCGTTACGTGTCGGCGCCGACCTGGACGCCCGACGGCACGGCGCTGGTGTTCGCCGACGACCGCGCCGGACTGTTCGCCGTACGGCGCCGTGACCTCGGCACCGGCGAGGAGACCGTGCTCGCCGAGGGCGGCCGTATCTTCCCCGCCCTCTCGCCCGACGGGACGCGGCTGGCCTGCCTGGACATGTCCGGCAACCTCGTGGTGCGCGACCTGCGGGACGGCGGCGAACAGGTCCTCGCCGCGCCGCTCGGCGCGGGCGGGCTGCCCGGCCGGCCCAGTTGGTCGCCTGACGGCCGGTACGTGGCACTGTGCGACCGGAACCGCCTCAACCAGCGTTTCCGTGAGGGCTACAACCTCATCCGCGTCGTCGACACGACCAGCCGGGCCACCGCCCTGCACGCCCTCGCCCCGCACACCTCGCTCTCCGACCGCTACGACTGTGGCCCCGTCTGGTCCCCGGACGGCCGCTGGATGGCCGTGGTCGCCGAGTCGGCACTGTGGCTGCTGCCGGTCACGTCCGACGGCACCCCCGATGGCGAGCCCCGCCGGCTCACCACCGAACCCGCCGACCACCCGTCCTGGTCCGCCGACGCCCGCACCCTGCTCTACCTGTCCGCGGGCACCCTGCGTCTGATCGACATCGCCGGCGGCAGGACCCGTACCGTCCGTGTGCCCCTGGACCACCGCAGACCGCGCCCGGCCGACACGGTCGTGCACGCGGGCCGCTTCTGGGACGGAACCGGGCCGGACGTCCGCGAGGACATCGACGTCGTGATCCGCGCCGGCCGGATCGCGGAGGTCTCCCCGCACCGCGCCGGCCGCCGCCCCGCCGCACGCCATGTCGACGCGAGCGACCGCACCGTGATCCCGGGCCTGTGGGACGCGCACACCCACCCCTGGCAGACCACGTACGGCGGCCGCCAGAGCGCGCTCCAACTCGCGTACGGCATCACCACGGCCGTCTCGCTGGGCGGCTTCGCCTACGAGCAGGCCCGCGTCCGGGAGGCGGTCGCCGCCGGTGACCTCGCCGGACCGCGGCTGCTGACCACCGGCGAACTGCTCGACGGGGCGCGGGTCGCCTACAGCATGGGCCGCGCCCACCGCACCCGCGAGGGCCTGCGCCGTTCCCTGGCGCGCGGGGCCGCGCTGGACTGGGACTTCGTCAAGACGTACGTACGGGCCCCGGGCTGGGTGATGAAGGAGGCCGCCCAGTTCGGGCACCACCGGCTCGGCGTGCGCAGCGGCAGCCACCTGTGCACGCCCGGTGTGCAACTGGGCCAGGACCTGACGACCCATCTGCAGGCCACCCAGCGGCTGGAGTTCGGGCACGCGACCTCGGCGACGGGGAGGGCCTACCAGGATGTCGAGGAGATCTACACCGCCACCGACTTCCACCTCGTCGCCACGCCCTTCACCGCGCTCGCGCTGCTCGGCGCCGACCCCGCGCTCGCGGACGACCCCCGTGTCTTCGTGCTCATGCCGCCGTGGGACACGGCATTCGTACGCCAGCAGGCCGGTCAGGCACCCACCGACGCGCAACTGGCCACGCTGGCCCGGGAGATGGACGTCTACCGGCGGATCCTCGCCGGTGGCGGACTGGTAGCCCTCGGCACGGACCAGCCGATCGTTCCGGTCGGACTGCATCTGCACCTGGCCCTGCGGGCCCTGCACCGCGCCGGCCTGTCACCGGCCGAGGCCCTGCACACCGCCACACTGCTGCCCGCGCGCGTCTTCGGGGCCGACGCCGACCTGGGCACCCTGGAGGAGGGCAAGCTCGCCGATCTCACGGTCGTGGCCGGCGACCCGTTCACGGACTTCGCCACGCTGATCCGTACGGTGGCGGTCCTGCGCGGCGGCGTTCTGTTCCAGCAGGCGGACCTGGTCGACGACTTCGGGCCGGCGGGCGCGCGGCGGGCCGACCCGGAGTCCTCACCTCCGCCCCGGGCCGAGGACTGGCTGGAGGTCAGCCGCCGGATGCGCCGCGAGGGGTGCTGCGACCCCGGGAGCGGGGGGTGAAAGCGGGCCATCGTGGACTTTGGGCGGGTCACGGCTCACACACACTTCGTGAAACATCTGCGCAGGAGTGTCACGAGGGCTGCACACGGCCTGTCGAAAGCCTCGTTAGCGTTCTGGCCGTTCGATCTTTTGTGTGAACGTGACCAGGCCGCGGCCGAGCTGGGCCGATGGCGCAGTCAACCCAGGAAGACCACAGATGGACTACTGCTCGTCGTGCCGTCGGCACCTCAACGGTGCCCTTGTGTGCCCCGGCTGCGGCGCCTACGCCCCGGACATCGCTCCCTCCGCCGACACATGGCACGACGGATACTTCCGGGACGAGCCGGCGGCGCCGGTCGGCATGGACGAGCCCCGGGCCGGTGTCCCGTCCGGCGTCGACGAGCCCACGCCCGGCGATGTCGATGGCGCGCCCGTGGTCCAGGAGGGGCGGGCGGCGCGGCGTCGCCAGCGGGCCCGCTGGAAGAAGAACCAGCGGCGGGCCGTGGTCGCGACCGCCGTCGCCCTGGTCGGCGGCGGCCTGACCGTCTCGGCGCTGAACCGGGGTTCCGTCGACAAGGCCCAGGCGGCCACCGCGCCGGAGCTTCCGAACATGAAGGCCGCGGAGCAGCAGGAGCCGGAGCTCACCCGTCCGGCGGCCACTCCGCCGGACACCCGCACCGCCCCGCGCACCCCGCAGACCCCTTCGAAGCCGTCCCCGACCAACGCCGCGCGGGAGTCCATCACCACGCCGCACACCACGCGGCAGGTCACCCGACCGGACGTCGCCACCGCCCCCCGCACGCCGGCCCCCTCGGTCCCGCGGACGGAATCGGTCTCCCAGTCCTCCGGCGGAGCGAACTCCGGCGACAGCGCCGACACGTCCGGCACCTCCGGCACGTCCGGCACCTCCGGCACGACGCCCGAGCAGGAGCAGACGCCGGCCCCGACGGCGACCGACGGCACGGACAGCCAGACCCCTCCGTCGCAGTCGAGCCCCGCCCCGGAGGAGAACTCGCCCGCGCAGCTGTGCGTGCTCAACGTCCTCTGCGTCGGCTGACCAGGACGGCGAAAACCCACCTGATCCCCGCACCACACGCCACCTGAGTGCACCGTCACACTCCCGCCTCGCCGCGCAAGCGCGTCGATGCGGTCATGCTGGAAGAAGCCGGACGCGATCTCCTCGCCAAGGCCGACACCAGCAGAGCAGGACGTCGTACTCAGGAAGGAAACCCTCCATGGTCGAGCAGGACGAGCGCTTCGATGTCGTGGTCCTCGGCGCGGGTCCCGGCGGCTACGTCGCCGCCATCCGCGCCGCCCAGCTGGGCAAGCGCGTGGCGGTCGTGGAGGAGAAGTACTGGGGCGGTGTCTGCCTGAACGTGGGCTGCATCCCCAGCAAGGCGCTGCTGCGCAACGCCGAACTGGCGCACATCTTCACGCGTGAGGCGAAGACCTTCGGCATCAAGGTGGACGGGCAGGTCTCCTTCGACTACGGCGAGGCGTTCCGCCGCAGCCGCAAGGTGGCCGACGGCCGGGTCAAGGGCGTCCACTACCTGATGAAGAAGAACAAGATCACCGAGTTCGACGGGCGCGGCACCTTCCTCGACCCGCACACCCTCCAGGTGGCCGGCTACGACGGCGACACCCGCACCATCGGCTTCGACCACTGCGTCATCGCCACCGGCGCCACGCCGAAGCTGCTCCCCGGCACGCGGCGCAGCGCGCGCGTGGTGACGTTCGAGGAGCAGATCCTGGCCGAGGAACTGCCGCGCTCGATCATCATCGCGGGCGCCGGCGCGATCGGCGTCGAGTTCGCCTATGTGCTCCACAACTACGGTGTGAAGGTCACGATCGTCGAGTTCCTGGACCGGATGGCCCCGCTGGAGGACCCCGAGGTCTCCGCCGAACTCGCCAAGCAGTACCGCCGGTTGGGCATCGACGTGCTGACCTCCACCCGCGTCGACGCCGTCGACGAGTCCGGCGAGCAGGTGCGCGTCACGGTCACCGGCAAGGACGGCGCCCAGCAGGTCCTGGAGGCCGACAAGGTGCTCCAGGCGATCGGCTTCGCGCCGAACGTCAGCGGATACGGCCTGGAGAGCACCGGCGTGACCGTCACCGAGCGCGGCGCGATCGACGTCGACGGCCGGTGCCGTACCTCCGTCCCGCACATCTTCGCCATCGGCGACGTCACGGCGAAGCTGATGCTCGCGCACGCCGCCGAGGCGATGGGTGTCGTCGCCGCCGAGACCATCGCGGACGCGGAGACCATGGAGCTGGACTACGCGATGATCCCGCGCGCCACCTACTGCCAGCCGCAGATCGCCAGCTTCGGCTACACCGAGGACCAGGCCCGCGAGCGGGGCTACGACGTGCGGGTGGCGAAGTTCCCGTTCACCGCCAACGGCAAGTCGCACGGCCTGGGCGACGCCACCGGCTTCGTGAAGCTGATCAGCGACGCCAAGTACGGCGAACTGATCGGCGGTCACCTCATCGGCCCGGACGTCACCGAGCTGCTGCCCGAGCTGACCCTGGCCCAGCAGTGGGACCTGACCGTCCACGAGGTCGCCCGCAACGTCCACGCCCACCCGACCCTCGGCGAGGCGGTCAAGGAAGCCGTCCACGGCCTCGCCGGACACATGATCAACTTCTGACGTTCAGCCGTCGAGCCACCAGCGGGCCGCCGCCCAGGCGAACACGTAACCGAGGCTGTTGACCGCCCAGTGCAGGGCCATGGGCGTCAGCAGACTGCCGGAGCGGCGGCGCAGCTCGCACAGGACGACCCCGGCGACCGCCGTGGCGACGATCGCCACGGCGACGGTCGGTGCCACGCCCGCCGGGTCGTCCCCGAAGAGGGAGGCGACGGCGGCGTTGGACCGGTTGAGGCCACGGGACGGCAGCACATGCCACAGCCCGAACAGCAGCGACGACACGGCGGTGGCCCGTGCCGTGCCGTGCCGGCGCCGGATCATGGCCCACAGCACACCGCGGAAGGCGGTCTCCTCCAGCAGCACGGTCCCGAACGGCACCCGCACCAGCGTCACCCACAGCAGCCGGCCCACCGACAGGTCCGCCGCCCTGGCGTCGCGGAACGCCTCGCGGCCGGCCGGAACGGCGAGCAGGAGCAGCAGGACGAGAAGGACGACCGCGGCCAGGACGGGAGCCCACCGCAGTCCCCGGCGCAGCCCCGCCGCGTCGAGCCCCAGATCGGCCCGGGTGAGCCCGTCCCAGCGGGCGACGAGCAGCAGCGCGGCCGTCGCGGTCACGCAGATCACCACGTACAGGGCGGGGCCCCGCGCGAGCCAGTTGTTCAGCAGGTTCGCGGCGGCGAGAACGGCGACAGCACAGACGATCCGCATCCGGCTTCCAGGATGCCCCGAGCAGGGCTCGTACGCCGTGGACGACGAAGGGCACCAGGCACCCGGACCCCGAGCCACGCACCCGGACCCAGAGCCACCGCACCCGGACCCCGAGCCACCGCACCCGCACCGAGACCCACGGCGTCAAAGATCACTGGGGGCGTCGAAGTTCCGGCTCACGCACGCCGCGTGAGCCGACGCGTCGTCATCAGGTCATCCGTCCCGGACTCTTGACTCATAAGGCGGTAGTCGCGATCCTCGTCGCACATATTGCGGGGTCATGACAATCAGCCGTCGACCGCGCGACTCCGCCGACCGAGGGACGTGGGCAGTGACCAGGACCGGACGCCCGTACCGCAGGCGCAAGAACGTCACCGTGGTGTCGCTCCTCCTGCTCGTGCTGGCCGTCGCACTGGGACCGACGCCCAGTTCGGCGGCCGGAAGCGACTGGTGGGAGCCGAGCGCACGGCCCGCCCCGGACTCGCAGATCAACGTCACCGGGGAGCCCTTCACCGGCACCAATGCCAAGGGCGAGGTGCGCGGCTTCGTCGACGCGCACGACCACATCTTCTCCAACGAGGCCTTCGGCGGCCGCCTGATCTGCGGAAAGCCGTTCTCCGAGCGGGGCGTCGCCGACGCGCTCAAGGACTGCCCCGAGCACTACCCTGACGGCTCCCTCGCGATCTTCGACTTCATCACCCACGGGGGTGACGGCAGGCACGACCCGGTCGGCTGGCCCACCTTCAAGGACTGGCCCGCGCACGACTCGCTTACCCACCAGCAGAACTACTACGCCTGGGTGGAGCGGGCGTGGCGCGGCGGCCAGCGCGTGCTGGTCAACGACCTCGTCACCAACGGCGTGATCTGCTCCGTGTACTTCTTCAAGGACCGCAGCTGCGACGAGATGACGTCCATCCGCCTCCAGGCCAAGCTGACGTACGACATGCAGACCTACGTCGACAAGATGTACGGCGGCACCGGAAAGGGCTGGTTCCGGATCGTCACCGACAGCGCGCAGGCCCGCGACGTTATCGAGCAGGGCAAGCTGGCGGTCGTCCTCGGCGTGGAGACCTCCGAGCCGTTCGGCTGCAAGCAGATCCTCGACATCGCGCAGTGCGGCAAGGAGGACATCGACAAGGGCCTGGACGAGCTGTACGCCCTGGGCGTGCGCAGCATGTTCCTGTGCCACAAGTTCGACAACGCCCTGTGCGGGGTCCGCTTCGACGAGGGCGCCCTCGGCACGGCCATCAACGTCGGCCAGTTCCTGTCGACCGGCACCTTCTGGCGGACGGAGAAGTGCACCGGCCCCCAGCACGACAACCCCATCGGCGGCGCCGCGGCACCCGAAGCCGAGAAGAAGCTCCCGGCGGGCGTGGAGGTCCCCTCGTACGACGCGGACGCCCAGTGCAACGTCCGAGGGCTCACCGAACTCGGCGAGTACGCCGTACGCGGCATGATGAAGCGCAAGATGATGCTCGAGATCGACCACATGAGCGTCAAGGCCACCGGCCGCGTGCTCGACATCTTCGAGGCCGCGTCGTACCCCGGCGTGCTCTCCTCCCACAGCTGGATGGACCTGGACTGGACCGAACGGGTCTACGGCCTCGGCGGCTTCATCGCCCAGTACATGCACGGCTCCGAGGGCTTCGTCGCGGAGGCCGAGCGCACGGAGGCCCTGCGCGACAAGTACGGCGTCGGCTACGGCTACGGCACCGACATGAACGGCGTCGGCGGCTGGCCGGCGCCGCGCGGGGCGGACGCGCCGAACAAGGTCACCTACCCCTTCAAGAGCGTCGACGGCGGCTCCGTCATCGACCGGCAGACCACCGGCGAGCGCACCTGGGACCTGAACACCGACGGAGCCGCCCACTACGGCCTCGTCCCGGACTGGATCGAGGACATCCGACGCGTCGGCGGCCAGGACGTGGTCGACGACCTCTTCCGGGGCGCCGAGTCCTACCTCGACACCTGGGCGGCCTCCGAGACCCACGAGGCCGGGGCGAACCTCGCGAGCGGCGCGGCCACGTCGGCCAGCTCCTCCGAGTGGAGCCTGTTCACGAGCCACCAGCCGTCCCGGGCTGTCGACGGCGACAGCCGTACCCGCTGGGCGAGTGACTGGAGCGATGACCAGTGGTTCAAGGCCGACCTCGGATCCACGCACCTGGTCAAGCGGGTCACCCTCGACTGGGAGCGCGCCTACGGCAAGGCGTACCGCGTCGAACTGTCCACCGACGGCACGAACTGGCAGACCGCCTGGTCCACGACCTCCGGCGACGGCGGCCTGGACACGGCCAGGTTCACCGGCACACCGGCCCGGTACGTACGCGTCCACGGGCTGGACCGCGGCACCGACTGGGGCTACTCCCTGCGCGAGGTCGGCGTCCACAGCGGCTGACACCCACGAGAGGGGCTCCATGGCACGGTTGCCGTCCGCCGAGCGGCGGCGACAGCTCACCGAGGCGGCGATCAGAGCGATGAGCCGGGACGGCGTCCCCAGGACGACGACCCGGTCCATCGCCGCCGAGGCGGGCGTCTCGCTCAGCGTCTTCCACTACTGCTTCGACTCCAAGCAGGAACTCGTCGAGTCCGTCATCACGACCATCACCGAGCACTACGTCACCGTCGTCAAGGAGGCCATACGCCCCAGAGCCACCCTGGAGGAAACGGTCCGGGCCGGCTTCCAGGCGTACTGGGACCACGTCCGCACCCACCCGGACGAGCACATGCTCACCTACGAGCTGACCCAGTACGCCCTGCGCCGACCCGGATTCGAACACCTGGCGCGACGGCAGTACGAGCTGTACACCGAGACCTACGCCGACCTCATCGACCAGCTACGACGGACCATGGGCATCCGGCTCCAGGTGCCCGTCCCCGTACTGGCCCGCTATCTGGCCGCGATGACCGACGGGCTGACCCTCAACTACCTGGTGCTCGGGGACGAGGCCGCCTGCAACGCCATCCTCGACACGGTCACCGCGCACATCGCCGGACTCGTGCGCCGGCCCTGACACGGCACGTCACCCACGTGCCGCCGCCCGGTCACCGGCCTCCTCCGCCGCGTCCGGCCGGAACAGCCGGCGCATGTCCGGCTCCACCACGAAGCGCAGGGCGCGGCGGACGGGCGGGGTGCACAGCACGGTCACCACCACGGCGGCGACGACGGTGACGACGATCGCGCCGATCGGCTCGCGAACCCAGGCGGGGTCGTACCAGCCCCCGTACTTGGCGCCCTGCGCGACGAAGCCGTGCAGCAGATAGCCGTACAGCGTGCCCGTGCCCAGCACGGTGCACCACAGCCGCCGCCCGGGCACCCAGGAGAGGAAGCACGCCACCAGCAGCAGCGAGCAGGCGAACAGGACCGGCGTCATCACGACCCCGTACCACGCGGGGGCGCCCAGCTCCTCGGCGCTGTCACGGTGGTAGAACCAGCTGCCCGTCATCCGGGGTACCGCCCAGTACGCCACCACCAACGCGCCCGCGAACACGGGCACGGCCGCGATCCGCACCGCGCGGCGCCGGACCAGCCGGAAGTGCTCGGGCCTCAGGGACAGCCCCAGCACGAAGTACGGCAGGAACTGCAGGGCACGCTGGAGGTCGAGGTCGTTGCCGATGGACGGGGAGAGGGTGGCCAGCATCGCCACGACGAGCGCGAGCGGCAGCGGCGCGCGCACCCGCTGCCACAGCGGGGTGGTCAGCCGCCACAGGAACAGCGCCGCCAGGAACCACGTCAGATACAGCGGGTCCAGCAGGCTGATCGGGCGGTCCGGCTCCTGGTCGGTCCACCGGGTGAACAGGGTGTACGCCGTCTCGAAGACGACGTAGGGGACGACGAGTCCGGTCACCAGACGCTTCAGACGCGCGGGGCGGCCGTCGAAGCCGCGGGAGAAGTAGCCGGAGACGATGACGAAGGCCGGCATGTGGAAGGCGTACACGAGCATGTACAGCGCGTCGACGCTCCGGCTGCCGTCCCGTAGCGGCTCCCACGCGTGCCCCACGGCCACCAGCACGATCGCCGCGTACTTGGCGTTGTCGAAGAACGCGTCCCGCTGCTTCGAAGGCCCTGGTGGCGCCGCCGTGGCGGGGACCGGAGCGGTCCCTACGGCCTCGCTCACCACACGGCCCCCCGAGCACCACGCGGGAAGCCCGCGCGACCGTGTGCGGGTCTGACGGACGGGACGGCGGTGAGGATGCGCTGGGACATCCCACGCGTCTGACCACTTCCGGCGGACGTAAACCTCTTCAGGCGGGCGTCCACACCGCAGGTGTCGGCCATTCGGCCGTCGGGGTGTGGGAGTAACCCGTGTGAACGCTCCGAATGGTGCGTCCGGCAGTCATGGCTGACGGTGGA
The DNA here is from genome assembly GCF_040612485.1 of Streptomyces sp. NPDC006385. Classification (NCBI taxonomy): domain Bacteria; kingdom Bacillati; phylum Actinomycetota; class Actinomycetes; order Kitasatosporales; family Streptomycetaceae; genus Streptomyces; species Streptomyces sp. NPDC006385. The sequence goes on from NZ_JBEXQG010000030.1 coordinate 51,661, forward strand.
TCACGTCAAGGCCTGGCCCCAGTGGTGATGAAGCGTCAGCCCCCAGGCCGTGACGGAAGGACTCACCTATGCGCTCGGTTCGCATGCTGCTCGCCACCGCGACGGCCACGGCCGCCTTGGCGATCGCCCCCACCGCCTACGCCGTCACGGCGGGCGACTGGGACACGGAAGACTCGTCTTCCCACAGCAAGGAGCACGACTCGGACTCCGGCAAGGAGCACGGGAAGGACTCCGGCAAGGAACACGACAAGGACTACAGCAAGGAGCACGGCAAGGAAAGCAAGCACGACGGTCCGCGTGGCGGGATGCACACGGGTGGCGGAGCGCTGGCCGCCGTGAACAACGAGGACTCGTGGGGCGGCGACCACGGCAAGGAGTCGTGGGGCGGCGACCACGAGAAGGACCCCTGGAAGGACGACCACGGCAAGGACGACTCGTGGAAGGGCGACCACGAGAAGGACTCCTTCGGTGGTGACCACGACAAGGAGTCCTGGGGCGGCGGCCACGACGGACCGCGCGGCGGCATGCACACCGGAGGCGGCGGCCTCGACTCGCCGGGTGTGACCGCGGGTGGCCTGGCCGCGCTCGCGGCCGCCGGCACCGGCATGTACGCGCTGCGCCGCAAGAAGGCGGCCGGAAACATGGGCTGACCCGTGCCCGACGACGTAGCCGCTGTGGCCGCCGCACGTGCGCCGCGCGTCGCGGCGGCCGCGCCCTTCCTCCCCTGTGTTGTCTTCGCTGCCGTGCCCGAGTGAGGTGGTGCCCGATGGCCGCCGGCCGACCCCCGTCCCCCGAAGCCGACCCGGCCCCCCGCGAAGCCGGTTCCACGCGCTCACGGCGCATAAGGCGCACGGCGGTGACGATGTTCTGGAGCGCGGTGGCCGCCGTGGTCATGGTCGTGACCCTGCCCGGCGGCCAGGGCGAGGCACCGGAAGCCCGCCGCGCACCGCACGCTCCGCCGGGGGTCACCTCGTCCGCGCCGCCGGAGGTCCGGTCGTCTCCGTCGGCGGCCGAGCCGTCCTCGCCCGCCGCGGAGCCCACAGGAAAGCATCTGCCCAGGTCACGGCCGCTCCGCCTGATCATCCCCAAGATCTCGGTCAACGCGCCCTTCGTCGACCTCGCCATCGGCCGTTCAGGACAGCTCGAGGCCCCGCCGGCCCACGACACCAACCTCGTCGGCTGGTACGCCGAAGGAGCGTCCCCCGGTGAGGCGGGCACCTCGATCATCGCCGGGCACGTCGACACGGCGACGTCCGCCGCGGTGTTCGTGAACCTGAGCGAGCTGGAGAAGGGGGACCGCTTCCACGTGCTGAGGGCGGACGGGCGCCGAGCGTCCTTCGTGGTCGACAAGGTGGAGACGTTCGACAAGGACGATTTCCCCAGCGAACGCGTCTACGGCGACACCCCCGAGGCCCAGGTCCGGCTCATCACCTGCGCGGGGGACTACGACCGTCAGGTCCGGGACTACACCGCGAACCTGGTCGTCTTCGCCCACCTCGCCTGAACCGACCGACCGCGCTGACCTCGTGTTCTACAGTGACTGCGACCAGTTCCGGTGACTGAACCTGTGAGGTAGTCGCGAACCATGCCGACCGAGACGTTTGAGTTCCAGGTAGAGGCCCGTCAGCTGCTCCAGCTGATGATTCACTCGGTCTACTCGAACAAGGATGTCTTCCTACGCGAGCTCGTCTCCAACGCGTCCGACGCGCTCGACAAGCTGCGCCTCGAAAAGCTGCGGGACGACACGCTCGACGCCGACGTGTCGGACCTGCACATCGAGATCGACATCGACAAGGACGCCCGCACCCTCACCGTGCGGGACAACGGCATCGGGATGTCGTACGACGAGGTCGGGCAGCTCATCGGCACCATCGCCAACTCGGGCACCGCCACCTTCCTGAAGGAGCTGCGGGAGGCCCAGGACGCGGCCGGGGCCGAGGGCCTCATCGGCCAGTTCGGCGTCGGCTTCTACTCCGGCTTCATGGTGGCGGACGAGGTGACGCTGGTGACCCGGCGGGCCGGCGAGGGCCAGGGGACCCGCTGGAGCTCGCGCGGTGAGGCCACGTACACCCTGGAGACCGTCGACGACGCGCCCCAGGGCACCTCCGTCACGCTCCACCTCAAGCCCGCCGACCCCGAGAACCAGCTCCACGACTACACCTCGCCCTGGAAGATCAGGGAGATCGTCAAGCGGTACTCGGACTTCATCACCTGGCCCGTCCGGATGGTCCCGGAGCCGGGCGACGGCGACACGGCACCCGAGGCCGAGACGCTGAACTCCATGAAGGCCCTGTGGGCGCGCTCGCGCGACGAGGTGTCCGACGACGAGTACCACGAGCTGTACAAGCACATCAGCCACGACTGGCGCGAGCCGCTGGAGACGATCCGGCTCCAGGCGGAGGGCACGTTCGAGTACCAGTCCCTGCTGTTCATCCCGTCCCACGCCCCGCACGACCTGTTCACGCGGGACTTCAAGCGCGGCGTCCAGCTCTATGTGAAGCGCGTCTTCATCATGGACGACTGCGAGGCGCTGCTGCCGCCCTACCTGCGCTTCGTCAAGGGCGTCGTCGACGCCGCCGACCTCTCGCTCAACGTCTCCCGCGAGATCCTCCAGCAGGACCGGCACATCCGGATGATGCGGCGCCGGCTGACGAAGAAGGTCCTGTCCACGGTCAAGGAGATCATGACCAAGGACGCCGACCGCTACGCCACGTTCTGGCGGGAGTTCGGCACCGCCTTGAAGGAGGGCCTGGTCACCGACTCCGAGAACCGCGACGCCATCCTCGCCGTCGCGTCGTTCGCGACCACGCACGCCGAGGACGAGCCGACCACGCTGGCGCAGTACGTGGAGCGGATGAAGGACGACCAGGACGACATCTACTACATCACCGGCGAGTCCCGGCAGAGCATCGAGAACTCCCCGCACATGGAGGTGTTCCGGGACAAGGGCATCGAGGTCCTGCTGCTCACCGACCCCGTCGACGAGGTGTGGGTCGACACCGTCGGCGAGTACGAGGGCAAGAAGCTGCGCTCCGTCGCCAAGGGGGAGATCGACCTCGACGCCAAGGGCGACGAGAAGACCGACGGGGAGCGGGAGAAGCAGGCCGAGGAGTACGCCGGTCTGCTCGGCTGGATGCGGGAGCGACTGGACGAGGACATCAAGGAGGTGCGCCTGTCGGCGCGGCTCACCGTCTCCCCGGCCTGCGTCGTCTCGGACGCCCACGACCTGACCCCGGCCCTGGAGAACATGTACCGGGCGATGGGCCAGGAGGTGCCGCGCACCAAGCGGATCCTCGAGCTCAACCCCGACCACCTGCTGGTGAAGGGCCTGAACCAGGCGTACAAGGAGCGCGAGGACCGCTCCGGGCTCGCCGAGTCCGCCGAGCTGCTGCACACGCTGGCGGTGCTCGCCGAGGGCGGCCAGCCGAAGGACCCCGCGCGTTTCGTGAAGCTGGTGGCCGACCGCCTGGAGCGCACCCTGTAGGGGGCGCCGGGTAGCCCGAGTGGGCGCGTGCGCGGGCCGTTGTCAGTGGCCCGCGCTAGCTTCTGCGGAGTCGGTTTCTGTGGCCCTACTCCGGGAGGATTCATGGCCTCGCGCCTCAACCCCTACATCACCTTCGCCGGCGACGCCCGGCAGGCTATGGAGTTCTACAAGGAAGTCTTCGGCGGCACGCTGGTGCTCAACACCTACGCGGAGTTCGGCCAGAAGGACACGCCCATGGCCGACAAGATCATGCACAGCATGCTCGAGGCCCCCAACGGCTTCACCCTGATGGGCGCCGACACCCCGTCGGACGACCACAGGCCGGGCAACAACATCTCCGTGAGCCTGAGCGGCGACGACGACGCCGAACTGCGCGGCTACTGGGAGAAGCTGTCCGCCGGCGCCTCGGTGACGGTGCCGCTGGACAAGCAGATGTGGGGCGACGTCTTCGGCATGTGCACGGACCGCTTCGGCATCACCTGGATGGTCAACATCGCGGGGCAGGGGAGCTGAGGGGGAGAGGGGGACGCTGAGCCTGGTGCGGCGGTCGACGTTCTGACCGCCGCACCCGTGGGCTCCGCCGCGCTGCGTTGTCAGGGAGTGGTCAGTTCGTAGAAGCCCCTGCCGAACGTCGCGGCCACCAGGCGGTGGTGCCCCGCGTCGTACTCGATGTCGTCGACCGGCACCTGCGGCATGCCGCGGCCGAGCCGCAGCCAGCGGCCGCCGCCCGTGACGCTGGTGAAGACGCCCTGGTCGGTGCCGATGTAGAGGATGCCGCCGCGGGCCACGACCAGGTCGTTCACGGGCGCCGCCGGGAGGTTGCCCGACAGGTTCCGCCAGTTCCGGCCGCCGTCCGTGCTGCCGTACACATGGGGCAGCGGGGAGCCCGAACGGTAGCCGGAGTGCGTGGTCCAGACGCGGTCGGGGTTCTTCGGGTCGACGACCACCCGGGTCACCCACGGCAGCCCCTCGGCCAGCTTCGTCCAGGTCGCCCCGAGGTCCCTGGTGACCCAGACCCGGCCGTCGTCCGTGCCCACGTAGACGGTGCGTCCGTCGGCCGCCGGGGCGATGGAGGTGATGGTGCCGTAGTTGGTGTAGACCGGGTCGGGGCCCGGGCCGCCGCTCAGGTCGGGGCTGATGGGCTGCCAGGTCGCGCCACCGTCCGTGGAGCGGTTGAGCACCTCGGAGCCGTAGTAGAGGATCTTCGGGTCACGCGGGTCGAAGACCACCGGGGTGAACCAGTTGCGGCGCTTGTACGTCGTGCGGTCCGCGAAGTACGTGAGTGTGTCGCCGCCGTCGGTGGAGCTGAAGCAGTTGCCGTACTGGTAGCAGGCGAACACGTTGTTCACGTCGGTCGGGTTGATGAGGTTCTCCTCGCCGTCGCCGCCGAGGTACTCGTTGAACCCCTCCCCGCCCCAGGAGCGCAGCGAGCCGTTGTCCTGGGTGCCCCCCGAGATCCTGGTGACGTCCTGCGGGCTGATCGCCGCGCTGTAGAGCTGGGTGTACGGCTGGTGGCGGGACTTGACCCAGCCGCCGTCGCCGTTCGCGTCGGAGCGGTAGACGCCGCCGTCGTTGCCGAGGTAGACCCGGCCCGGGCGACGCGGGTCCCAGACCATGGCGTGCTGGTCGACGTGCATGCTGGTGTCGTCGGCCGTCCAGGTGTCGCCGCCGTCCTTCGTGGTCATCAGGGGGACCCCGGCCACATGCACGTGCTCGGTGTTCCGGGGATCGATCCACACCTTGCCGAACCACCAGCCGAAGCTGGACTGCGAGTTGGTGAGGAGGTCGTTGGCAGGGGTGCGGGTCCAGGTCTCGCCGCTGTCGGCCGAGGCGTAGAAGCCCTCGAAGGGACCGGCGGCCTTGTTGACGATCGCATAGAGCCTCTCGCCCTCGACCGCGAGGCCGATGCGCCCCACGTCCGGGCCCGCCGCGGGCAGGCCGCCGCCCAGCCGCTGCCAGGTCGCGCCGTCGTCCGTGCTGCGGAAGACGCCGGAGCCGGTACCGCCGTACGTCCGCAGTTCGGGCGTTCGGCGGTGGTCCCACAGCACGGCGTAGAGGCGGTCGCCGTCGACGACGATCTCCGTGGCGCCGGTGAACTCGTTGGCGCCGGCGAGGATCCGCTCCCATGTGGCGCCGCCGTCCTCCGATCGGTAGACGCCCCGGTCGCCACCGCCGTTGTACAGCGAGCCGGCCGCCGCGACATAGACGCGGCGCGGGTCGGCCGGGTCGACGGTGATGGCGCTGATCGCACCGGAGTCGCGCAGGCCGAGCGGCTTCCAGGTCCGGCCGCCGTCCCGGCTCCGATACAGCCCCGTCCCCTCGTAGGTGATGCTCCCACCACCCGGGTTGGGCTCACCGGTGCCCACGTACAGGGTGCCGTCCGGCGCGGTGGCCACCGCGCCCATGGCCTGGGTCCAGCTGTCGGGCCACACCGAGTGGAACGTCGCCCCCGCGTCGGTGCTGCGCCACAGCCCGCCGCTCGCGGCTGCGGCGTACAGGGTGTCGGCGCGCTTCGGATCGAGCGCGAGGGACACGATCCGCCCGCCGATGTTGGTGGGCCCGATGTTCTTCCAGCGCCCGCCGACGGTGGGCAGCGCGCGGGCCTGGGCCGCGGCGAGGTCATGGGCGTGGCGCGGCAGCGATTCGCCCGGCACGGTCTTCTGGAGGTAGCGGTACTCGGCGGGGGCGGCCGGGCCACGGACCGGCCGGTAGACGTCGGACGGGCCGGGCGGCGCGGACGGCCCCGGCGGCGGGGTCGGCGCGGCGGCCGCGGGTGCCGTGAGCAGTGCCGCTCCGGTGACCGCGGCGAGAACCAGTGACAGCAGACCTCTGCCCATGCAGCCTCTTCCATCGTCATGGTCACTTCAATGCCGCAATGACGGTACGAGACACAGGTGTTGAGCAAAAGGGTTGGTGACGCGGCCCGTGGGTTCCGGCCATCACTTGACGTACCACCCACTGCGGCAGGTACGGGGCGTAAACCACTCGAACGAAGGGAAGGGAGCTATACGGCGAACCGCGGGGAGTGATCGGCAGTGCCCGGGAGGTCGGGCCCGAGTGCTGGGGAGGGCCAGGCATGGGCGGGCAACCCCTGTATCTCGAACCGCGGCTGGAGTCGCGTGTGCGCTCGTTGCTGAGCTCCCCGGAGCTGCCGCACACGCTCTGCGACGCCCTCGGGTCTCCGCTGAACGTCCTCGTCCCGGACCAACTCGCCGACAACCTCCAGCAGTTCCGCTCCGTCTACGGCAAGCACCATCTGTCCGGCCAGGTGTTCCTCGCCCACAAGGCCAACCGTTCCAGCGCCCTGCTGCGGCGGCTCGCCGCCACGGACGCCGGTGTGGACGTCGCCTCACTGGAGGAACTGCAACACGCTCTCGGCGCCGGCCTCACCCCCGACCGGATCACCGCCACCGGACCGAAGAACCCGGAGTTCCTGTGGCTCGCGGCCCGTACGTCGGTCACCGTCAGCCTCGACACGCGAGGCGAACTGGAGCAACTCGCCACCCTCGTCCGCAAGTACGCGCTGCCCAGGACCCGCGTCCTGCTGCGCCTGTCGGGGTTCGAGACGTCCGGCGTGCGGGTGCTGAGCCGACGCAGCCGATTCGGCACCGGCGCGGGGGAGTCGGCCCCGCTGCTGGAGGCGGTCGAGCGGCACACCGACGTGGTCGACCTGGTCGGGGTCGCCTACCACCTGGACACGACGAGCCTCACCGAGAAGGCGACGGCGCTGGAAGGCTGCCTGCGGGTGCTGGAGGAGTGCCGGAGCCGGGGGCTCAGGCCCCGGGCCGTGGACGTCGGCGGCGGATTCGGCGTCAACTACCTTGCCGACGGCGGACAGTGGGAGCGGTACACGACCGAACTCACCGAAGCCGCGCTGGGCACCCGCCCGCCCCTGACGTACGGCGGCCACGGCTACGGGCTGCGCAACGAAGCCGGCACCCTGCGCGGCGCGCTGGGCCTGTACCCCGCCCACCGCCCGGTCGCCGGAGCCCGCTACCTCGACGAACTCCTGTCGCACCCGGCCGCGTCCCTGGGTGGCCGTCCACTGGCGGCCCTGCTCCTCGAGCACCTCTACGACCTGCACACCGAACCCGGCCGAGCGCTGCTGGACCAGTGCGGAGTGACCCTGGCCAAGGTGCTGGAGGTGCGCGACCAGGAGGCGGGCGCCCCGCTCCACGTACGGCTCGCGGCCAAGGCCGACGACGTGGCGCTGGAGGAGCACGGGGTGCTCATGGACCCCGTCGTCATTCCCCGGGACGCGGCAGGAGCGACTACCGGCGCGACCGCGACCGCGACCGCGACCCTGGGCGAGGGCGCAGGCACCGGGGCAGGGATCGGGACCGGGACCGAGTCCGGACCGGTCGCCGTGCATCTCTTCGGCACCCTGTGCCTGGAGTCCGACCTGATCACCCGCCGCACGGTCTTCCTGCCCCGCCGCCCCGAACCGGGCGACCTGCTGGCGTTCGCCAACACGGCCGGTTACTGCATGGACTTCCACGCCACCCGCGCCCAGCACCAGCCCGTCGCGCGCAAGGTCGCCGCCTGGCAGGAGGGCGACACCTGGCGCTGGTGCCTGGACGACCAGTACTGGCCGACCACACCCGTGGGGGGAGCGCATTGAGGTACGACAGCATCACCGAGGCCATCGGCAACACACCGCTGGTGCGCATCGATCCGGCCGTGCACGGCCTCAGGAACATCGACCTGTACGCCAAACTGGAGCTGCTCAACCCCTTCGGATCGGTCAAGGACCGCGCCGCCTGGAACATGGCCCGCCCGCACCTGGCCGCCGCGGCCGAGGAGGGCGGTCAGGTCGTCGAGCTGTCGAGCGGCAACACCGCCAAGGCGCTGGCCGTCCTCGCCGGCATGCACGGCCTGACCTTCAAGAGCGTCACCAACCGGATGCGCATCCCGGAGATCAAGGACTTGCTGCTGTTGCTCGGCGCGGAGATCGAGGAACTCCCCGGCCAGAGCGAGTGCCTGGACCCGACCGCCACCGACGACCCGCTCACCCTGTTCCACCGCACCCTCTCCGAGCCCGACAGCACCTATCTGCACACCGACCAGTACTTCAACCCGCGCAACACCGACGCCCACTTCACCGGCACCGGGCCCGAGATCGTCAAGGACCTGGACGGGCGGGCACCGGACTGGTTCATCGCCTGCGTGGGTACCGCCGGCTCCTCCACGGGCGTCGCCCGCGCCCTGCGCGAACACGACCCGGCCGTACGGGTCGCCGGCCTGGTCGCGGCCAAGTCGGACTTCATCCCCGGCATCCGCACCATCGACGAGGCGCACGAGGTGGGCCTGTTCGACCCCGGCACCTACGACACGATCGAGCCGGTGAGCGCCGACGAGGCGATCGAGGGCATGCTGACCCTCAACCGCCGCTGCGGCATCCTGGCCGGACCCACCGGAGGAGCCGCCTACTTCGGAGCCGTACGGCAACTGCGCCTGGCGGACGAGGAACTGGCCGAGCGGCGGTCAGCGGTCTTCATCGTCTGCGACCGCGTCGAGAGCTACCTCAGCTACGTGCGTCAGCGGCGCCCCGACCTCTTCGGGCGCCCGCGCCGCACGAACTCCCCGGCCGACCTGTCGGACGCCGACATCCGTACCGCACCGGCCGTCGGCGTCGCGGAGGCGCAGGCGTGGATCGCCACCGGAGAACCGCTCGTCGTCGACCTGCGCAGTCCCTACGCCTACGCCGCCCTGCACATCGACGGCTCGGTCAACATCGTCGACGAGATCTTCGAGGAGCTGCTGCACGGCGGGCTGCCGTTCAGTCGTAACCGCCCGGTCCTGCTGGCCTGCCCGGTCGGCGAGAAGTCCGCCCGCTACGCCGCCCTGCTCACCAGCATGGGCCACCCGGACGTCCGCAGCCTGACCGGCGGCATCATCGCCTGGCGCGATGCCGGCGCACCCCTGGTACGGGACTGATCCCATGACCACACCCCGAACGGACACCCAAGGAAGCGCCGTCATCGAGGAGCTGGCGAAGTGGCAGCGCGCCCGGCGAGCCCAGTTCCCGATCATCACCGCCCACCCGGAACTGGCCTACCTGGACAGTGCCGCCACCGCCCAGAAGCCGCAGGCCGTACTCGACGCCGTCCACGCCTACCTCACCACGACCAACGCCAACGCCGGGCGCGGCACCTACCCCTGGGCCAACCGGACCACGGCCCTGGTCGAGCAGGCCCGCGACCGGGTGAAGCGTTTCCTCGACGACCCCGTCCCGGAGCGCTCGGCCGTGCACTTCACGAGCGGCACCACCGAGGGCCTGCGCACCGTCGCCCGCGACTGGCTCCCCCAATTCCTGGCCGACGGCGACGAGATCGTCGTCCCGGTCGCCGACCACGAGGCCAACATCGCACCCTGGCTGGAGGCCGGACGGCAACTGGCAGGGCAGGGCGTCCACATCCGCGTCCGGCCGATGCCGTACCAGCGGGCGTCCGGCGACTACGACCACACCGCGCTGGCCGAACCGGCCGGTGGGCGCCCTCGGTTCGTCGCCGCCACCCATGTCCACCACGTGTACGGCGGCGACATGAACATCCACCGCATCCGCCGCGCGGTCGGACCGGACGCGGTGATCTGCCTGGACGCCGCCCAGAGCATCGGCCATCTGCCGGTGTCCGTGGCCGACCTGGACGTGGACTTCGTCGTCTTCTCCGGACACAAGGCCATGGCCCTGCCCGGCACGGGAGCGGTCTGGGCTCGCCAGGCGCGCGGGCCGGGCTTCACACCGGGAGGCTGGGCGGGCACCCCGAACACCGTGGGCATCGCCTCCCTCGCCGCCGCCCTCGACTGGCTGGACGCCGCCGGCACCGACCGGATCGAGCGGTGGACCGTCGCCCTGGCGGCCCGGCTCACCGAAGGACTGCGCCATCTCGACGCCTACGAGATCCTCGGCTGCCAGAGCAGCCTGGCCGCCGACTCGTCGGTACAGCGGCGCCAGGGCATCGTCACCTTCCGGCACCACGCCGTCGACTCCCCGGACCTGGGCTTCATCCTCTTCAGCCACGGCTTCATGGTCCGCTCCGACCAGCACTGCCAGGGCAGCGCGGGGGAGCGGACCGGATCGGTGCGGGTGAGCCTGCACGTCCACAACACCGTCGAGGAGGTCGACCGGCTGCTGGAGGTGCTCGCCACGCTCGGGTGACGTACCCCCATCCGGCGGAATGGGAACCGTTTTCACCTGTAGAGTCGGCGCCGACGGTGCGGACAGGTGCGGAACGGCGAGGTGCACGGCGGGATGGGGCTGAGCCTGGCGACGGCGGAGCGATGGGTGGAGCGCTGGGAACGCCAGCAGCAGCGGTACGCCGTGGACCGCGAGGAGCGGTTCACGGTGATCGCCGATGTCGTCGAGCGGGCCGTGGCGAGGTGCCCGGCCGGGCCGCTGGTCGTGGACCTCGGCTGCGGTCCCGGGTCGCTGGCGGCGCGGCTGGCCCGCCGGTTGCCGCACGCGGACATCGTGGGCGTGGACATGGACCCGCTGCTGCTGGAGCTGGCCCGCACCCACCACGCGTACGCCGCACGCTACGTCGACGCGGTGATCGGCGACGAGGGCTGGACGCAGGCGCTGCACCTCGACCGCCCGCTGGACGCGGCCGTGTCGACGACGGCACTGCACTACCTGGGCCCGGACACCCTGCTCCGCACCTACCGGCAGCTGGCGGCCCTGCTGCGGCCCGGCGGCATCCTCGTCAACGGCGACCACTTCCCGCACGACGACACCGTGCTCACGGAACTCGCCGGGTGCGTCGGCCGCCGTCACGCCGAACGTGGGCAGGTCCTGGCGCACGAGGACTGGGCGTCCTGGTGGACGGCCGTCGCGGCCGATCCCGAGCTGGCCGACCTCCTCGCCGAACGCAGGCGCCGGCAGCCGGACACCGGGGGCGACGGCGCGGCGTCCCTGTCCGTGTCCGCGCACGAACGGCTGCTGCGTCAGGCGGGTTTCAGGCATACCGGTGTCGTCTGGCAGTACGGCGACAGCCACGTCGTCGTCGCGGTCCGCTGACCGGCTCGCCCCCCCCCGCGTCACCAAGCACAGCTAAAGGATTCATCGGGCACCTTGACAGCGTGCGTGCTGTTTCGCGACGTTTGACCACGCCACAAAGTTCGACATGGGGGAAACGGTGGCGAGGCGCTGAAAAGCGCCTTTTCGGGGGACTTTGGGGGGAGCGGTCGCCATGCGATCCACACGCGCCATCACGATTCACAGACCCGAGGAGCTGAGCGAGTCGCTGCGCCGGGCGTGGCACCGGGCGATGGACGAGTCGCCCGACTACGCCAACCCTTTCCTGGCACCGGAGTTCACGCTCGGGGTCGGCAGGTATCGCACCGGGGCGCGGGTCGCGGTCCTGCACGACGACGGCGAGGCCGTCGGCTTCTTCCCGTACGAGCGCACCGTGTACGGCGTCGGCCGGGCCATCGGTCTGGGCCTGTCCGACTGCCAGGCGCTGGTGCACCGGCCGGGAGTCACCTGGGAGCCCACGGAACTGCTGCGGGCCTGCGGGCTGTCCGTCTTCGAGTTCGATCACCTCGTCGAGCGGCAGAAGCCGTTCGGCCCGTACGTCACGGGGACGTTCGCCTCTCCCGTCCTCGACCTGAAGCCCGCCGAGGGCGACTACGCGGCGTGGCTGCGTGCCACGTACCCGGGGCTGGCCAGGACGACGCTGAAGAAGGAGCGCCGCCTGGGCCGTGACGCGGGCGAGATGCGGTTCGTCCACGACGAGCGGGATCCGGCCGTGCTGCGCACGCTCATGCGCTGGAAGTCCGCGCAGTACCGCAGGACGGGGCGGATGGACCGGTTCTCCAAGCCGTGGATCGTGAACCTCGTGGACCATCTCTTCCAGGTCCGCGAGGACCACTTCACCGGCGTCCTGTCCGTCGTGTACGCCGGTGACCGGCCGGTCGCCGCGCACTTCGGGCCGAGGTCGCGGACCGTGTCCGCGGCCTGGTTCACCGCCTACGACCCCGGGTTCGGCTACTACTCGCCCGGCCTGCTGATGCATCTGCGCATGGCCTGGGCCGCGGGCCGCGACGGAGTGACGCTCATGGACATGGGGCGCGGCGACAAGGAGTACAAGGACTGGCTCAAGACCCGCGAGCTGCGGGTGGCCGAAGGGTTCGCGGTCCGGCCGCACCCGGTGGCGGCGGTGCACCGGCTGTGGCGCAGACCGGTGCGCGGCCTGAGAAACACGGTCCTGGCCCACCCCCGGCTGCGCGAGCCCGCCGACCGGCTGCTGAAGACCGTCGGCTCGCTGCGCGCCTCCCTCCCGGCCCGCCCGGCGGGCGAGGGAGCCCGCGCCCGCTGAGCGAGGCCCGCTCGCGTCACTCGTCACGCGTCGGCGCCGGGTCCCTGCCCCTACGCGGCCGCCGGCCTCCCGGGGCCGCCGGCCTCCCGCACAGCGGCTTCCCGCCGACGCGCACGCGCACCGCCCGCCCCGGGCGAACCCGTCTTCGTACCCTTCCAAGGAAGAGGTGACCATGCCGTACGGATCGCGGCTCGCCGCGATGATGACACGGCGCGTCGGACGCGAATGCGTCTACACGCCCTCCGCCCGGCTCGCCCTGTACCTGGCGCTGCGGCGCTGGTGCCGGCCGGGCGCACGGGTGCTGATGTCCCCGGTGAACGACGACGTGATCCTCTTCGTCGTCCTCGCGGCCGGACTGCGCCCCGTCCAAGCCCCGGTGTCCCGGTGGGACGGCAACATCGACCCGGCCGCCGTACCGGAGTCCACCTGGCGCAACGTCGACGCCGTCCTCACCACGAACCTGTACGGAATGCCGGACCGCGTCGTCGAACTGCGCCGCCGCTGCGACGCGTTGGGCATCCCCCTCATCGAGGACGCGGCCCACGCCATCGGCACGCATGTGGACGGGCAGCCGATCGGGACCTTCGGGACCGCGGCGGCGTTCAGCCTGTCCAAGCACGTGGCGGCGATGGCCGGCGGCTTCCTCGCCGTCGACGACGCGCGCACCCGGCGGGAACTGGAGCTGCTGCGCGACGACCTGCTGACACCCCGCCGCCTGCACGCCGACCTGGCCACCACGCTGCGCCCACTGGCGCGCTCCGCCGTACGCACGCTCCACCTGGTGCGTCCGGCGTGGCGCACCATGCAGCGCCTGAAACTGCTGGAGCGCGACGACTTCCGCATGGCCCTGCACGCGCCCCGCCTCGCCGGCAGCGCCCGGCAGGCACCGAGCCTGGCCGCGTACGAGCCCTGGGTCCGGGTCGACCTGCACGGCTTCCGCTCCCGCCACGGGGCCCTGGTGCGAGGGCAGTTGGAGCTGCGGATGGCCCTGCTCGACGGCGACCTCGCCCGGCGCAGGGCCGGTGTCTCCCTGCTGGCGGGCACCACCTGGGCCACCCCGGCGCTGCGCGACCGGACGGCCCACGACGGTCCGCCGTCCCTCTTCCGGGTACCGCTCCTGGTCGACGACCGCGACGCCCTCCTGGAACGCCTGGTGAACCACGGCGTGGTCGCGGGATACGTCTACGACCCGCCGCTCGACGACTACGCGGGCGCCGAGTTCGTCGAACCGTCCCCCGACCCCTTCGCGGCCCGCTGGTTCGCCGCCCACACCCTGCCGGCCGACCCCCTCCTGGCCCGCAGGATCGCAGGCGCCCTGACGAAGGAACGGGCGACGCCCGCACACCCTCCGCTGCCGACCACGCCCGTGTACGACGCCACCACCACGCCGCCCACGCCCCTGGGCCAGTAGCGGCCCGTCCCCCGCACACGCCACTGCGGACCGCGCCACCGAGCCGCACCTTGCCTACCCTGGAGGTGTGGCTCGGTCCAACGACGAGGTCGCCGCGCTGTTCCAGGAGTACGCGGATCTGATCTCGATCACCGGAGGAGACGCGTTCCGGACGCGTACCTACGAGAAGGCCGCCCGGGCGATCGGCGGCTATCACGCCGACGTGTCCACACTCGACGTCAAGGGGCTCCAGGAGATCCCCAGCGTCGGCAAGTCGACCGCCCAGAAGATCATCGAGTACTTCACCACCGGCCAGGTGTCCGCCGTCGAGGAGCTGCGCGCCAAGATCCCCGCCGGGGTCCGGCAGCTGACGGCGATCCCCACGCTCGGTCCGAAGAAGGCCCTGGTCATCTACGAGGAGCTGGGCATCTCCACGACCGAGGAACTGGCGGACGCCATCCACGAGGAGAGGCTGCGCGACCTCAAGGGCTTCGGCCCGAAGACGGAGGAGAACATCCTGCACGGCATCAGCCTGCTCCAGTCCTCCGGCGACCGGGTCCTGATCGACGTCGCCATGAGCCTCGCCGAGGACATCGTCGCCGAGATGTCGCAGGTCACGGGCTGCGAGCGGTGCTCCTACGCCGGGTCGCTGCGCCGGGTGCGCGAGACGATCGGCGACATCGACATCCTCGTGGCGGCGAAGAAGCCGGAGCCGCTCATGCGGGCCTTCACCGAGCTGCCGTACGTCGCGGAGGTCATCGCGCACGGCGAGAAGAAGACGTCGGTCCGTACCGGCAAGGGCCTCCAGGTCGACCTGCGGGTCGTGCCGCCGGACTCCTGGGGCGCGGCGATGCAGTACTTCACCGGTTCCAAGGCGCACAACATCCGCACCCGGGAGATGGCCGTCCACCAGAAGCTCAAGCTCTCCGAGTACGGCCTCTTCGACGCCGAGAGCGGCAAGAAGATCGTCTCCGAGACCGAGGAGGACGTGTACGGCCGGCTCGGCCTGCCCTGGATCCCGCCCACCCTGCGCGAGGACCGGGGCGAGATCGAGGCCGGGCTGCGCGGCGAGCTGCCCGAGCTGATCCAGGAGACGGACGTCCGGGGCGACCTGCACACCCACACCGACCTCACCGACGGGCTCGCCCCGCTGGAGGAGATGGTCGCCGCGGCCGCCGAGCGCGGCTACGCCTACTACGCGGTCACCGACCACGGGCCCGACATGGCCATGCAGCGCATGACCGACGAACGGATCCTGGCCCAGCGCGCACGCGTCCGCGAGCTCGACGGGGAGTACGGCAAGGGCGGCAAGCGGGGCGGCATGCGGGTGCTGCACGGCGCGGAGCTGAACATCGGCCCCGACGGCGACGTGGACTGGCCGGCGGAGTTCCTCGCCGGCTTCGACCTTTGCGTGGCCTCGGTCCACTCGCACTTCAACCAGGGGCGCGAGGCGATGACCCGGCGGATCGTCCGGGCCTGCGAGAACCCGCACGTCCACATCATCGGCCACCCCACCACCCGCATCATCGGCAAGCGCCCCGGCATCGACGCCGACCTCGACGCGGTCTTCGCCGCCTGCGCGCGCACCGGCACGGCCCTGGAGATCAACTCCCATCCGGACCGGCTGGACCTGCGCGACGAGGACATCCTGCGGGCCAGGCGGCACGGGGTGAAGTTCGCCGTCGACAGCGACGCCCACGCCGTCATCCACCTGGCCAACCTGCGCTACGGCGTGGGCACGGCACAGCGCGGCTGGCTCACCAAGGACGACGTGATCAACACCTGGCCGCTGACCCGGCTGCGGCGCTTCCTGGACAAGGGATGACCCCCGGCGGGGCTATAGGAAGGGCGTACCCGGGTCGAGCCCGGACAGGACCCGGCCGTAGATCTCCAGATTGGTGGCCGGATTCACGAACGAGTGAAGACTCAGCGCGTGCAGGTCGCGGACGGCCCGCTGGATGGGCACCTCCCGATGCAGGGACGACGCCCCGGACGCGGAGCCGAGCAGGTCGACGGCCTCCTTGCACAGCCGCGTCACATAGCCGCTCTGCGCCCGGATCCTGGCCCGCTCCTCGGGCGTGTACGGTTCGCCGGACTCGGCCCGCGACTCGATGAGGGCGACGAACTCGGCCGTGAGCAGCTCCGCGCAGGAGATCTTCATGGCCGCCTCGGCCGCCTGGAGATGGGTGACCGTCGCCTCGTTCTGGCGCTGGTGGAAGGTGTACGTGATGCCCCGCCGGTGACTGCGCTCGGTGAACTCCGCCAGCGCCGAGCGGGCGAGGCCGAGGGCGTTCGGCGCCGTCCACGCGCAGAACAGCAGCAGGACGGGCATCCGGTAGAACGGATCGTCCGCGTTGGCCTTCGACGGGAACGCACCGTCCAGCAGCGGTCCCACCGGCAGGACCCGATGAGCGGGCACGACGACATCCCGTGCCACGACACTGTTGCTGCCGCTTCCGGCCAGCCCCGAGACGTGCCAGTCGTCGAGGATCTCCAGCTCGGCCATCGGCACCGCGGTCCACAGCACCTCGGGCGGTTCCTCGCCGGACTCGGACTCGGACTCGGACTCGACGCGGACCGTCAGCAGGTGCCAGTCGGCGTCGTGGCAGCCGGTGGCGAAGGCCGACGTGCCGTTGACCACGTAGCCGCCGTCCGACCGTACGGCCGTCGCGTCCGGAATGAGGGTGCCGCCGACCTTCACGTCCGGGCTGGTGAAGATCTCGTCCTGCGCCTCGTCCGGGAACAGCGCCGCGATGTAGGAGCAGCCGGCCTGGATCAGCGTCTTGAACGCGGTCGAGCCGCACGCCGCGGCGATCTCGGCCACCGCGTCCACCTGAGTGCGCAGCCGGCTCTGGTAGCCGCCGTACCGCCGGGGGACGTTCAGCCGGTGGACCCCGGCGTCCGTCAGCGCCGCGGCGACCTCGGGCGCCACCCGCCGTTCCTGTTCGGTGCGCAGGGCGTGCTCGCGGATCAGCGGCCGCAGGGACCGTACGCGGGCGACCACATCTGCATCGGTACCGGCTGCTGCCATGGGCGACCTCCCGGGCGCGAGGAGTCATCACCGTGGCGCGGATCCCGCATGCTGTCAACGTCCCTTCCTCCAGCCGGAGTTGAAGCGCGCCGCAGCCCGGGCCGGTCGGTGATCTTCGTCCGTTTGAGCGGAGGGCGAGCAGGGCAGCGTGCGGACGGTGGGCGCAAGCCGTGCGGTCGGGCTTTGCCCATGTCGCCGCAGAGGGGTTGTCCTGACATTAGGTCCCTGCCTAGGGTCGCCCTCGAAGTGCAAGCGCTTTCTGAGCGGGCTGTTCGCCGCCGTCCGAGGAGAACCGCATGTCCCCAAGCCCCGCCCGCCGCCGGGTGGCCGTGATCGGCACCGGTGCGATCGTCAGCGGCAGCCATCTCCCCGCCCTGAGACACCACGCGGACCGGGTGGAGCTGGTCGCCGCCGTGGACGTGGACCCGGCCCGGCTGGCCGCCTTCCGGGAACTCGCGGGCGAGGGCGTCGCCGGGTACACCTCGACCGGCGAGATGCTGGACGCCGTGCGCCCCGACCTGGTCCTGATCGGCACGCCGCCGTCGCTGCACCGGGAGCAGACGGTCGCCGCGCTCAAGGCGGGCGCCTGGGTGCTGTGCGAGAAGCCGCTGTGCCTGTCGCTCGCCGAGTACGACGACATCGCGGCGGCCGAGGAGGCGTCCGGGGCGTACGCGTCGGTGATCTTCCAGCACCGCTACGGCTCGGGCGCCGTGCACGCCCGCGAGCTGATCGCGAGCGGTGAGCTGGGCGCCCCGCTGGTCGCGCACTGCCAGACGACCTGGCACCGCGACGCCGCGTACTACGCGGTGCCCTGGCGCGGGCGGTGGGCCACCGAGGGCGGCGGGCCGACCATGGGGCACGGCATCCACCAGTTCGACCTGCTGCTGCATCTGCTCGGCCCGTGGGCGGAGATGCGGGCCATGGCCGCCCGCCTGGTCCACGACACCGAGAGCGAGGACGTCTCCACCGCCCTCGTACGGTTCGAGAACGGCGCCCTCGCCACCGTCGTCAACAGCGTGCTGTCCCCGCACGAGGTGAGCCGTGTCCGCATCGACTGCGCCGACGCGACGGTCGAGCTCAGCCACCTGTACGGCCACCGCAACGACGACTGGGTCTACACCCCGGCTCCGCACGTCCCCTCCGAGCGGGCCACCGCCTGGCGGACCCTCGCGGCGGACCTGCCCAGCTCGCACACGGCGCAGCTCGGCGCGCTCCTCGACGCCTACGACAACGGTGTCCGGCCGCCCGGCAGCGGTCCGGACGCCCGGGCCACCCTGGACTTCGCCGCCGCCCTCTACAAGGCCGCGTTCACCGGCCGCCCGGTGCTCGCGGGCGAGATCCGGCCGGGCGACGCCTTCTACCCGGCCATGCACGGCGACCACCCCCACTGGGCCCCCAAGGAGCGCGCATGAGCAGCATCCGCGTCACCCACGCGCACGGCGACCACATCGCGGTCACGGCCGCGAACGGCACCGAGATCCTGCGCTACGTCTACCGCCCCGACCCGGAGCCGTTCGAGTCCCGCAAGCCCTACGCCCACCCCGTGCGCACCCTCTCCGGGCACACCGTAACCGGCTACCGGCCGAGCGACCACCGCTGGCACAAGGGCCTTCAGATGACGGCGAGCCATCTGTCCGGGCAGAACTTCTGGGGCGGCAACTGCTATGTGCACGGGCGGGGTTATCTGCCGCTGCCCGAGCGGGTCGGCTCGATGCGGCACGACGGCTTCGCCGACTTCACGGTCGAGGACGACCGGCTCGCCTTCACCGAGGAGCTGACCTGGGTGGAGAACGGCGGCGAGGAGTGGGCGCGTGAGGTGCGCGGGCTGACCGTCCACTCGGTGGACGAGGAGGCCGGCGCCTGGGCCCTGGACTGGTCGATCCGGCTCACCAACGTCCGTGCCGAGCCGCTGCGGTTCGGCTCCCCGACGACGGAGGGCCGGGAGATGGCCGGGTACACCGGCCTGCAGTGGCGCGGCCCGCGCGACTTCACCGGCGGCACCGTCTTCGCGCCCGGCACCGACACGGACACCGACAAGCTGATGGGCAGCCAGGGCCCGTGGCTCGCCTTCACCACCGAGCACGACGACGTCGACGGCCACTCCACGGTCGTCTTCGCGCACGCGCCCGAGAACCTGGACGAGGAGTCCGCGGTCCACGAGTCGCACTGGTTCGTGCGCTCCGAGCCGTTCCCGACGGTCGCGTTCTCCTGGGCGTTCTTCGAGGAGTTCGAGCTGCCGCCCGGCGAGTCCTTCGCCTACCGCTACCGGGTGGTCTTCGCCGACGGGGCCTGGGACCGGGAGCAGGTGGGCGCTCACCTGGAGGGGCTGCCGTGGTGAAACCGAACCTTCCGCATCCGCTGCCCGGCGCCGTCGGCCTGTCCCACCTGAGCGCCTACGACTGGGAGGCCGCCGACGGCGTCTGCGGCGGCAGCCCGCATCTGCACCTGGTGTGCACGGAGGCGTACGTCGTCACGGGCGGGCGGGGCGCGGTGCAGACGCTGAGCCCCGACGGCTACCGGGACATCCCCCTGGAGCCGGGCTCCGTCGCCTGGTTCACGCCGGGCACCGTGCACCGTATGGTCCAGGGCGGCGATCTGCGGATCACCGTGCTGATGCAGAACAGCGGCCTGCCCGAGGCGGGGGACGCCGTCTTCACCTTCCCGCCCGAGGTGCTCGCCGACCCCGAGCGGTACGCGGCGGCTGCGGCGATCCCGCCCGGCACGGGAGCGGAGACGGCGGCTGCCGCGCGCCGCCGCAGGGACCTCGCCGTCGAGGGCTACCTCGCCCTGCGCGAGGCGCTCGTTGCCGGTGACAGCGGCCCGTACCTCGAATTCCAGCGGGCCGCCGCCCGGCTCGTGCGCGCCAAGGTGCCGAACTGGCGGGAGTTGTGGCGGGCGGGGGCGCTGGCCACCGTCGAGCGCACGGGCGCCCAGCTCGACGCGCTGGAAGCGGGCGAACCGGCGTATCTCTCCGACGCGACCTCCTACGAGGCCGCGCCCACCCGGCTCGGCGGGTTCGGCATGTGCGGCCGCCGGGACGAGTACAACCTGCCCGGGACGACACTGCCGTACGGCGGCGAGTAACAGGCCAGGGGGGCGGGGGCCGAAGGGGGGCCAACAGAAAGACCGAGGAGAGGAGAGGTGACCTCGGCATGCCCGGACACAGGACAAAGGGGTTCTGCGCGTCGGCCGCCGCACTCGTGCTCTGCGCGGTGCTGGCCGGCTGCGGGGGATCCGGAGAGTCGGTCGGCGGCGGCAAGGTCGTGCTGCGCTACACGTGGTGGGGCAACCCCGACCGCGCGGAACGCACCGAGCGAGCCGTCGCCCTGTTCGAGAAACAGCACCCGAACATCCAGGTGCAGACGTCGTTCTCGGCCTACGAGGCATACAAGCAGAAACTCGCCACCCAGGCCGCGGGCGGCGACGCCCCCGACGTGATGCAGCTCGACTACCGCCAGATCGACCAGTACGCCTCCGGTGGCGTCCTGCTCGACCTTGCGCGGCACAAGGCCGTACTGCGCACTGACCGGATCGACCCGGGACTGCTCGCCACCGGCCGGCTGGACGGCACGCAGTACGCCGTCCCCCAGGGCCGCGGCACCGAGACCGTCGTCTACGACGTCAAGGTGTGGAAGGAATCCGGCGTGCCACTGCCGGGCAGGAGCTGGACCTGGAGCCAGTGGGCCGACGCCATGCGCGCCCTGGCCGAGAAGACCGGCAGGCCCGGCGCCACCGACCCCGGCCAGAGCGAGGACTGCTTCGAGGTGTGGCTGCGCGGTCAGGGCAAGTCCCTCTACACGAAGGACGGCCGGCTCGGCTTCACCGCCGACGACCTGACCCGCTGGTGGACCTTCACCGACGCACTCCGGCGCGCGGGCGTCGTCTCGCCCGCCGAGCAGACCACCCAGCTCGACGGCTCCGTGGAGAACACCCCGCTCGGGCGCGGCGAGGCCACGACCGACGCCAACTGGGACGCCCCGGCCAGCGGTTACCTCGCCCTCATACCGAGCGGCGTCGCGCTCGCGCCGATGCCGTCCGGGGAGGACGGGACGCCGGGCCAGTACTTCAAGCCGTCGATGTTCCTGGGCGTGGGGGCCGACACCGGCCATCCCGAGGAGGCGGCCCAGCTCGTCGACTTCCTCATCAACGACGAACAGGCCGCGAAGATCCTCGGCGCCACCCGCGGCATCCCCGTCAACGAGTCCGTACGCGAGGAGATCGAGCCGCGCCTGACGGGCTTCGACAAGACGATCGCCGACTACCAGGCGTCCCTGGAGGGCGCCCTCAAGGATCCGCCGCAGGCCCCGCCCTCGGGCGACAACGCCCTTCAGACCACCTTCCAGCGCGACTACGACCAGGTGTCGTACGAGCGCATGTCGCCCCGCGAGGCGGCCGAGAACTACGTCACCGAGGCGAAGGCGGAGCTGAGGTCATGACCACCACCACCGACGTCCCCGTGCCCGCCGCCGGGAAGGCGGGGGCCTCCACCGCCCCGAAGCGCCGCCCGAAGCGCGAACGCCAGGGCCCCGCATGGGTGTTCCTGTCCCCGTGGGTGCTCGGCGCGACCGTCCTGACCCTGCTGCCGATGGCCGTCTCGCTGTACCTGTCCTTCACCGACTACGACCTGTTCAACCCGCCGCGCTGGGTGGGCCTGCGCAACTACGTCCAGATGTTCACCGAGGACCCCCGCTACTGGCGCTCCGTGGTGACCACGCTGACGTACGTCGTCATCGCCGTGCCCCTGCAACTCGCGCTCGCCCTCGGCGTGGCGCTCGCGCTGAAGTCCATGAAGGGCGGCAAGGGCTTCTACCGGTCCGCCTTCTACGCCCCTTCGCTGCTGGGCGCCTCCATGTCCATCGCCCTGGTCTGGCGGGCGATCTTCAACGACGGCGGGACCGTGGACCATCTGCTCGGCACCGGCGGCTGGGTCAACAAGCCCGGCTGGGCGCTGCTGGCCGTGGCGCTGCTGACGGTGTGGCAGTTCGGGGCACCCATGGTCATCTTCCTCGCGGGCCTCCAGCAGATCCCGGGCGAGCTGTACGAGGCGGCGGCCGTGGACGGGGCGGGGAAGTGGCGGCAGTTCCTGTCCGTCACCGTGCCCATGCTGTCCCCGGTGCTGTTCTTCAACCTGGTGCTCCAGACCATCCAGGCCTTCCAGGTCTTCACGCCCGCCTTCGCGCTCAGCGCCGGCAAGGGCGGCCCCGCCGACTCCACCCTCGTCTACACCCTCTACCTCTACGACCGCGGCTTCGTCGCCTCCCACATGGGCTACGCCTCCGCCATGGCCTGGGTGCTGCTGATCGTCATCGGCGTCGTCACGGCGGTGCTGTTCCGCACCTCGCGCTCCTGGGTCTTCTACGCCTCCGAGGGGGACCGATGACCACCACCACGACAACGACTCCTGTCGCCCGCAAGCCTGTTGCCCGGAGCCGGATCGCCCTGCACGTCGGCTGTCTGGCCGCGCTGCTGGTCATGCTGTACCCGCTGGCCTGGCTGCTGGCCACCTCGCTCAAGCCCGCCGACGAGGTCATCGCCAGCCTCGACCTGCTGCCCGGTCACCTGGAGTGGGCCAACTACAGGACCGCGTTCGAGGGCGTCAACGACGTCTCCGTCTGGCGGCTGCTGACCAACTCGTTGCTCATCGCGGGCGGCGCGGTCCTCGGCAACGTCATCAGTTGCTCGCTCGCCGCCTACGCCTTCGCGCGCCTCAGGTTCCGCTTCCGCGGGCCGCTGTTCGCGTTCATGATCGCGACGATCATGCTGCCGCACCACGCGGTGCTGATCCCGCAGTACATCATCTTCAACCAGCTCGGCCTGGTGAACACCTACTGGCCGCTGATCCTGCCGAAGTTCCTCGCCACCGAGGCGTTCTTCGTCTTCCTCATCGTGCAGTTCATGCGCGGACTGCCGCGCGAGCTGGAGGAGGCGGCCCGCATCGACGGCTGCGGACCGTTCCGCAGCTTCTTCAAGGTCGTCCTTCCCCTCACCCGCCCCGCGCTGATCACCACGGCGATCTTCACCTTCATCTGGACCTGGAACGACTTCTTCACCCAGCTCATCTACCTCTTCGACCCGGACAAGTTCACGCTCACCCTCGCCCTGCGGTCGTTCGTGGACGCCTCCAGCACCTCGGCGTTCGGGCCGATGTTCGCGATGTCCGTGATCGCGTTGCTGCCGATCGTGCTGTTCTTCCTGGCCTTCCAGCGGCTCCTGGTGGAGGGCATGGCGAGCTCCGGACTCAAGGGGTGAGCGGCATGCGTGACACTTCCTCGCATGAGCCGGGCGAGGTCTTCGGGCCGCGGATGACGCTGTTCGCCGACATGCTGGGCGTCGGC
The DNA here is from genome assembly GCF_040612485.1 of Streptomyces sp. NPDC006385. Taxonomy (NCBI): domain Bacteria; kingdom Bacillati; phylum Actinomycetota; class Actinomycetes; order Kitasatosporales; family Streptomycetaceae; genus Streptomyces; species Streptomyces sp. NPDC006385. Next base: position 75,218 of record NZ_JBEXQG010000030.1, read on the forward strand.
CTCGCGACAGCCGTGGCGGGCCTGCCCCTGGTGACGATCCCGGCCGCGCTGTCGACCGCGTGCGCGGTGCTGCGGGGCGCGGGGGAGGGGCAACCGGCCACCGCGGGGCGGTACGTCGAGGTCCTACGGCGACGGCTGCGGGCCGGTGATCTCACGGCCGGCGTCGTCGCCCTCGCGGGCGCGCTGCTGTTCGCCGCCGATCTGGCGCTGGCCGGGGCCGGGCTGCCGGGGGCGCCGCTGTTCGCGGTGGTGGCCGGTGCGATCGGCGCGGCCGCCCTGGTCGTGGGTCTCAGGGCCTGCGCCCGCCCCGAGTCGCTCACCGACTGGCGGACCGCGCTGCGGGAGGCCGCCCGGGACTCCATACGGGACGTGGGCGGCAGCGGCCTCGTGCTGCTCGCGGTGACGACCGCCGTCCTGTGCGCCTGGATGCTGGTGCCGCTGCTGTTCCTCGCCCCGGGGCCGTTGGCCCTGGCGCTGACCGCCGTTCACATCCGGTGGACCGGCATGTCCAAGAGTTAAGGGCGTATTGGGGCACAGGCGGTGTGAAGGACTGTCGGCTCGTCGATCATCTTGTCATGAACCTGCGACTCGATGGGCGGGTCGCAGTCTCATGGAGGTGTGGAATGCACCGCAGGCTCGCCACCGCACTGACCGCCTCGACCCTGGCCCTCGTCACCGTCGCCGGCGCCGCGTCCGCCGCCGAGGCCGCCCCCGCCGACAAGCCCCAGGTCCTCGCCAGTTGGACCCAGACCAGCGCGTCCAGCCACAACGCCTGGGTCGCCGCCCGCGCCAACCGGTCCGCCTGGACCGCCTACGCCTTCGACTGGTCCACCGACTACTGCTCCTCCTCGCCCGACAACCCCTTCGGCTTCCCGTTCTCCACGTCCTGCGCCCGCCACGACTTCGGCTACCGCAACTACAAGGCGCTGGGCACCTTCAGCGCCAACAAGTCCCGCCTGGACAGCGCCTTCCACGAGGACCTCAAGCGCGTGTGCGCGGCCTACAGCGGTGCGACGAAGTCCGCCTGCACCAGCACGGCTTGGACCTACTACCAGGCCGTGAGGGCCTTCGGCTGATGTTTCCGTCGAACGACAGGAGGGCGCCGCACGCGCGGCGCCCTCCTCGCTTCGTGCGTACTCAGTCCGCGGCCCGGAACGACCGCAGCCGCAGGGAGTTGCCGACCACGAAGACCGACGAGAAGGCCATGGCCGCACCGGCGATCATCGGGTTGAGCAGTCCGGCCGCGGCGAGCGGCAGGGCGGCGACGTTGTAGGCGAAGGCCCAGAACAGGTTCGACCGGATGGTGCCGAGCGTCCGGCGGGAGAGCCGGATGGCGTCGGCGGCGGCACGCAGGTCGCCCCGCACCAGGGTGAGGTCGCCGGCCTCGATCGCGGCGTCCGTGCCGGTACCCATCGCCAGCCCCAGGTCGGCCTGGGCGAGGGCGGCCGCGTCGTTGACCCCGTCACCGACCATCGCGACCGAACGGCCCTCGCTCTGCAGCCGCTTGACGACGTCGGCCTTGTCCCGCGGCAGCACCTCGGCGACGACGTCCTCAGCTGCGATCCCGACCTCTCGGGCGACGGCCAGGGCGACGGCCTTGTTGTCGCCGGTCAGCAGCATCGGGGTGAGGCCGAGGCCGCGCAGCCGCTCGACGGCCTCCGAGCTGGTCTCCTTCACCGCGTCGGCGACCTCCAGCACGGCCCGCGCCTCACCGTCCCAGGCGACCACGATGGCGGTACGACCGGACTCCTCGGCCTCCGACTTGGCGCGCGCGAGGTCCTCAGGCAGTTCCACGGCCCACTCTTCGAGCAGCCGCTCCCGGCCCACGAGCACCGCGTGGCCGTCGACGACGCCCTGTACCCCGAGACCCGGCACGTTCGCGAAGTCCTCGGGCGTGGGCAGCGAACCCAGCTTCTCAAGCGCCCCGTCGGCCACGGCACGGGCGATCGGGTGCTCCGAGGAGTGCTCCAACGCGCCCGCGAGACGCAGGATCTCGGCCTCGTCGGCGCCAACGGCGGTGTGCACGGCCAGCAGGGTCATCCGGCCGGTGGTCACGGTACCGGTCTTGTCGAGGACGATCGTGTCGACCTCGCGCGTGGACTCCAGCACCTCCGGTCCCTTGATCAGGATCCCGAGCTGGGCGCCCCGCCCCGTGCCCACCATGAGCGCGGTCGGCGTGGCCAGCCCCAGGGCGCAGGGGCAGGCGATGATCAGTACGGCGACCGCGGCGGTGAAGGCGGCGGCCGGCCCGGCGCCGTTGCCGAGCCAGAAGCCGAGGGTGGCCAGGGCGAGGGCGATGACGACCGGCACGAAGACGGCGGAGATCCGGTCCGCGAGCCGCTGTGCCGTGGCCTTGCCGTTCTGCGCGTCCTCCACCAGCCTGGCCATCCGGGCGAGTCGGGTGTCGGCGCCCACCCGTGTGGCCTCGACGACCAGACGCCCGCCCGCGTTGATCGTGGCGCCGGTGACCGGATCGCCCGCGGCGACCTCGACCGGCACCGACTCGCCGGTGAGCATCGAGGCGTCCACCGCCGACGAGCCCTCGACGACGGTCCCGTCGGTGGCGATCTTCTCACCGGGCCGGACGAGGAAGCGGTCACCGACCTTCAACTCCGTGACCGGGAGGGCCACTTCGGAGCCGTCCGCGCGCAGGACGGTGACGTCCTTGGCCCCCAGCTCCAGCAGCGCCTTCAGCGCCGCGCCCGCCTTGCGCTTGGAACGGGCCTCGAAGTAGCGGCCCGCCAGGATGAAGGCGGTGACGCCGGCGGCCGCCTCCAGGTAGATGTTGCCGGCGCCGTCGCTGCGGGCGATCGTCAGCTCGAAGGGGTGCGTCATGCCGGGCTCGCCGGCGCTGCCGAGGAACAGCGCCCACAGGGACCACAGGAACGCGGCCGACGTACCGACCGAGATCAGGGTGTCCATGGTCGCCGCGCCGTGCCGCAGGTTGGTGAACGCCGCCCTGTGGAAGGGCCATGCGGCATACGTCACGATGGGCGCCGCCAGGGTGAGCGACAGCCACTGCCAGTACTCGAACTGCAGGGCGGGGACCATGGCCATCGCGATGACGGGGACGGCCAACGTCACGGCCGTGACCAACCGCTCGCGCAGCGGCCGTAGTTCATCGTGCTCGTCGGTGCTTTCGGGCGTGTCCCGCACGGGCGGCGCCGGCTCCTGTGCGGTGTACCCGGTCGCCTCGACGGTGGCGATCAGGTCCTGGACGCAGACGTCACCGCCGTAGCTGACCTTCGCCTTCTCGGTGGCGTAGTTGACGGTGGCGGTCACGCCGTCCATGCGGTTCAGCTTCTTCTCGATGCGCGCCGCGCACGAGGCGCAGGTCATGCCGCCGATGGCGAGTTCTACCTCGGTGGTGGGGTGGGACGCGGTGGTGGTCATCGCTGCTCCTCGGTCATCGCTGCTCCTCGTGCGGGTGCGGTGGGCTCCGACGGATCGGGTGGGTCAGGCCGCGCGGCCGGTCAGCTCGTAGCCGGCTTCGTCGACGACCTCGGCGATCCGGGAGTCGTCGGGCTCGGTGGCGCTGATGACGGTGACCAGTCCGGTCGCGAGATCGACGCCGACCTCGGTGACTCCGTCCAGCTCGCCGATGACCTTGGTGAGCGTGGCCTTGCAGTGGCCGCAGCTCATACCGGAGACGGCGTACGTGGTGGTGGACATGGGTTCCTCCCGAGAAGTGCGGTCGAGGCCGGCCGAGGTCGACCCCCCATACGGGGTGGGGGTATCCTTGCCGGTCGATGTCCTGTATACCCCCTGGGGGTAGGCAAGGCAAGTCGTGATCAGGGTTGACTTGATACCCCCTAGGGGTATGCTGAGCTGCATAGAGGGCTCAAATCGAGGACTGACCAGCAGGAGACCGTCATGCATGCCGGACTGAAGATCACCGCGTTCGCCGCCGCTCTGGCCGCGACCTTCGGCACCGCCTACGGCGTGGGACAGGGCATAGGCCCCGTCGTCGAGGACCCCGCGCCGGCCCGCCACGACAGCCACAGCGAGGCGTCACCGACACCGGCACCGGAGGGAGGCGGCGGTCACGGCGGGCACGAGACGGAGCCGGCCGGCGGGCTGCAGATCTCGGAGGGCGGCTACACCCTCGACCTGCGGACCCCGAGCGTCACGGCCGGACAGCGCTCCGACCTCAGCTTCGTCATCCGCGACAGCGGCGGGCGGGCCGTCACCGCCTACCAGCGCGAGCACGAGAAGGAACTCCACCTGATCGTGGCCTCACGCGACCTGGTCACCTACCGCCATCTGCACCCCACCCACGCCGCCGACGGCACCTGGAGCACCCCCGTCGAACTGCCCCGCGCCGGCGGTTACCGCGTCTTCGCCGACTTCACCCCGGCGAAGAAGGGTGCCGAGAACCTCACCCTCGGCGCCGACCTGGCGGCTTCGGGCCGGTATGAGCCGCAGAAGCTGCCCGCGCCGAACACCACGGCGAAGGTCCAGGGCTACGAGGTTCGCCTGGACGGCGGCCTGCGCCCCGGCAAGGCGAGCGAACTGAAGCTGAACGTCTCGCGGAACGGCCGCCCCGTGACCGATCTCCAGCCGTACCTGGGCGCGTACGGCCACCTCGTGGCCCTGCGCTCCGGCGACCTCGCCTACCTCCATGTCCACCCCAACGGCGAACCCGGCGACGGCGCCACGAAGCCCGGCCCGCAGATCTCGTTCACCGCCACGGCGCCGAGCGGCGGCGCGTACCGCCTGTTCCTCGACTTCAAGCACGACGGGAAGGTGTACACCGCGGCGTTCACGGTCCGGGCGGGCGGGGCGGCGCCCGCGCAGGAGTCCGGGCATGAGGAGACGCCGGGACACGGGCACTGAGGGCACCGAGGGCACTGAAGGCACTGAGGTGCCGCGCCTAGACCGCTTCCGCCGTCGACGCGGCAGGGGTGAAGATCTCCACGACACCTTCCGTGGAGGTCACCGCCCCGCAGGTGTCCGCCACCCATTCGAGCGCGAACTCATGGCCTCCGGCGGAGTGATCGGCGACGGCGTCGGCGACGACGAAGGGCTCCAGGTCCTGTGCCCAGGCGTCCGCGGCCGTCATCATGACGCCGACCCGCGCGACCAGCCCCGCTATCACGACCTGATCCCGCTTCAGGTCGCGCAGCCGGCTGTCCAGCCTGGTGCGGGCGAACGCGCTGTGCTTGCGGGCGGTGAGCACGGCGTCCCCGATGCGCGGTTCGACCTCCTCGGCGAACGCCTCGCCGCCCCCGTCGGCCGGGGCGCCGGGCTGCCGTACGTGCAGCGCGGCTCCGCGTTCCCTGACGGGCACCGAGTGGATGACGGGGACGCCCGCGGCACGGGCGGCACTCATCAACCGGCAGGTGTTGGTGAGGAGTTGGTGGATCGGGGCGCCCTCCTGGTCCAGTGCGCGCACGAAGCGCCTCTGTAAGTTGAGGACCACCAGCGCCGCTCGGACCGGGTCGAGGGTCCACCCCGTCGTGTCGTCGGGCAGCATGGCGGGGGTTGGCATGAGGTACGGGAAGATCGAGCCAGGCGTCATCAGGGGTGCCCTTCGGGTCATGGAGAGAACCCCTGTTAGGTTAGCCTCGCCTAACTTCGATGTCTCGTCGGTAATTCCCCGAGCCTCTCACCCCAGGGCACGGTCCAGGTTGAAGGCCGCACTGATCAGGGCGAGATGGGTGAACGCCTGCGGGAAGTTGCCCTGTTGCTCACCGGTGTGGCTGATCTCCTCGGCGTACAGGCCCAGGTGGTTGGCGTACGTCAGCATCTTCTCGAAGGCGAGCCGGGCCTCGTCGATCCGGCCGGCGCGGACCATCGCCTCGACGTACCAGAACGAGCAGATCGAGAACGTGCCCTCGTCGCCGCGCAGTCCGTCGGGGCTCGCCTGCGGGTCGTAGCGGTAGACCAGCGAGTCGGACACCAGGTCCTGGGTGAGGGCGTCGAGGGTGGACAGCCACTTGGGGTCGGTCGGCGCGATGAACTTGGTCAGCGGCATCATCAGCACGGCGGCGTCGAGCACGTCGCCGTCCTCGTGCTGGACGAAGGCCTGCCGCTTCTCGGACCAGCCGCGCTTCATGATCCGGCGGTAGATCGTGTCCCGGCACTCCCGCCAGCGCTCCAGATCGGCGGGCAGACCGCGCCGGTTGGCCATGCGGATGGCCCGCTCGATCGCCACCCAGCACATCAGCCGCGAGTACAGGAAGTTCTTGCGTCCGCCGCGGGTCTCCCAGATGCCCTCGTCGGGCCGGTCCCAGTTCTCGCACACCCAGTCCACCAGTGCGCACACGTCGTCCCACTGGTCGCTGGAGACGGGCTGTGCCCACTTGTCGTAGAGGTAGACCGAGTCGATCAGCGCGCCGTAGATGTCGAGTTGGAGCTGGTCGGCGGCGGCGTTGCCGACGCGCACCGGGGCGGAACCGAGGTGCCCCTCCAGGTGGTCCAGCCGGCGCTCGGGCAGATCGGTGCGGCCGTCGATGCCGTACATGATCTGCAGCGGGCCCGACGGCTTGCCGTCGCCCGGTGTGATGTGCCGGGTCACGAAGTCCATGAAGGCCTCGGCCTCGCCGGTGAAGCCGAGCCGCAGCAGCGCGTACACGCAGAAGGCGGCGTCACGCACCCACACGTACCGGTAGTCCCAGTTGCGCTCGCCGCCGAGTTGCTCGGGCAGGCTCGTCGTCGGCGCGGCCACGATGGCGCCGGTGGGCGCGTAGGTGAGCAGTTTGAGGGTGAGGGCGGAGCGGTGCACCATCTCCCGCCAGCGGCCCCGGTACCGGGACGCGGACAGCCAGTGCCGCCAGTACGCCACCGTGCTGTTGAACTGCTCCTCCGCCTCCGTCCGTGCGCACCGGCGTGGGGTCACGTCCCCGCCGACCTGGTCCAGCGCGAACACCGCCGACTCGCCCTCGGCGAGCTTGAACTCGGCCCGCGTGTCCGGGCCGTCGACCTCCAACGGCACGGTCGCGGTCAGTCCGAGCGACAGCTTCTCGGACTCGAAGACGGCGACGTCACCGACCAGACGCACGGTGTGCGGCCGGGTGCCGTAGTCGAAGCGCGGCGCGACCCGGGTCCGGAAGGGGATCGACCCGCGTACGCACACCACGCGCCGGATCAGCCGGTGTCGCTCGGCCTCGACCGAGTCACCGTCGACCGGCATGAAGTCCTGCACCTCGCCGACGCCGTCCTCGGTGAAGAACCGGGTGATCAGGACGTTGGTGTCGGGGAAGTAGAACTGCTTGGTCCGCGCCGGAACCGCCGCCGCCAGCTCGAAGCACCCGCCCTTCTCCGCGTCCAGGATCGCCGCGAAGACGCTGGGCGCGTCGAAGGCCGGGCAGCAGTACCAGTCGATCGTGCCGTCCGTCCCGACCAGGGCCACGCTGCGCAGATCGCCGATCAGCCCGTGCTCGGCGATCGGCAGATAACGGGAGGCCGCCGGTACGTCCTGGTCGCTCGGTGCCCTGCCCATCGCAGCCTCCTCACCCCACCACGCGCCTCGCTCCCAGCCTAGGGGGAATCGGGCGGGAGGGTGCCGGGATCGGGGGCTGGTCTGGGGGCGGGAGCCGGAGCCGGTGGGGCCCAGACCTGGTATTGGTCAGCGCTCAGACCGTGATGACCCGCAGCCCCGCCTCCTCGAAGCGCCGTACCGTCTCCGGCGTGGCCGTCGTGTCCGTGACCAGGGTGTCCACCGCGTCGGCCGCGCAGATCCGGGCGAACGCCCGTTGGCCCAGCTTGCTGGAGTCCGCGGCCACGACCACCCGCTCGGCGCGCTCGCACAGCAGCCGGTTGATCGCCGCCTCCGCCTCGTCGTGCGCGGCGGCGCCGTGCGTGACGTCGAACGCGACGACGCCGAGCACCGCCACGTCGATCGTGATCTGGGCCAGCACCCCGTCCGCGAGCGGTCCGATGAGCTCGTACGACTGGGGGCGCGCGACCCCACCCGTGACCACGATCTTGAACTGGGGCCGCACGGCGAGCTCATTGGCGATGTTGAGCGCGTTCGTGACGACGGTCAGCGCGGGCGAGCCGGACGTCAGGTCCCCGCGCACGGCCAGGGCACGCGCCACCTCGGTGGTCGTCGTACCGCCCGTCAGTCCCACCGCCTCGCCGGGCGCGATGAGGTCGGCCACGGCCTTGGCGATGCGCTGCTTCTCGGAGGCACGCCGGGCCGTCTTGTAGCGCAGCGGCAGTTCGTACGACACCCCGTGCACGACCGCGCCACCCCGGGTGCGGACCAGCATCTGCTGCTCGGCGAGCTGGTCGAAGTCGCGGCGGATCGTGGCGGCCGACACCTCCAGCTCCGCGGCCGCCTCCTCTACGTCCAGCCGGCCCCGCTCGACGAGCAGCTCCAGCAGCGCCTTCCAGCGGGCGTCGCGCGACATCCGGCCTCCGTTCCTCGATCTCCCCGCGACCTTAGCGCACCCCTCTCGGCCGAATTGCTTGATTCTGCTCGAAAGCGAGCGATATCTTGCAGGAGCAATCATCCAGCTGGATGGATCATCATCACAGGCTCTCTCGGAAGCCGGGACGGTGGCGGCATGACCCATGTCGAGGACGAGCTCAGCAGCCAGCCCGAGTGCTGGACACGCGCCGCGGCGGAGGCGGCCGGCCTCGGTGGGGCGCTGCCGGCGCCGGGCGAGCGGGTCGCGGTCGTCGGCTGCGGGACGTCGTACTTCATGGCACAGGCGTTCGCCGCGCTGCGCGAGGGATCCGGCCAGGGGGAGACGGACGCCTTCGCCGCGTCGGAGTTCCCGCTCGGGCGGACGTACGACCGTGTCGTCGCCCTCACCCGCTCCGGCACCACCACCGAAGTGCTCGATCTACTGGGGCGGTCGAAGGGGCGCACACGCACCACGGCGATCACCGCCGACCCGGACACGCCCGTCATGACGGCCGCCGACGAGGTCGTCGTCCTCGATTACGCGGACGAACGGTCCGTCGTGCAGACCCGGTTCGCCACCACCGCCCTCACCCTGCTCCGCGCTCACCTCGGCCTGCACACCGACGCCGCCGTGGCCGACGCCCGTAGCGCGCTCGCGACCGACCTGCCCGAAGGGCTCGTGGACTGCACGCAGTTCACCTTCCTCGGCCGCGGCTGGACCGTGGGTCTGGCCAACGAGGCGGGGCTGAAGATGCGGGAGGCGTCGCTGTCCTGGACCGAGGCCTACCCGGCGATGGAGTACCGGCACGGCCCGATCAGCATCACCACGCGCGGAACCGCGACCTGGATGTTCGGTGAGGCGCCCGAGGGGCTCGCCGAACAGGTGCGCGCCACCGGCGGGTTGTGGATCGAGGGCCGCCTCGACTCCCTCGCCGAACTGGTCCGCGCCCAGCGGCTGGCGGTCGCCGTCGCGGCGGCCCGTGGCCTGGACCCGGACAACCCGCGCCACCTCACCCGCTCGGTGATCCTCACCCCATGACGAGTCCCTGAAACCGAGTCCCACCTGACTGAGTCCCCTGACGGAGCCTCTGTCAGAGCCTCTGTCAGAGCCTCTGACAGAGCCCCCCTGGCCGACTCCCCTCAGGTGGCCGGTCTCCTGACGCGCCGAGAAAGGACAGGCCGTGCCCCTCGTGACCACCGGCGAGCTCATCACCCGTGCCGCCGCAGCCCGCTCCGCCGTCGCCGCCTTCAACGTCATCACCCTGGAGCACATCGAGGCGGTCATCACCGGCGCCGAGTCGGTGAGTTCGCCCGTCGTCCTCCAGGTCAGCGAGAACGCCGTCAAGTTCCGCTATGGACGGCTCCTCCCGCTCGCCCGCGCTGCCGTCGCCGCCGCCGAACGCGCCGCCGTGCCCGTCGCGTTGCACCTCGACCACATCCAGAGCGACGACCTGCTCCGCCAGGCGCCACACGCCGGATTCAGCTCGGTGATGTACGACGCGGCCCGACTGCCCTACGCCGAGAACCTCGCCGCGACGAAGGCCGCGGTCGACTGGGCGCACGCCCAAGGGCTGTGGATCGAGGCGGAGTTGGGGCGACTGGGCGGCAAGAACGGTGAGCCGCCGCTCGACGCCCACGCCCCCGGCGCCCGCACCGACCCCGCCGAGGCGCACGCCTTCGTCGCCGACTCCGGCGTCGACGCCCTCGCCGTGGCCGTCGGCAGTTCCCACGCCATGACCACCCGCACCGCCACTCTCGACCACGAGCTCATCAAACACCTGTCCGCCACCTTGGACGTCCCCCTCGTCCTGCACGGCTCCTCCGGCGTCCCCGACGGCGAACTGACCACGGCGGTGGCGGGCGGCATCGCCAAGGTCAACGTCGGCACGGCCCTCAACATCGCCATGACGGCCGCCATCCGCGACTTCCTCGCCGCCCACCCCGAGGCGGTCGACTCGCGCACGTACCTCAGCGTGGGACGGGAGGCGATGGTTCGGGCGGTGGCCCGCATCGTCCGGCTGCTGGGGGCTCCCAGACCCGGAGAACGTGTGCATACTTAGGTATGCCTAAGTCGAAGTCGACTCCCCAACTGGGCGAGATCCAGGAGACGTTGCTCATCCCGCTCTACGGGCGGGCCGTGCAGACGCGTAAGCGCAACGGCCTGATACACGACCCGAAGGCCGTGGAGATGGTCGACTCCCTCGACTACGACTTCTCGCGCTTCGACGGGGCGAGGAGCCTGATCGGCGCCACACTGCGCACACTCCAGTTCGACGCCTGGGTGGCCGACTTCCTGCGCCACCACCCGGGCGCAACGGTCGTCGAGATCGGTACCGGCCTCAACACCCGGTTCGAACGCCTGGACAACGGCACGGTCCACTGGTTCGACCTCGACCTGCCCGACGTCATCACCCTGCGCCGCACCTTCTTCCAGGACACCGACCGCAGGCGCACCCTCGCCGCCTCCGTCACGGATCCCACCTGGACCGAGGCGGTGCGCGCGAGCCCGGGGCCGCACTTCCTGGTCGCCGAGGCGGTGCTGATCTACCTCGACCAGGACCAGGTCCGCACGGTGTTCGACCTCGTGGGTGACGAGCTGTCCGGCGCCGAACTGGCCCTGGAGACGGCCAACGGCCACGTCATCGACCGGCAGGACAGCCACGACGTCCTCGCCAAGATGGCCGCCCGCATGCGCTGGCGCTGCGACGACCCCAGGGAGGTCGAGACCTGGCGCCCCGACGTCCGCCTCGCGGAATCCCGGACCTTCGCCGACTTCACCGGCTCGGTCCGCGATGCCGTCCCGCTCTCCGTACGGCTGCTGCTGCGGGCCATGACGGTGATCCGGCGCCGCGAGATCGAGTCGTACCGCCTGAACCGCTACCGCTTCGGCGACGCCGACGCCGACGCCCCGTGACGCCTACCGCCTGACAGCCCTCAGCACGACGAACTTCGGGTCGCTCGCGACCAGTTGACAGTTGCCGAACAGCCGTCGCAGCTTCACGTGGTAGCCGAGATGCCGGTTGCCGATCACCCACAGCTCACCGCCCGGCCTGAGCGCGCGCCGGGCGCCCGTGAACATCCGCCGGGCCGTCGCGTCGGTCGTCGCCTGATGGGAGTGGAACGGCGGATTGTTGAGCACGAGGTCCACACTCCCGGCCGGCACGCCCGCCAGCCCGTCCCCGACCCTGAACTCGGCGTGCCCCCGCACCCCGTTCGCCCGGTACGTCGCCTCCGCCGACGCCACGGCCTGGAACGACTCGTCCACGAACAGCACCTCGGCCTGAGGGTTCGCCAGCGCCATCGCCGTACCGACGACACCGTTGCCGCACCCGAGGTCCACCACGCGCCCGCCGCGCCCGCCGTCCGGCAGGTGGCCGAGGAAGAAGCGGGTACCGATGTCGAGCCGGTCGGCACAGAAGACGCCCGCGTGATTGACGACCGTGCGTCCCGAGACCGCGCCGACGCCGTCGGGGAGAGTGTAGGTGTACGGCCATGGGTTGGCCGGCCGCGCGAGCGACGGCTCGGGCGTGCAGAAGATCAGTCGGGCCTTCTTCTCCGCGAGCGAGGTGCGGGTCGGTCCGAGGATCCGCTCGAACAGCTGGAGCGTCGAGGTGTGGATCTCCTTGACCATGCCCGTGCCGACCACCACGGTGTCCGCGTGGGCGGCGGGCGCCAGCCGCAGCAACTGGTCCTCCAGCAGCGCCAGACTCTTCGGCACCCGCACGAGGAGGACGTCGACGCGCTCCGGCGGCGCGTCCTGCGTGGTGAGCAACCGGACCGTGCCGGGCTCGACGCCGTGCCGGGCGAGATTGGCCCGGGTCGCCTCCTGGGTCAGGTACGAGTCCGTGATCTGCGTCGGACGGTGCGCCGCGAGCGCCGTGACCAGGGCGCCCCAGCGGTCGCCGACGACCACGACCGAGCCGGACAGCGGGACCTCCCGCTGCGCGAGGTGCCTGAGGAGGTACTCGTCGGAGGCGTCCCAGGCGCGCAGCCTGTCGCGCGGGTCCTCCGGAAATCGGGTCAGCGCCGGCTCGCCCCAGGGCGTCTTCATACGCTCGTTCATCGTGCGTCAAGGCTAAGCGACCCCGGGCACCCGCCCGGACCCGCCGCCGGCCGAGCCGCAGCTCATGGCCGGTGCGGGAGGATGGAAGGCATGGACGCCGAGCTGTTTCCCCGGGGGCGTACCGAGGTCGCGCCGGGCGCGGTGCACGTGCCCGACTGGCTGGACGCGGAGCACCAGCGCGAGCTGCTGGCGGCCTGCCGCGAGTGGGCGCGACCGCCGGCCGGGCTGCGCACGGTCCGCACGCCCGGCGGCGGCACGATGACCGCCCGGCAGGTCTGCCTGGGCTGGCACTGGTACCCGTACGGCTATGCCCGCACGGTCGTCGACGGCGACGGCGCCCCGGTGAAACCGTTCCCGGACCGGCTGGGCGAGCTGGGCCGCCGCGCGGTGCGGGACGCGCTGGGGGAGCGCGCGCCGGGTGAGCCGGTGGCGTACGACATCGCACTGATCAACTTCTACGACGCCGACGCCCGCATGGGCATGCACCGCGACAGCGACGAGGACTCGGACGCGCCGGTGGTGTCCCTGAGCCTCGGCGACACCTGCGTCTTCCGCTTCGGCAACACCGAGACGCGGACCCGGCCGTACACGGACGTCGAACTGCGCAGCGGCGACCTGTTCGTGTTCGGCGGCCCGGCGCGGCTCGCCCACCACGGCGTGCCGAAGGTGCGGCCGGGCACCGCGCCGCCGGAGTTGGGGCTGACCGGGCGGCTGAACATCACGCTCAGGGTGAGCGGGCGGTAGGCCGCCGCACCCGCGGATCATGGGAGACTCGCCCTCATGAGCGGCAAGGCGGACCCCCGGCCGGCGGGGGAAGGGACCACCTCGAGGACGCGGCTGGACCGGGGGCGCGGTGCGCTCGGACCCGCGTTGGAGCTCGTGCACACCGGACGCGCCCCCACGCGCGCTGTCCTCACCGCCGAGCTCGGGGTGACCAGGGCCACGGCAGGCGCGGTCGCCGCCGAACTGGAGGCGCTCGGGTTGATCAGGGTCGACGCCCGGCCCGGCGCCGCGGCCGGTTCGCAGGGGCGGCCCTCGCACCGGCTGGCGGTCGCCGAGGACGGTCCGGTCGTCCTCGCCGCACAGGTGCACGCCGACGGGTTCCGGGCGGCGCTGGTCGGCCTCGGCGGCCGTATCGTCGCCACCGCGCCCGGCTGCGAGACCGTGGACGCCGATCCCGCGAAGGTCCTCGGATCGGTCGTCGAAGCGGGCGCCGACCTGCTGCGCGACACCGGGCGGCGCTGTGTCGGCGCCGGACTCGCCGTGCCGTCCGCGGTCGCCGAACCGGACGGCCTGGCCCTGAACCCCCTGCACGTGGCGTGGCCCGTGGGCGCGCCCGTCCGCCGGATCTTCACGGAGTGCGTGCGCGCGGCCGGGATCACCGGCCCCGCCTTCGCCGCCAACGACGTCAACCTCGCCGCGCTCGCCGAGCACCGGCACGGCGCGGGCCGCGGCGCCCGCGACCTGCTGTGCGTCGCCACCGGGCACCGGGGCGTCGGCGGTGCGCTGGTGCTGGACGGCCGTCTGCACACCGGCAGTTCGGGCCTGGCCCTGGAGGTCGGCCACCTCACCGTCAACCCCGAGGGCAGACCCTGCCACTGCGGCAGCCGGGGCTGCCTGGACGTCGAGGCCGACCCGCTGGCCCTCCTCACGGCGGCCGGCCGCGAGCCCGGCCCCGAGGTGTCCCTGCTCCAGCAGGCCAAGGACCTCATCCGCACCCAGTACGACGACCCGGCGGTCCGCACGGCCACCGAAGCGCTCATCGACCGCCTCGGCCTGGGCCTGGCCGGGCTGGTCAACATCCTCAACCCGGACCGCATCATCCTCGGTGGCCTGCACCGCACCCTCCTCGACACCGACCCCGACCGTCTGCGCGCGGTCGTCGCCGACCGCAGCCTGTGGGGCCAGAGCGGCGGTGTCCCGATCCTCGCCTGCACGCTCGACCACAACAGCCTGGTCGGCGCCGCCGAGTTGGCCTGGCAGCCGGTACTGGACGACCCGCTCGGCGCGCTCACATAGGGCTCAGCCTTCCTCCGCGGTCTCCAGGATCCGGGTCCGGGGCGCACCGGCCAGCGCCGGGGCGCTCTCGGACGACGACCACACCCGCGTCCTGAGGAACCCCAGGAACCGCTCGGCGTCGGCCACCTCGTCGAAGTCCAGGTCCACGACGACGTAGGCGGGGTCGTCGACCGGCCGCTGGACGCGGTGGTGCCGTACGCCCGCCTCGGCGCGCTGCGGGGCGAAACGGTCGAAGGCCGACTTCCAGGTGGCGAAGTCCTTGATCGGGTGCTCGATGTGCAGGGTCGGCATGGCTCCTCCTCGGCCGTTCCCGCCGGTCACCTCCATGCTCGGCCGCGGCTCGGCCGGGCGCACGCCCGGGGGTAGGCTCGACCCATGCGGATCTCCGTCTCCTCGGACATGGACGAACCCGTGGCCCGCCTCCTCGTCGCCGAGCTGCGCGAGCGCGGCCACGAGGTGGTCACCCACGGCGCGCTGAGCCCCGGCGAGAACACCCAGTGGGCGCCCTGCTCGGAGGCCGCCGCCCGCGAGGTCGCCGCCGGCACGGCGGACCAGGCGGTCGTGTGCTGCTGGACCGGCACGGGCGCGTCGATCGCCGCGAACAAGGTGCCGGGCGTACGCGCCGCCCTGTGCGCGGACGCCTACACCGCGGACGGCGCCCGCCGCTGGAACGACGCCAATGTGCTCGCCCTCAGCCTGCGGCTGACGTCCGAGCCCCTGCTCAAGGAGATCCTCGACGCCTGGTTCGCGGCCGAGGCGAGCACCGACGCCGAGGACCGGGGGAACGTGGCCCACATCGGACGGCTGGACGACAGCAGGCTCTAGGGTCTGTTGCGAAAGTGGCGCCTGCCCGCGTCAGGCCGACGTCAGGCTCCACAGGGCCGCCCGCCCGCTTCCGACTCGCCGGGGACGACGAGGCGACGGCGTACGAGCGCTCCTGCGAGAACGTCACCGGCCCGATCGCCCTGACCATCTCCCGCGCGGGCCTGCGCGCCGTGCGCGAGGGCCTCGACGAGATGGGCCTCCTTGCGAGAACACCATGAACGGCAAGGTCTCGGAACCAGCTCCGCCCCCGCGGTTGGGGCAGATGCGCGTCTCCACTGCTATGTCTTCGCCTTCTTTCGTTGTCCTCCCTCTTCGTCCTGCCCCTTCGTCCTGCCCCTTCGCCGTCAGCACGGCAAACGGTCCCGCCCCGGCGCGGACAGGTGCAGCACCTCGTACAGGTCGCCGTCGGCCTTGGGCGTGTCGTTGTCCCACACGGAGAAGTGGACTGTCTGCCAGCGACTCGTGTCCACGGCGGACGCCGAGAGCACCGCGCCGTCCGCGCCGGCCAGCCGCTCGTTCTCGCGCACCGCGTCCGCCATGAAGTCGGTCAACGGCACCCCGTCCGGCACCTGTCGGGTCCGCAGCACCGCTGCCCGCGCGGGGGAGCGGGCGGCTACGCCCTCCTGGTACGCCAGCCCGGACCACTGCCGTACCGACGGGCGCCCGAAGTCGTCGACGATGCCCTGGAACGGGCCTCCCCACAGGAAGCCGTTCATGCCGGCGACGGTGTTCCACAGATAGAACGGCGCGTACTGGTTGACCGGCGCTCCGTGCACACCCCGCTCGCGCACGAGATACGCCTTCAGGCCCAGGCCCGCCCACGCGTCGAGCAAGTGCCCCTTGTGTGCCACGCGTCGGCGGATGATCTCCATGTCGTAGTCGGCGGGCAGGGTGAGTTCGTACTGCATCGCGTGCATCGGGCCGCCTTCTAGTGTGGTGAGAGAAGGGCGAGCAGACCCCGTACGCCGACGTCGAAGGCGGCGGGCGAACCGGACGCGCGGGCGAGGACGTAGCCGCCCTGGACCGTCGCGACGATCGTCGCCGCGACCTCCTCGCCGTCGAGCCAGGGCGCGAACCTGCCCTGCTCCTTGCCCTCCTCGACGATCCCGGCGAGCCGCTCACGCAGCCAGTCGAGCGTCTCGTCGACCGGCGCGCGCAACTCGTCGCTCGCCATCACCTCCGGATCCATCGTCAGCCGCCCGATCGGACAGCCGCGCAGCACATCGCGCTCCCGCCGCAGATACGCCTCGATGCGCTCGTACGGCGCTCCGGGACCGTCGAGTACTTCCGCGGCGGTAGCGCGCATCTCCTCGGCGGTCCGTCTGATCGCGGCCAGGGCGAGATCGGGCTTCCCCTTGAAGTGGTGGTACATGCTGCCCTGCCCGGCGCCCGAGCGCTCAAGGATCGCCTTGGGGCTGGTGCCCACATAGCCGCGCTCCCACAGCAGCTCACGGGTGGACTCGATCAGTCGGTCCGAGGTGTCCGAGGTGCTCATACCGTCACTGTACATACTAGTAGTTACAGAAGTCGAGCCGGCCTTGAACGCTTTCTCGAAGCAGCGGAATCAGCCCCGCGTACTCCCCGCGAGGTACGCGCACTGCCGCTGGCCGTACGACGACCCGGACCCCGCTCGGGAGCGAGTCTCGAGGCATCACCGAACCGAACCGACCGAACCGACCGAACGAACCGAACGAACCGAACGAACCGAACGAACCGACTCGGGAGATGACTCCAGATGCAGACCCTGGCTCACTTCGCAGACGGCGGCCCCGGACCGTGGATCCTCCTCTTCCCCCTGATCTGGGCTGCCGTCGTGATCGGCGGCGTCACGCTGCTGCGCCGCACGGTGTGGCGCGGACGCCGCGGCGGCCCCTGGCGGCCCGCCGCCGACGACAACTCACCCATCACCGTGCTCGGCCACCGCTTCGCCTCCGGCGAGATCGACGAGGACGAGTACTGGCGCCGACTGTCCGTCCTGGACGAGCAGTTCGGCCGTACGGGCAAGGGCGGTGCGGCATGACGACCACCACCGTCACCCGGACCGCCGCCCGGGTCGTCGACGCCGTGAAGGTGTACGGCACCGGCGACACCAGCGTGAGGGCCCTGGACGGGGTGAGCGTCGGCTTCCCGGTCGGCCGCTTCACCGCGATCATGGGGCCCTCGGGCTCCGGCAAGTCCACCCTGATGCACTGCGCGGCCGGCCTCGACACGCTCACCTCGGGCACCGCCCACATCGGCGACACCGACCTGAGCACCCTCGACGACCGCCGCCTCACCCTCCTGCGCCGCGACCGCGTCGGCTTCGTCTTCCAGGCGTTCAACCTGGTGCCCACCCTGACCGTCGCGGAGAACATCACGCTGCCTCTCGACCTCGCGGGCGCGAAGGGCGACCCGGAGTGGCTCGACGCGCTGATCGACGTCGTCGGCTTGCGCGACCGGCTCCACCACCGGCCCTCCGAGCTCTCCGGCGGCCAGCAGCAACGCGTCGCCGTGGCAAGGGCGTTCGCGGGGCAGCCGGACGTCGTCTTCGCCGACGAGCCGACCGGCAACCTCGACTCCCGTTCCGGAGAGGAGGTCCTCGGCCTGCTCGGCCGCGCGGTCCGCCAGACGTCCCGCACGGTCGTCATGGTCACCCACGACCCGGTGGCCGCCGCTCACGCCGACGAGGTCGTGTTCCTCGCGGACGGCCGCCTGGTCGACCGTATGGAATGCCCGACCGCCGACAAGGTCCTGGACCGGATGAAAGCCTTCGAGGTGCCGTCATGAACGCGTCCGTCCGACTGAGCGTGTCCTCCCTGCGCGCCCACAAGCGCCGCTTCGCCGGCACGTTCCTCGCGGTGTTCCTCGGCGTCGCCTTCCTCGCCGGGACCCTCGTCATGGGCGACACGCTCCGCGCGAGCTTCGACACCATGTTCGGCAACGCCACCAGCGGCACAGACGCCGTCGTCCGCAGCGCCGACGCCATCACCACGCCGGGTGAGAGCGAGGGCGTACGCGAGCCCGTCGACGCCGGCCTGGTGAGCACGATCGAGCGGGCCCCCGGCGTCGCGGCCGCCGCGCCCAGCATCCAGGGCGCCGGCCAACTCGTCGGCAAGAACGGCGACCCCATCGGCGGCCAGGGCCCGCCCACCCTCGCCGGCAACTGGATCACCGACCCCGAACTCAACCCGTACCGCCTGGCCGAGGGCCGCGCCCCGCGGCAGCCCGGCGAGGTCGTCGTGAACCGCGGGACCGCCGACCGCGGCGACCTGAGGATCGGCGACACGACGACCCTGCGCACCCCCGACCCCGTCAAGGTGACCATCGTCGGACTGGCGACCTTCGGCGGCGAGGACGGCATGGCGCAGGTGACCTTCACCGGCATGACCCGGGCCGACGCCGAGAAGTACCTCACCGCGCGGCCCGGCGAGGCCGCGAGCATCCAGGTGCGGGCCGAACCCGGCGTCAGCCAGCAGGAGCTGGTCGACCGCCTGACCCCCTTGCTCCCCGACGGAGTCGAGGCCATCACAGGTCAGGAGTCGGCCGAGGAGAACACGGACATGATCGCCAGTCAGTTCCTGACCCTCTTCACCACCTTCCTCCTGGTGTTCTCAGGCGTGGCCCTCCTGGTGGCGACCTTCTCCATCCACAACACCTTCGCGATCGTCGTGGCCCAACGCAGCCGCGAGAACGCCCTGCTGCGCGCCCTCGGCGCCTCCCGCCGCCAGGTCGCCGCGTCCACCCTCACGGAGGCGACCGCCGTGGCCGTCACCGCGTCGGCGGCCGGACTCGCGGGCGGCATCGGCATCGCCGCCGGACTCCAGGCGCTGTTCCCGGCGATCGGATTCCCCTTCCCCGAGGGCGACCTGGTGATCAGCGCGCTCTCCATGGCCCTGCCCCTCGCGGTCGGCATCGTGGTCTGCCTGGGCTCCGCGCTGCTGCCCGCCGTACGCGCCGGCCGCACCGCACCCCTGGCCGCCCTGCGAGAAACGGCCGTCGACACCTCCGGCGCCTCCCGTGCCCGAGCCGTCACCGGCCTGGGCCTGATCGCCCTCGCGATCGGCGTCACGCTCAGCGGAGTCCTGCTGACCCCGTCGATCTGGCTGGCGGGGACCGGCGCCGCCCTCGCCCTGGCCGCGTTCGTGGTGCTCGGCCCCGTCGCCTCCACCACGGCCGTACGCGTCCTCGGCGGCCCCCTCGACCGCCTGCGCGGCGTCACCGGCGGACTGGCCCGGCGCAACGCCCTGCGCAGCCCGAAGCGGACGGCCGCCACCGCGAGCGCCCTGATGATCGGTGTGGCCGTCGTCTCCCTGTTCACGGTGTTCGGCGCCTCGCTGAAGGCGACCATGGACCAGACCGTCTCCCGCTCCTTCGCCGGTGACGTCGCCGTGAGCACACCGGCGTTCGGGGCTGGCGGCAGCGGACTGAGCCCTCGCCTCGCCGACGAGGTCCAGCGACTGCCCGAGGTGGACACGGCCGTGGGACTCGGCCGCGGGGTCGCCGAAGTCGACGGCAGGGGCAGGGCGTTGACGGTCACCGACCCTGTCGCCCTGGAACGCACCTTCGACCTCGGCCACGTCGACGGCTCCCTGCGCGACCTCGGCACCGACGGCATCGCCATCACCGGGAAGGAGGCCGACAAGCAGAACCTGACGACTGGCGACAAGACCCGCCTCACCTTCACCGACGGACGACAGGAGACCTTCACGGTCCGCGCGGTCTACGGCCAGTCCGAGCTCGCCGGCGACTACGTCGTCACCCGCGAGGCATGGGCCCCGCACCGCACCCAGGACGCCGACACCCTCCTCGCCGTCTCCTTCAAGGACGGCGTGAGCACGGACCAGGGCAAGGCGGCGGTGGAGCAGGTCACCGCCCGGTACGGCAACCCCGAAGTCCAGACCCGCGACGAGTACGCGCAGTCCTCGGCGGGCGGAATCGACATGATGCTCACCCTCGTCTACGCGCTCCTCGCCCTCGCGGTGCTCATCGCGCTCCTGGGCATCGCCAACACGCTCACCCTGGCGATCCACGAGCGCACCCGCGAACTGGGCCTGCTGCGGGCCGTGGGCCAGACCCGCTCCCAGCTGCGCGCGATGGTCCGCTGGGAATCGATCCTGGTCGCGGCCTTCGGCACGGTAGGCGGTCTGGCTCTCGGCGCCTTCCTGGGCTGGGTCCTGGTAAGGGCCTCCGACGGCGCGAGCGACAGCGCCTTCGCTTTCGCGATGCCGCCCCTGCAACTGGCACTGGTGGCCCTGGTCGGCCTGACGGCCGGAGCCCTGGCGGGCCTGCGCCCGGCACGCCGAGCGGCACGCCTGGACGTATTGCGCGCCATCGCCACCGAGTGACCCTCACGGTGGCAGTCCCGCAAGCCAAGGGGGTGCGCCGGTGTCGAGGGGGCGAACGCGCGCAGGCGCGAAGCGCCGAACACGATCGCCCCCTAGTCCGGGCTGAGAGGCCGGAAAGTCGGAAGACCGAGAGGTCGGAAGACCGGAAGGCGACCC